>NZ_JBSICD010000019.1:0-100180 GCF_058246155.1 Providencia sp. UF-183 | reverse complement strand
TCCGTAGCTCAGTTGGTTAGAGCACCACCTTGACATGGTGGGGGTCGGTAGTTCGAGTCTACTCGGACGCACCATTTTCTAACATCTTCATTTATATCCCAATATTTTCCTTGATTGTCACTTCAACTTGCCTTATTTTGTTGCGCAACAATTTAACTCACTTAAAATCAACCGAATAATTGATCTTAGCTATCTCTTCATTCAATTTAGTAAAATTTGATTTGTCTCACAGTTTTTTGTTGTCTATAATACTCCCGTTGGCTGAAAGGTTTCACCAACAATAAATCAGTACGTTAGCTTTAATGAAGTTTGTCGACTACACTATAATTAGAATCAAATTGTGACAAATTTTATGATAATATGAATTTAACACCAGACTGTCGCCTATTCTTATAAATGAGTTGCGCAACAAGTTTTATCATGCGCACTAAGCATCGGCGGCAATACCGATTTCCTTTATAACCTTAGATAGACTGCCATGAAAAAAACCAAAATTGTTTGTACTATCGGTCCAAAAACCGAATCTGAAGAAAAACTGACCCAACTGTTAGATGCGGGCATGAACGTCATGCGTCTGAACTTCTCCCACGGTGACTATGAAGAACATGGTCAACGCATCAAAAATCTTCGCTCTGTTTGTGCAAAAACTGGTAAACAAGCAGCTATCCTGCTGGACACTAAAGGCCCTGAAATCCGCACCATGAAATTAGAAGGCGGTAACGATGTTTCTCTCGTTGCAGGTCAAACCTTTACGTTTACCACTGACACATCTGTTGTCGGTAATAAAGACAAAGTTGCTGTCACTTACCCTGGCTTAACTGCTGACCTAAAAGTCGGTAACACTGTTTTAGTTGATGATGGCCTTATTGGTATGAAAGTCACCAATGTCACGGCTACTGAAGTGGTTTGCGAAGTCTTAAACAATGGCGATCTTGGTGAGAAAAAAGGTGTTAACCTGCCTGGCGTTTCTATCGGTCTGCCTGCGTTAGCAGAAAAAGACAAAGAAGACTTAGTTTTCGGTTGTGAGCAAGGTGTGGACTTCGTTGCCGCTTCTTTCATCCGTAAACGCTCTGATGTGGAAGAAATTCGTGCTCACCTGAAAAAACACGGTGGCGAAAACATCCAAATTATTTCTAAAATTGAAAACCAAGAAGGTTTAAACAATTTTGATGAGATCTTAGAAGCCTCTGACGGCATCATGGTTGCTCGTGGTGACTTAGGTGTTGAGATCCCAGTCGAAGAAGTTATCTTCGCGCAAAAAATGATGATTGAAAAATGTGTTAAGGCTCGCAAAGTCGTGATCACTGCAACACAAATGTTAGATTCAATGATCAAAAACCCGCGCCCGACTCGTGCTGAAGCAGGTGACGTGGCGAACGCCATTTTAGACGGTACTGACGCAGTTATGTTGTCAGGTGAAAGTGCGAAAGGTAAATATCCCGTAGAAGCTGTCACTATCATGGCAACTATCTGTGAGCGTACTGACCGTGTGATGCCAACTCGTATCGACAACCAAAAACCAAGCCAGCGCTTACGTGTTACTGAAGCGGTATGCCGTGGTGCAGTTGAAATGTCTGAAAAACTAGACGTTCCACTGATTGTTGTTGCTACTTACGGTGGTAAATCAGCGAAATCTGTTCGTAAATACTTCCCGACAGCACCAATCCTGGCCTTAACCACAAATGAAGAAACTGCACGCCAGTTACTGTTAGTAAAAGGTGTGATCCCAATGATTGTTGGCGGTTTCACTTCTACCGATGACTTCTACCGTGAAGGTAAACGCGCTGCATTAGAAAGTGGTTTAGCGGTTGAAGGCGATGCAGTTGTTATGGTTTCTGGTGCATTAGTCCAAAGTGGTACAACCAATACTTCTTCTGTTCACGTTCTGTAATTAATATTTTATAGAATGCTTAAAAGCCGATAGCGGTTAATTCAGCTATCGGCTTTTTCTATTTTTAGTTAACATTAAATGCTATCTTGACTTAACTATTTGTCCGTTTAGATTTCTTTAGCAAATATCCTATCTCTATTTAAGTGTAATATCACAAAATGTCCTTTAGCTGTTCAAATAACAACCTTCATTGATCTTAATTTAAATTTTTCTTCTTTTTCCTACGACTAAATGTAAAGTATTTCTAGCAAATCTTTAAATTAAGTACTAGCATAAGACTTAGTAAGTGCCATACCCTAATTTTCATTAGGTTGTTTTAAAGGGATATAGCAAGCTTAAAGATAATCGTCTTGGCTCTATTATTTGGTGACTTGCTCTTTATATTTTCAAGATAATCAATCTAGAGGGTAAAATAATGATTCGTACTAAAATTCTACTGGGCTCTATCGTATTAGCTTCAGCATTACTAGCGGGTTGTTCTAACAGCACTGACGTGCAAAAACTCTCTTCAGACGTGCAAACTCTGAATGGTAAAGTTGATCAACTGAGCAACGACGTTCAGTCACTGCGTTCTGATGTTCAGACAGCTCAAGAAGAAGCAGCACGTGCTAACCAACGTCTGGACAACCAAGTTCGTACTTACAAAAAATAAGTTCGATTTGGTCGTTATCTAGTTGAAACGATGCTTTTTTAGAAGCTGATAGTATTTATGAGGGCCTATGAAAATAGGCCCTTATTTTTTGTGCTGGTTATTGCACAGCTAGTGAGGAACGGTATTTGGCAGGTAGTAATGCGCCGATTTTGCCATCATAAATCGGGCCTGGCTGTGAAATGGTGAACGGCTCAATCGGTGTTAACCCTTCATATTGGTTTTCATGCGCTGGCTCATTAGTACCCTGATCATTATTTATACGTACAGGCATCCCAGAACGCCTTGCAAGCTCTTTTTGGACCAAAGCCTTATCTATCCCTTCATTTTCAAGAAAGCGCTTAAAATCGTCAGAGAGTTTGATTGGCATCGTTTGCGGATCATCATTGTTTGAGCGAGATAATGGCTGATGCACTTCAATATAATAACTCCCATCCGCCTCTTTAGAATATTTTACTGCTTGGTCAATAACTTGAACGCGAGTTCCTTTTGGAACCGTTTTAAACAGCGCCTCAATATCATCAGGACGTAAACGAATACAACCAGAACTTACGCGCATTCCAATTCCGAAGTCCGCATTGGTACCATGAATTAGATATTCACCACGACCGTGAGCCAAACGTAAGGCGTACAACCCCATTGGATTTTCAGGCCCTGCTGGCACGACTGCAGGTAATGTAATCCCTTCTTTTGCATAATTTTTACGAATATTTGCAGTGGGTGTCCATGTTGGGTCTTTAATCGACTGGCTAACTGATGTGACCATTTCAGGTGTATCACGGCCTAATTGGCCAATGCCAATTGGATATACAACGACATTATCGCTGTTTGCAGGGTAATAATATAAACGTAACTCGGCCAAATTAATCACTATGCCTGTTCTTGGCGTTGATGGCAGCAACATTTGTGCAGGAATAATGAGCGCTTTACCCGCTTCTGGCAAATAAGGGTCAGTACCTGGGTTTGCCTCAAGCATCCCTAATAAGCCAATTTCATGTTCACTGGCAATCGCTTCAAGGGGGCGACCATCATTAGGCACGATATAGGTGTAATTTTCCCCGATTAATCGGGTGTTACTATCAGGTAATGGGTACTCTTTTGCCTGAGCTGGCGCTAATAATGCACTCATGACAAACAAACTTGCCACCGTTAAAACTCTTTTCATACCGACTCCAAAATAGTGTAATTACAATAACGCAATGATTATTGCTCATAATAGCAACTATTCTTAATATCTTTAATACTTAATGAATATTTTAGTTAACGAATATTATTGAGCAAATCTTTATACGATGATTGCATTTTAATGAATGTTAGATTTGGTGGGGTGTTAAGAGAAAAAATGAGATGAGGGAACGGAGTTGCTCCCTCGGTAAAACTAAACTAACTCGTTTGCACGGGCTAAGATGGTACGGATCATGGCATTCAACCCTTGGGTTCGTGAAGGGGTTAAATGTTGTTCTAACGCTAATTGCTCAAAAAAGGATTTTACATCTAACGCTAAAATTTGCTGCGGTGTTTTACCTTGAAAAAGAATAATAACAATCGCCACTAACCCTTTAACGATTGCAGCATCACTATCCCCTGCAAAGGTAATTGTGCCATCAGATTGTAGCTGCATATCAATCCAAACTTGGCTTTGACAACCCGCAATTAGATTGCTATCACTTTTTTGTGTTTCATTAAGCTCAGGCAAACGCCCACCTAGCTCAATCATATACAAATAACGCTCTTCCCAATCTTGGCAACGTGCAAAATTACGTAATAATTTATTTTCATCGGGTAATGCAGGCATACTCACTTCCTTTACCATTCACTTAATTCTTTGTGCTTAGCCTAACAATTTTTTAATGCGCTGTAACGCATTGAATAACGCATCAATATCTTCTTTAGTGGTATAAATTCCCACCGAAGCGCGGCACATAGCAGGAACATGGTAATGCTCCATCAAAGGTAAAGCACAGTGGTGCCCTGTTCGGATAGCAATGCCATATCTATCCAAAAAAGACCCAACGTCATAGGCATGGTGCTCGCCAAGATTAAACGCCAAAACACCTTCACGTTGGTCGTTACCGTATAACCTAATGGACGGAATCTCTTTAAGCTTTTGCGATGCATACGCCATGATTTGCGCTTCATAAGCAAAGACATCGCGTAAATTTAATGCAGTCAAATAGTCAAATGCGGCGCCTAACCCAATAATTGCACTCACATTTGGCGTACCCGCTTCAAAACGCCAAGGCGCATCTGCAAAGGTAATTCCCTTAGTTAGGCTAACTTGGCGGATCATCGCCCCGCCGCCTTCCCATGGTGGCATCACATCTAAGACAGCCTTTTTGCCGAACAGAATACCAATACCCGTTGGCCCGTATAATTTGTGCCCAGAGAACACATAAAAATCGCAGTCCAGGTCCTGTACATCAACCTGTTGATGCATCGCACCTTGCGCGCCATCCACCAAAATTGCCAGCTCACTGCCTTTTTGCGAAGCAATATCACGTGCTTGTTGGATAATCTTTTTGGCTGGATTGACAGTGCCTAGCACGTTCGAAATATGCGTAAAACTCAATAAGCGTGTTCGTGTATCGATCAATTCATTGAGTTTATCTAGCTGCAATGTTCCATCATCTGAGATAGGGATCACGCGGACTTCAAAACCAATTTCTTCGGCTAATAAAAACCAAGGAACGATATTGGCATGGTGCTCCATCTCAGTAATGACGATATTATCGCCTTCAAAGAGATGTTTGCGCCCGTAGCTATTCGCAACGAGGTTAATCCCTTCAGTGGTACCTTTCACAAAAACGATTTCTTCGTTTGAACCTGCATTGATGAAATCCGCCGCCTTTTGGCGCACTTCTTCCATCATGGTTGTCGCATTGGCACTGAGTGTGTGAATGCCACGGTGAACCGCGGCATACTGATGTAACGTAAATTCACTCTCGCGCTCGATAACTTGCAACGGTTTTTGCGCACTCGCTGCACTGTCTAAATAGACAAGTGGATGGTTATTCACTGATTGTGATAAGGCAGGAAAATCCTGCCTGACTAACGCAACATCAAACGACATGGGATTAAACCTCCGCTAAGCGCTGGCGGATGTTTGCCATCACAGCGTGCTTTAACTCTTCCGACTCAATAGACTCTGTCAATTCTGCGGCAAACGCGATGATGATCATATGCTTAGCTGCTTTGCCATCAATTCCTCTTGAGCGCAGATAAAACAATTGTTCATCATCGATTCGACCCACTGTCGCACCATGACCACATTTCACATCGTCTGCATAAATCTCAAGCTGTGGCTTCGTATCGATTTCAGCTTTATCACCGAGCAACAGGGTATTGTTCGTCATTTGTCCATCAGTTTTCAGTGCATTTGGGGCAACTTTGATCATCCCATTAAACACCGCTTTACTGCTGTCCATCGCAATCACTTTATGCAATTGACGGCTGTTACAGAAACTGTTGTTATGCTCTAAATACGTCCGCGTATCCGCAGTTTCGTTGTCTTTTGGTAACAGTAAACTGTTAAGCTCAAGCTCGGTATTTTCACCATCAAGACGAGCACTTGTGTGGTTACGTGTTAAGCCAGCACCTAATAAGAAACTGGTGCTTTTAACGCGGCTATCACGTCCAACTACGATGTCGTTATGGGCAAAATGTTGCGCCTGTGAATTTTCCACATTCAATTTGAAGTGGCTAAAGTCTGCGTTATCACCCACTTCTGCGGTTAAACGGCTTCCCGTCATATGCGCTTGGCCATTTAAACTAACAAAGTGCTCAATGACCTGTGCTTTACTGTTGGTATCTAAGGTTAAATGATAACGATATTGGCTGATATTCATCGCCTGCTCATCATTTTTGCCACTCGAAATATTCAGTAAATACAACGGCTTTTCTGCTACTTTATTTGCTGCTAAGTGGATAACTAACGGTTGCACCGCCAAGCTTTCCGTTAAATGCAAAAAGATTTCGCTATTGACAGGCGCAGGCAGTAAATCTTGATTATCGAGCAGAGACACTTGGAATGGCCCGACATCAATAGAACTCAGCGCTGAACTATAGCGCCCATCAATTAATACAATACGATAAGCATCAATCGGTAAAGCTAACTTTTCACATTCGCTCGCGACAGCATCTGCATCACTAAAATGGTAATGTGTATTTAATACGCTTTTTAGTGGCGTGTAATGCCAATCTTCATGACGAAATGCAGGTAAGCCGACTTGTTTAGCCTGCTCCCAATGGTTTTTTGCATGCTGGGAATTTTCGCCTAAGCGTTGTTCAAACAGCGTTGCAAAGCGTGACATTGCTTGCTCATTGAGCGCAGCAACTTCAGCACGCTTTTGTGCTCTTTCACTGTTGGTCAATAAGCCAGCCATAACCCTGCTCCTCCAGTTTTTTCGCTAAACTGAAATCACCTGATTTGATGATTTTCCCTTGATATAAAACGTGGACAAAGTCAGGTTTTACATAATCTAAAATGCGTTGATAGTGTGTCACAATAATGAATGAACGCTCAGGAGAACGCAGTGAATTCACACCGTTCGACACAATTTTCAGAGCATCAATATCCAGACCTGAGTCTGTTTCATCAAGAATGCAAAGTTGTGGTTCTAGCGCTGCCATCTGCAGGATATCATTACGCTTTTTCTCACCGCCGGAGAAACCGACGTTAACTGAGCGTGCTAATAAATCCTCTGGCATTTCCAACAATTTAATTTTATCCTCAATAAAATCTTGGAAATCAAAGCGGTCTAATGCGTCTTGCTGACGATATTCACGCACTGCATTAACCGCTGTTTGTAAGAAAAATTGATTACTCACACCAGGAATTTCGACTGGGTATTGAAATGCTAAGAAAACACCTTCGCCCGCTCGTTCTTCTGGATCTAATTCAAATAGATTCTTGCCTTTAAAGGTCACTGAACCGCTATCAATTTCATATTCTTCGCGACCCGCAAGTGTTGCTGATAATGTACTTTTACCTGAACCATTTGGGCCCATGATAGCGTGAACTTCCCCTGGCTTCACTTCCAGAGATAACCCTTTTAAAATCTCATTACCTTCTACACTCACGTGTAAATCTTTAACACTTAACATATTTACATGCCTTTAGCGCTTACGCGCAAATAAACTCGATAAGGATCAGCCAACGCTGTGTTCTAAGCTGATCGCCAGCAATTTTTGTGCTTCTACAGCAAACTCTAAAGGAAGCTCCGAGAACACATCTTTACAGAAACCATTTACAATCATGGAGATAGCATCATCTTCACTAATTCCACGTTGTAAGCAGTAAAACAGCTGGTCTTCACCAATACGTGATGTTGTGGCTTCGTGCTCAAGCTGTGCCGTATTATTTTTAACTTCCACATAAGGGAAAGTATGCGCGCCACACTGTGTACCAATTAACATGGAATCACACTGCGTGAAGTTACGCGCGTTTTGGGCGCTTGGCAGAATTTTGACTAAACCACGGTAGCTGTTTTGGCTCTTACCCGCAGAAATCCCTTTTGAGATAATCGTTGAACGGGTATTTTTCCCGATATGAATCATCTTAGTACCGGTATCTGCTTGCTGGTTACCGTTGGTCAGTGCCACAGAGAAGAACTCACCAGCTGAGTTATCCCCTTTAAGGATCACACTTGGGTATTTCCACGTGATCGCGGAGCCTGTTTCAGACTGCGTCCACGACATTTTGGAATTTTCGCCTTCACACAATGCACGCTTAGTCACGAAGTTTAAGATCCCGCCTTCTTCGCTATCCCCACCGGAGAACCAGTTTTGGACAGTGGAGTATTTAACCTCAGCATCTTTGTGGATAATGACTTCAACAACGGCGGCATGTAGCTGGTAGCTATCACGAACGGGCGCTGAACACCCTTCGATATAACTGACGTAACTACCCTCGTCCGCAATCAAAATAGTGCGTTCAAACTGCCCTGTTTTAGCGGCGTTAATGCGAAAATAAGTGGAAAGCTCCATTGGGCAATGTACCCCTTTCGGAATGTACACAAAGGTGCCATCAGAAGCGACCGCCGCATTTAACGCTGCGAAAAAGTTATCGTGGCTTGAAACGACACTGCCCAAGTATTTCTGAACCAATTCAGGGTATTCCTGGATAGCTTCGCTAAATGAGCAGAAAATCACGCCGTGTTTCGCAAGGTCTTCACGGTATGTGGTCGACACTGACACGGAGTCAAAAATGGCATCAACGGCAACGGCTTTACCTTCACGAACAGGCACACCTAGTTGGTTAAACGCTTCTTCGACTTCCGCCGTTAAGTAATTATTGGTTTCAGCAACGCCTGTTGCTTGGGTTGCCCCAGATTGTGAACCACAGGTATCATCACACGAGCCACAAGATGGCGCGGAATAATAGCTGTAATCCTGATAATCAAGATTTGGATATTGGGCTTTGAGCCAATGTGGCTCTTCCATGCCTTTCCAATGATTAAAGGCATCAAGGCGGAATTGTAACATCCACTCAGGCTCATTACGTTTCGCTGAAATAGCGCGGACAACATCTTCGTTGATCCCTTTTGCCATTTCATCTGTTGCGACTTCCGTAAAGAAGCCCTCTTTATAACGCTGGTCATCAAGCCAGCTTTGAACATCATCGCCAACTTCTACATTGCTCTGTGACATAATCTGACTTCACATGTTAAACGCCGAAGCTTTCACCACACCCACAGGCATGTTGGGCTTTCGGGTTATTGAATTTGAAAATTTGATTCAGCCCTTCTTGGACGTAATCAACGACTGTGCCATCAATAAATGGCATTGCTTCTTTTGGCACATAAAGGTGTGCCCCATCGAGTTCAAATAACAGGTGGTTGTCGGTTGGGTTTTCGATCATTTCAAATACATAACCGAAGCCCGCGCAGCCAGACTGTTT
Organism: Providencia sp. UF-183; assembly: GCF_058246155.1. Taxonomy (NCBI): domain Bacteria; kingdom Pseudomonadati; phylum Pseudomonadota; class Gammaproteobacteria; order Enterobacterales; family Morganellaceae; genus Providencia; species Providencia sp. UF-183. The sequence goes on along the minus strand of NZ_JBSICD010000019.1, from coordinate 90,742 downwards.
AACGCCGAGTGAAAGCCCTTTGGTGTTTGGGTTTTGCACCATCAATTTTTTGATTTGTTTTGCAGCGCTTTGTGTCAGGCTAACTCCCTGCCAATTGTTTTCATCAAATGAAAATGTCTCTACACCGTCAGTCATATTGACCCCACATTTCTTATGGCTTTTCAGCCTGTTATCAGGAGATTAACTCTGTCTACCCTATGGTAATGATTACCTATGCTACTTCAACCATTTGTTTTAAGAGGTTATAGCTATTTTAGTACTTTTTTTACTCAAACCAAGGTCATTTATTGAACAAAAGAAACCAGAAAACCATCTAAAACAATGAAAAATAACGAATAAATAGAGTTACATTTTTTATTTAATTTTGTACTAATAAATACACAAAAATGACACAAATTAATAAAGATGCATTTATTATACAACTTAATTTATTTGATAAAAATGAAAATGCATTCATCTGAATATGTAGATGGGGGCAATTAATAAAAACAACAACTCGTTTTCGAGATATTTTCCCGAAAACGAGGTAGACAAAGAAAGGAGTTATTCAAATAAAACGGCGGTTGTCAGACGTGATGTGCAACACAACTTGCCTTGCTCATTGAAAATTTCAATGTTCCAGACTTGCTGACGCCGGCCGAGATGGATGGGCTTGCAAACGCCACGTACAATACCTGAACGCGCTGCACGAACATGGTTCGCATTAATTTCAACACCGACCACACGCTGTTCACCTTCGGTGCACATATAACCTGCGATAGATCCTAATGATTCAGCCAATACCACGGATGCACCACCATGCAGCAACCCAAAAGGCTGCTTTGTTCGTTCATCCACCGGCATCGTGCCTTCCATATAATCGTCACCGACTTTGGTGATTTCGATACCAATGTGCCCTAGCATGCAAGTTTTTGACATTTCAGCTAATTGTGCTAAATCAAATTGACGTTTCCAAATCATTAAACAATCTCCAACAAAGCTTGAATCGGGTGTTTTATTAACGTATTTTCCATGCGTTTTACTTGGCTGCGGCAAGAGTAACCTGAACTTAAACAACGCTCTTTTGGCAGTGACGACATCGCCCCTTTCCAAGATAAGTTATAAATTCCTTTTGAGTTTTCAAGGTTTGCAACCTCGTGCCCATAAGTCCCTGCCATTCCACAACAGCCCACACTCACATTGTTAAGCTGCTGACCAAAGCGAGCAAATAAAGATGCCCATTGATTCGCACTGTTTGGCAGTGCTGTCGACTCGGTACAATGCCCGAAAAAGTACCATGGCTGTGCTGCACTTGTTTGTGCAATTTGTGGTTCAGGCAAAGTAATTAACCATTCATGCGCCAACATTACCGTAAATTGGCACTGGTCTTTACCTAAAATTTCATGATATTCATCGCGATAACACAAAACTAACGCAGGGTCGACGCCCACCATTGGCAATTGCAGCTTTGCCACACGATTTAAGAAATCTGCCGTTTTACGGGCTGTTTTCGCAAATTTAGCCAGAAAACCTTTAATATGTTGTGCTTTACCATTTGGGGAAAAAGGCAGTAAAACAGGTTTATAACCTAATTTTTCGATTAATCGCACGAAATCCGCAACCACTTTTGCATCGTAATAACTGGTAAAAGGGTCTTGCACCACCAAAACATAGTTTTCCCGTTGCCCAGCGCTCATTCCTTCAAGTTGCTCTAACGTTACGGCAACCGCCGCATGGCCTGAAAGCTCTTGTTTTAAGGTGGGTTGCGAAAACAGCGGTAAATCCACCATACCAATAGTGCGTTCACTTAATTTTTGCACGATGTTTTGACGCAAGAAAAAGTTAAAAACACCCGGCACTTTTGATAGCAACGGCGCGCTGGCTTCCACATTCGCGACGATATGGTCACGAACTGGGCGCAAATAGCGCCCGTGATATAACGCTAAAAATTTCGCTCTAAACGATGGCACATCAATTTTAATTGGGCACTGCGTTGAACACGCCTTACACGCCAAACACCCTGACATCGAGGCTTTCACTTCATGGGAGAAGTCATAATCCCCTAGCTTAGCTCGCCACGTGTTGCGTGTTTTATCAATCAGTCCACGTAAAGATGGTTGGCTCTGCGTGATACCTTTCTCAAGGTGCTCAGGTGTCACACCTTGCTCTGCAAGTAATCTTAGCCATTCACGCACTAACGTCGCACGCCCTTTTGGTGAATGAATACGCTGACCGCTGATTTTCATCGATGGGCACATTGGGCTTTTTACATCAAAGTTAAAACAGAGCCCATTACCATTACAATCCATAGCACCACGGAACTCTTGGCGCATCTGCACAGGGATTTGACGATCGTAAGTGCCGCGTTTGATGCCATCAACTTGTTTCATTGGCGCATCTAAACCCGCAGGTGGGCATATTTTGCCCGGGTTCAAACGGTTGTCAGGGTCAAATGCCGCTTTAATATTACGTAATTCACCGTACAGCATGTCACCAAAGAACTCAGGGCTATACTCCGCGCGGAAGCCTTTGCCATGCTCCCCCCAAAGAAGCCCACCGTATTTCGCTGTTAATGCAACAATTTCATCAGAAATTTGTTTCATTAATACTTCTTGCTGTGGATCGCACATATCCAACGCAGGGCGCACATGTAGAACCCCTGCATCCACATGACCAAACATACCATAGTTGAGTTTATGGTTATCCAGCAACGCCCTGAATTCAACAATATAATCCGCAAGATGCTCAGGTGGAACACATGTATCTTCAACAAATGGAATGGGCTTAGCGGCCCCTTTGCTGTTCCCCAGTAACCCAACCGCTTTTTTGCGCATATTATAAATGCGAGTGATATCTTCAAGATCATGACAGGTTTGGTAGCCAATCACGCCTGCTTGATTGCTTGCCATTAATTCATCTAAGCGTTGGCATAGGCTTTCAGTCAATTGATTGATTTCATCTTCATCGTCGCCGCTAAATTCAACGATGTTTAACCCTAACATTTCTTTGTTTGGCACATCTGTAATTAAGGCTTTAACGGAATGCCAAACGATGTCTTCTTTTGCAAGGTTAAGCACCTTTGAATCAACCGTTTCAACAGATAACGCTTTGGCCTGCACCATAAAAGGCGCATTACGCAAAGCAGACTCAAACGAGTCATATTTTACGTTGACTAAGCGACGTACTTTAGGGAGAGGCGTAATATCCAATGTCGCTTCTGTGATAAAGGCAAGGGAGCCTTCTGAACCCGTTAAAATACGCGTGAGGTCAAACTCTGTTAATTCATCATTAAACACATGGCGTAAATCATAGCCTGTTAAAAAGCGGTTAAGCTTGGGAAATTTCGCTTCAATTAACGGACGTTGCTCAAGGCAGCGCTCTAATACTGTTTTATAGATACGCCCGACTACTGAATCTTCAGACGCAATCGTTTGGGCGAGTGCAATAGGCATAGCCCGTGTATCGAGGCATTCACCTCCCAATACCATGGCCTTAACGCCTAATACGTGGTCAGAAGTTTTGCCGTACACCAGCGAGCCTTGGCCCGACGCATCTGTATTAATCATCCCACCTAATGTGGCGCGGTTACTGGTCGATAATTCAGGCGAGAAAAAATAGCCGTATGGTTTTAGAAATTGATTAAGCTGGTCTTTTATGACCCCCGCTTCAACTTTCACCCAACCCTGCTCTGGGTTAATTTCTAAAATACGGTTCATATAGCGGGACATATCCACCACAATCCCTTCCGTTAAGGATTGTCCGTTTGTTCCCGTACCGCCGCCACGAGGGGTGAAAGTGAGCTCACGGTATTTTTCTTGCCCTGCAACGCGTGTAATAATTTGCACGTCAGCACTGGAGCGTGGAAAAACAACGGCTTGGGGCAACAACTGATAAATACTGTTGTCTGTCGCCATGGATAATCTTTCTGCATAACTGGTGCCAGTATCACCCGTAAAACCGTGTTCTTGTAGCTCATGCAAGAACGTGATGACGAGTTGGCTGAGATGAGGTGCTTCTGATATACGCGGGATCATTATTAACGATGACTCTTGTTGTTTAGTGTTCGCATTACTCGTTATGTACTATCTTTATTTTAAGTTGCACAATAGTGTCTTAGGTTTATGAAAAGCTGAGTTCACAGCCTGTAAAGACAGTACAGCCGCTGATGACATTGTCATCATGAACCATATCACAATATTGTTTTTTTTAACCGTGAAAAATAATTACGTTATTTTCGCCTTAAAAAACCCGACACATGCAGAATTTTCATTTGTTAAGGATCAATCATTAATGGAAAAATCGCAAAAACGTTTGGATCTTCCCAAACTTATTTTCGGGCTGCTATCCATCGTTTTAATGATAGCGGCCTGCTTTTGGGTACTTAATCCCTTTATTCTTGGTTTTGTTTGGGCAGGAATGATGGTCATTGCGACTTGGCCGCTACTATTACGCCTCGAGGCACGCCTATGGCATAAAAGATGGCTTGCTGCCTTAGTCATGGTTCTTCTCATTTTACTGTTGTTTGTGATCCCCCTGGGTATCTTAATCGGCAGCATCATTGAAAATAGCTCCCCGCTCATTGAGCTGGCAAAATCGCCATCTAGTCTCACATTACCCGATTTAGAGTGGCTAAACACAATCCCTATGGTCGGTGAAAAGATTTATTACGCATGGCATAGTCTTGTTGCCAGTGGCGGTAATGCTCTTCTGGCTAAAATTCAACCTTATTTTGGGCAGGCAGCTGGTTGGTTTGCGACACAAGCAATTAGTGCTGGGCGTTTTATTTTCCACTTAATGTTGATGCTTCTCTTCAGTGGCCTGTTATATCTAAAAGGCGAATCAGTGATGCTAGGCATTCGCCACTTTGCGGTTCGCTTAGCGGGGATCCGAGGTGATGCGGCTGTTGTCTTAGCCGCTCAATCCATCCGCGCAGTTGCACTTGGAGTGGTGGTAACCGCACTGATCCAAGCGATTGTGGGTGGCGTTGGTCTTGCACTCTCAGGCATTAGTTACGCCGCTATTCTAACGGTATTGCTGTTTATCTGCTGCGTCGCCCAATTAGGGCCATTATTAATTATGATCCCTTCAGTATTATGGTTATTTTGGACTGGCGACACTACGTGGGGCATTATCTTGGCTGTTTGGGCTGCTGTTGTTGCGACTATGGATGGGGTACTACGACCATGGTTGATTAAGATGGGCGCTGACTTACCGATGGTACTTATTCTTGTCGGCGTCATCGGCGGAATTTTATCATTTGGTATGATAGGCCTGTTTATTGGCCCTGTTGTTTTAGCGGTTTCATACAGCTTATTAAAAGCTTGGATGAACGAAGTCGCACTCCCAAGCGAAGACTTAAGCGAAACTGAAAAATTTCTTGAAGAAGAGTTCTTGATTAAGAAATAGTTTTATTAACCGAAACAGATATGTTTATTGAATGCATGTCTGTTTCATTAACGGGTTCATTCTCATTAATATTTAGAAACAATATTTAACATTCTAATGTTAGTATTCAGCTTAATTTATGTTAACATAAAACCATTGAATATTTCTCTTTACGTAACAATAGCTAATATTAATATTGAGAGTGTTCTTAATGATTGGGTAATTTAATTAGTTTATTATCCTGTCATTGAATCAAATGAATCCAATCACTATGCTGACCCCTTATAAGCGTAATGATATAACCGAATTGCTGTGTGTAGTCTTTGCCTGTCAGCCCATGATAGGCTTTTTTTTTGCCTAAATATTCAATATGAATAATATTCACATCCAAATTAAATCATCAGTTTATAAACATTGATTGAAGTCAACTTTCAATTTATTTAAAATAAGTAAATATACTCCCTTCGTATTATGTTCTACTCTTTCTTTTTTAATTAATCACGTTAATGATTAACTCATCACCACGCATTATTACACCTATTATGTGTAATAATTCACGTTAATTTAGAATATACATGACATATTAAATGCATAATCATTCGCGTCTCCTTTATATCTATCTTATTAAGCCATTATTATTACCAATTGCAATAATAGGAATTACAAATTGGTAAAAAGGCCGATTAAGTATTCCCTAATCGGCCTTTTCTATTAATGAATAGTTTTTGCTATTGGTTTTCTGCGATTGTTAGCCACGTTTGAACCACAGTATCTGGGTTCAATGATAAGCTATCAATACCTTCGTCAACTAGCCACTGAGCAAAGTCTTGATGATCAGATGGCCCTTGGCCGCATATTCCCACATATTTATTCTGTCGTTTCGCCGCTTTTATCGCCATAGAAAGCATCGCTTTAACAGCATCGTTGCGCTCATCAAATAATTCAGAAACAACGCCAGAATCCCTATCTAAGCCTAATGTCAACTGAGTCATATCGTTAGAGCCGATTGAGAAACCATCAAAATGTTCAAGGAATTGATCGGCTAACAGTGCGTTTGATGGAATTTCACACATCATAATCACTTTTAAACCGTTCTCACCACGCCTTAAATCATGCTTCGCCAGCTCTGCAATGACAGACTCAGCTTGTGCAACAGTACGCACAAACGGGATCATCACTTCAACGTTAGTTAAGCCCATAGTGTTACGCACACGCTTAACTGCCTCACATTCCAACGCAAAACATGCGCGGAAGCTATCAGATACGTAGCGCCCAGCCCCACGGAAACCTAACATTGGGTTTTCTTCTTCTGGCTCATAAATATCGCCACCGACTAAGTTAGCGTATTCATTAGATTTAAAGTCAGATAAGCGAACAATCACCCGTTTTGGCCAGAATGCAGCCGCTAACGTTGAGATCCCTTCAGTTAATTTGCCGATATAAAACTCAATCGGGTCTTCATAACCTGCCATCATTTCACGAATTTCAGCTTGTAATTCAGGCGATTGTTTATCAAATTCCAGCAGTGCTCTTGGGTGAACTCCAATCATACGGTTAATGATAAATTCCAGACGCGCTAAACCCACACCTTCGTTTGGTAAACAGGCAAAATCAAATGCACGGTCAGGGTTACCTACGTTCATCATAATTTTGACGTTCAGATCCGGCATATCACTCACTTCTGAGCTGTGAATTTCAAATGCTAACTCACCGTCATACACAAAACCTGTATCGCCTTCAGCACAAGAAACCGTCACATTTTGGCCTTCTTGTAAGCGCTCTGTTGCATCGCCACAGCCTACTACCGCAGGAATACCCAGTTCACGAGCAATAATTGCTGCGTGACATGTACGCCCACCACGGTTGGTGACAATCGCAGCCGCTTTTTTCATGATAGGTTCCCAGTCAGGGTCTGTCATGTCAGTGACCAGCACATCACCCGGCTGAATTCTATCCATTTCGTTGAGGTTATGGATAACTTTCACTTTACCAGCGCCAATACGATGACCAATGGCACGCCCTTCCACCAGCACTTGACCTTGCTGTTTTAACTGATAACGTTCCATTACTTGCTGATTAGAACGTACAGTTTCTGGCCTTGCTTGAACAATATACAGACGCCCATTATGGCCATCTTTTGCCCACTCAATATCCATTGGGCGACCGTAATGTTTTTCAATCTGCAATGCTTGGCGAGCCAGTTCTTCAACCTCAAGATCTGTCAAAGAGAAACGATTGCGTAACGCTTCTGGTACATCTTCAATTTGCACTTGTTTGCCGTGCTCTTTACTGTTGGCATACACCATTTGTAATTTTTTAGAGCCAAGGGTACGGCGCACAATTGCAGGGCGGTTATTTTTCAATGTTGCTTTGTGAACATAGAACTCATCGGGATTCACCGCACCTTGCACCACCATCTCACCTAAACCATAAGCTGAAGTGATGAAAACAACCTGATCAAAACCAGATTCGGTATCAATGGTGAACATCACACCCGATGATGCTAAATCAGAGCGAACCATTCTTTGTACACCCGCAGATAATGCCACACCACGGTGGTCATAGCCTTGGTGCACACGATATGAAATTGCACGGTCATTAAATAAAGAGGCGAATACGTGTTTAATCGCAACTAAAACCGCATCAATACCTTGAACGTTTAAGAATGTTTCTTGTTGCCCTGCAAATGAAGCATCTGGCATATCTTCTGCTGTCGCAGACGAACGCACAGCAAATGAAGCTTCCGCTTCACCTTCAGAAAGCTGAGCAAACGCATCACGAATATCTTGTTCCAACTCCTTCGTCAGTGGGGTATCAATCACCCATTGACGAATCTGAGCACCTGCTACAGCCAGTTGGTTCACATCATCAATATCCGTTTCATCTAGCAGGTTGTAAATGCGCTGATTTACACCGCTCTGCTCCAGAAAATCATTAAACGCCTGTGCGGTTGTCGCGAAACCGTTAGGTACGGATACACCCAGATCAGATAAGTTAGTGATCATTTCACCGAGAGAGGCATTTTTACCTCCCACACGGTCAACATCATTCATCCCTAATTGGTTATACCAAAGTACATTACACGGAGTGAGGCCATTTGTGGACATTGAAAGCGATCCTTTTATAGCAATTTAGTGACAGAGTACAAATCGTAAAAAATCTCGTTGGCGAAATATCGCCTCGTGAAATAGACTAGCACAGACGCTATGAGAAGATGGACAGGTGAATCGTTCCATCAATTAAGAAAACTTTTTTGTTCTAAAAATCGTTCAAAAAATGGCTATACTTCCCCCTATAAACTAATTTTTAAACTTTAAACAAAGATAATATCTCTCGATAACCAGTGATAAATACAATAAGAGACTAATAACAATGACCGAATTAGGAGCAATGAATACAATGGCCAGCCAAGTTCAACGCACTGTTTTCTTTATTTCTGATGGTACAGCGATTACAGCTGAAACTTTAGGGCATGCTGTGCTCTCTCAATTCCCCCTTTCATTTACCTCTTATACCTTACCGTTTGTCACTACACCGACCCGTGCAGAAGAAATCAAACAAAAAATAGACGCACTTTATACAGAAACACAAATTCGCCCTTTGGTGTTCTATTCCATCATCTCCCCTGAGGTTAAACAAATAATCACCCAAAGCTCTGGGTTTTGCCAAGATATCGTGCAAAGCCTTGTTGCACCAATTCAAAAGGAAGTTGGTCTGGAGCCTGAGCCTAAACTGAATCGAACCCACGGTTTATCTATGCAGAATATGAATCAATACGATGCACGCATTGCTGCAATTGAATACACACTGGCTCACGACGATGGTATCTCTCTAAGAAATCTTGACCAGGCTCAAGTGATTTTAATTGGCGTTTCCCGCTGTGGTAAAACACCCACCAGCCTTTATTTAGCCATGCAATTTGGTATTCAAGCAGCAAACTACCCATTCACCGCAGATGATATGGATAACTTGCAGCTGCCAGTAGCACTACGCCCGTATACCCACAAATTATTTGGTTTGACCATTAGCCCAGAGCGGTTAGCCGCAATCCGTGAAGAACGTCGTGAAAATAGCCGCTATGCCTCTATTCGGCAGTGCCGAATTGAAATTGCTGAAGTGGAAGCGTTATTTAGGCAGAATAAAATCAATTACTTAAATACTACTAACTATTCTGTAGAAGAGATTTCTGCAAAAGTGATTGATACCATGGGGTTACAAAGACGTATATTTTAGTGAATATAAAATAAAAAAAAATATTCATTCAATATACGTTGGAGGTTGAAATTAAGCCATATTCGTTTATTGTGATCTTTATCACTTATATGGCGACAGCCTATTCAAGTTTTTGAGAACAAAAATGCACAAAACTGATGAGTTACGTACTGCGAGAGTGGACAGTTTAATCACGCCACAAGCTCTCGCTGATGAATTTCCTATATCCGCAGAAGTTGCCGAAAACGTGACAGCGTCACGAAAGCGTATTGAGCAGATTTTATCCGGTCAAGATCCACGTTTGCTGGTGATTGTTGGTCCATGTTCTATTCATGATATTGATGCTGCCATCGAATATGCAAAGAAACTTCATGAACTAAAAGAGCGTCATCAAGACCGCTTAGAAATCGTCATGCGCACCTATTTTGAAAAACCGCGCACTGTTGTGGGCTGGAAAGGCTTAATCTCTGATCCAAACTTAGACAATTCATGCCAAGTCAATACGGGTATTCGCCTTGCCCGCAAATTATTGATTGAAGTTAACCAAATAGGGTTAGCCACTGCCACCGAATTTCTTGATATGGTGACGGGTCAATATATTGCTGACCTAATTAGCTGGGGCGCAATTGGTGCGCGTACAACTGAAAGCCAAATTCACCGCGAAATGGCCTCCGCATTGTCTTGCCCTGTTGGTTTTAAAAATGGGACAGATGGTAATATCAACATTGCCATTGACGCGATTCGAGCCGCAAAAGCACAACATATGTTTTTATCACCAGATAAAAATGGCCAGATGACTATTTACCAAACCAGCGGTAACCCACATGGACATGTCATTATGCGTGGTGGTAAACAGCCAAATTACAGTGCGGGTGACCTTGCCGCAGCGTGCGACAAACTGCGTAAATTTGAACTGCCAGAGCACTTAGTGGTTGATTTTAGCCATGGTAATTGCCAAAAAATTCATCGTCGCCAACTTGAAGTTGCGCGTGATATTGCAGAGCAAATTAAAGATGGTTCAACCGCAATTAGCGGTGTGATGGCGGAAAGCTTTTTAGTTGAAGGCACACAAAAAGTCAGCCCAGAACAACCCTTGGTTTATGGTCAATCTATTACTGACCCTTGCCTTGGTTGGGATGATACAGAACAACTGATTGAAATTCTTGCTCAAGCCGTGGAACATCGTTTTAAATAATTTTTCGCCCTATCTCCCCACTCGCTTTGATTAATCACTCATCAAAGCGAGTTCAAACCATCACCCCAAGAAATAAAAAATCAAGATTAATACCTATCGCGATATTAATACCTATTATTTTTTAATTATCACCTCATTTAATCCAAAAAATTCTTGACCCCCCACTCCGTTAACGATAATAATTCTCACTGCTAACACGCTACTTGTTAGAAATCCCATGAGAAAAATTTTATGACCTTATTGAAAAAGACAAATCAAATGGTATCGCAGACCCTTTTTTTAGATAAAAGTGAAGAAAGACATTCGGTACCGATTGAACCAAAACCTACTCAGGCGATACTAACAACACGCACGGTTGATAGTCAGCAGTTACTTAATAAGGATGGCAAAGTTGAAATTTTACACCGTGGGGAAATTTACCAACTAAAGCAAACACGCTCAGGTAAATTAATTCTAACGAAATAAATAAGTTATACCGACAATCTATAGCACGCCACCCAGATAGCATCAAGGCAGCCAGCTTAAACTACACATAAGGAAAGGATTTCCTATGCTATTTAACCTGATGCCTGCATCAATTTCTAACAATCAACACAAATACAAATTTCGTTTTTCAACGCTTGCTACCGCTTTAGCTGTGACCAGTACTAGCCAAATCGCCCTTGCCCAACAAGAAACCAGCGACATTATTCATGTTAGCCAATCACCGTTTAATCATGAAAAAATTGCTGTTGCTCAGCAAGTTGATGTTATCGACGCCCAAGCCCCTGAATTACAATCTGCCACTTCCGTTTTAGATTTACTCAAAGGGCAATCAGGGATACTCGTCACAGGCGCAGGAAGTACGTATGGGCAAAGCCTGCAAATGCGAGGTTACGATAGCCGAGGTGTGAAAATCACTGTCGATAATGTCACGCAGGATTTTAGCTCCGGCTTGTTTGATGCTACCTTTATTGACCCGACTCTGGTGAAAAAAGTCACTGTTCATAAAGGCGGTGGTTCTCTTCACCATGGTGGTGGAGCATTGGCGGGGCTTGTTTCAATTAAAACACTCAACGCGTCAGATTTATTAAAACCTGATCAACATTTTGGCGGGCATGTAGCTACAGGCATTAACAAAAATGATCATAGTTACCGTGCAGGGGCGACACTATTTAGTCGTATTGACGCCTTCGATACCATTTTGAGCTATCAGCAACGCAAAACACAACTCGATAACCCATATGAAGTTCAAGGGTTAGATACTCATGAAGAAATTCACAACTGGATGTTAAAAACAACCTGGTTTGCTCAACCGTCATATCAAGCGGCGATACAACTTAGAGAATATCGTAATAACAGTATAACCCAAAAACAACCGAGCATTTCCTTTAACCAAACGATGTTCCCAAATACCCCACATGAAAGGGGAGCCCTGAAAAGAGACATCCTAATTAACCAGCATTTCTCACCAAATAATGCACTTAATTGGCAAGCTGACTGGGATTTATACTACTCAAGCCTTGCACTAGATCAATTAGACCTAGTTAAAATTAAGAAGACCCCAAATGAATACCATGAAGAGAATAGAAGCCAATATACCTATGGCACTAAATTCACCAATAGCTTAATGCTACCTATGCATAACTGGGCAAATAACACGATTCAAAGCGGATTTGAATATTATCAGCAAGAGCAAAAATCCAATGAATACTCAATAAGTTACCCTAACGCTAATCTATCAAATGGTTCTGGTTGGCTAAACAACGACCTCACATTGCAACACTTACCCATTACATTCTCAGCGGGAACACGTTTTACTTATTATAAAACCTCACGTAAAGAGATTGCTGAAGATAGCCATACAAATTGGTCATCACGGGTCGCAGTAAGCGCTACTCCATCACATTGGCTAAATGTATTTTCTTCATATTCCGAAGGCTACCGAACACCTCGCATGGCTGAGTTATATAACAATTCCCAACACTTTCGTGTTCCCGGTATTGGTTATCAATCGGACTTTATCCCTTCCCCTGACTTAAAGCCTGAAATCAATAAAACGATTGAAACAGGTATGAAGTTGAGTTTTGATGAACTTGCCTTTGCAGGGGACTCCCTTCAGTTTGGTACCACGCTGTTTCACACCAAAGCGAAAAACTATATTACTGTCGATGCTATATATAAGCGGAAGGTGGGCCGAGATTTTATGTATTTCTGGCTACCCGAAAAGATTTATTACACCAATACCCCTTCCGCTACCATAGAAGGTATTGATAGTTTTATTCACTATAAAACACATTGGTTTAACCTAAATATTACCCATAACATCACTATTGGAAAGGACGATGAAAAACACCATTCACTTTCTTCACTTCGTCCAAGCAACTTGGTTGCTCGTTTTGATGCACCTATAGCCAGCACAGGGTTCAATCTTGGTTGGATTGGCGAATTCGCAGCTAAAACCCAATTTGATGGGGATGATACCTACATATTACCAGATCAAAAATCAGTAGAGAAATTAGACCGTTACCGCCGTGAAGTCATTCAATACCCCGGTTATAGCCTTCATGATTTTTACATCAATTATCAAGCTGATCAGTTTATTAAAGGGCTAAGCGGTACTTTAGCCCTTAAAAATGCGTTTGATAAAAACTACGTTTCGTCTATGGGCATTCCACAAGAAGGCCGTAATTTCTATTTTAACGTGAATTATAAATGGTAACGAAATAATAGAGTCGTCGAGTTGGGGTTATTAACACTGTAAATAACCCCAATTAATTGCCGTTAAAAACAACCGAGAAAAAGGAAATCAATATGGATTCAATATGTTATGAAAATTATCAACAGATAAAAAAACAATTCCCTGATAAACACGCTCGGGACTTAGCAAATCAACTTAACATCACCGAAGCCGAGCTTTTATATCATAGAGTTGGCCATGATAATGTAAAACGACTCTCAGGTAATTTGCCTGAATTACTCCATGCACTCTCCACCATCGGTCAAGCAAAAGCGATCACTCGTAATGATTACGTCGTGAATATCCAAACGGGGCGATATGATAACCCCCGTTTCAGTGACCATGCAGGTCTATTCTTAAACCCAGGGCAATTAGATTTACGCATGTTTTTTGCGCAATGGGATTCCATGTTTACGCTGACAGAAAAAGTCGGCAATGAAGTGCGACACAGCATTCAATTCTTTGATAAAAATGGCGATGCCATACACAAAGTATACACTTGTGAAGATACTGATATGAATGCATGGCAAGATATCATCGACCATTATACTTCTATTGATAATCCCCCATTTATGCTAGAAACGGTATCTTCATTCTCAAATATTGAAATTAGTGATGAAGTAAAAAAACAAATTGAACAACAATGGCGCGATATGTCAGATGTTCACCAGTTTTTTACTTTATTAAAAACACATAACTTAAGTCGTCAACAAGTGTTCCGTGCGGTAAGTAATGAGCTTGCTTGGCAAGTTTCTACCAATGCACTATCACAATTACTTACGCTCGCTTATCAAGATAAAAATGAAATAATGCTTTTTGTCGGTAATCGGGGATGTGTACAAATATTTACTGGTGTTATCAATAAGCTCTCACCATTAAAAATTGAAAGCACACAAACAGATTGGCTTAATGTCTCTAGCAATCATTTTAATTTGCATATTATTGAAAATGGCATTTCAGAATGCTGGGTAACCCGTAAGCCAACGCAGGAAGGTTTTGTCACAAGCTTAGAGGTTTTTGATAACCAAGGAAACCAAATCATTCAAATGTATGGGCAACGAACAGAAGGCGTGCCAGAGCAAACTCAGTGGAAGCAACAAGTGCTTTCCCTACCTCGTATTTAATCACTGAGTTATTTTATGCAATATTGGCTTCTAATGTTAGTAATGCTGTGTATATCAAGTCACTCATTATCAAAAGAGCGCATCATTTCATTGGGTCATGATGTAACCGAAATTATTTTCGCCCTTAAGTTTGGTAAAAATATTATTGCGCGTGAGTCTTCAGATCTAATACAGCTATTCCCACAACAATATGAAACTATCGGGAATATTAAGAAAATTGATTATCAACATCTAATATCAATGGAACCTACCCTCGTATTCGCAAGCGATCAGGCAAAACCCTCTTCAGCCTTGTTGTTACTGCAAAACAAGGGTATACCTGTCATAAATATTACCCGAGGTGTGACATTAGAAGCCATTCCAGAAAAAATAAAGCTAATTGCAAAACACCTTGAACGAAACCAACTAGGAAAAAAGCTCATCAAAAACTTCCAAAATGAACTGGCACAAATCAATACCACTCCCCTAGATAAAAAAGTCTTATTTATTATTAATAAAGGCGGTGTTTTACCCTTAACTGCTGGCGCGAATACAACCGCCGATAAACTCATTACAGCAGTTGGTGCTAAAAATATCATGGCGACCAGTAAACGATACCAACCGCTTTCACCTGAAAGTATTATCGCAAGGCAGCCTGACTTGATTATAGTTTGCCATGAAAGTGCTAAAACTCTCGGGGGAGCCGAGGGAATTTGGCGGCTCCCCGGCATGTCAATGACACCTGCGGGCAAAAAGAAGTCATTAGTGGTAGTGGATGAAACAGGCATGTTACACTTTAGCCTAAGTACACCCAAAGTGATGGCACAGATACGTCAAGCATTAGAAAAATTACCTGAATAAGATTTCAGCATATAGGATAATCTTTGGCAGTAAAATTTGTTATTTTTTGATTTTAATGAATTTAAATGCAAAACACCCTCTCGATTTTTTCGAGCAAATAACGCCAATAATCAATTAATTCATCTTTTACCTTTTTAATTTTCAAAATTTAAACCTAATTAAAGCCAATTATTTCAGTATTGAAAAGATACTAAATATTAAATCTCAAATTTTGAATACTTACAGTCATTTTAACCAATACAATTAACTCGGAATTTCCTGTCTATTGTTATAAAAAATACACAATTAATTTTTCAATTATTTACTTGGTTAATAAAATCGAACGGTTCGAACAAAAAATTTGAACGAGTATTTTCAACCTAATTCCTATTGTACAAATCACAAAAAATAAAATGGTAACAACTTGATTATCAACGCATTTAAACATTCACCGGTGTATGTTTAAAATGTTGATTTTTTCAATAGCTATCATACCGATAGCTATTCTCATTCAAAAAAAGCACGTTTAGCCTATCGATATATCGGAAAAAAAGGAAGAATAGACTTCAATTTCGTGAGTTATTATTAGTTATTAATGAACAATAGCCTACTTGAGTAGGAGGTAAACATGTCAGAAAGTGTAGTCAACGATATCGTTAAATGGCTTGAAAGCCAGTTGCAACGCAATGAAGGCATCAAAATCGACACAATAGCCGATAAGAGTGGTTATTCTAAATGGCATTTACAGCGTGTTTTCAAAGAAATGAAAGGCTGCACGCTTGGCGAATACGTCCGTAAACGTCGTTTGTTAGAAGCTGCTAAATCATTACGTGAAGGCAACTTACCAATCCTTGATATTGCTCTGCAATATGGATTCAGTTCACAAGCTACATTTACTCGTATCTTTAAAAAACATTTTGATACGACCCCAGCAAAATTCCGTCAAACCGGTGAGCTGCCAGAATGCAAAAGTTTTATGACATGCAGTTGTCATAACTAATGAGTTTCATTTCAAGATCATTCCTTCCTATTTAGTTGTTAGTATTTTTGAAGTCTATGTCTGAGCCGACAATGTCGGCTCATTTTTTAACTTAACTCGTGTACTAACCAGTTTTCTAAATCACTGAGTTGATCTTGTAACTCAGGCCATTGCTGTTTCATCTGACCACATAACATTCTTATCGTTTCTGTTTGATACACTTTCCCCAACATATGCTCACTTAACCACTCAAGAGGTGTGGGGTCTAAGCTGTCAGTAAAAAACTGGCAACGTGTGATTACGCCTTTTTCAATATCAAAGTGGAACTCAATCCCGCCCCATGGAAAACGAGTATCTGAATAATGAGAAAACGCAGGCGCTTGGCCAAAGTTCCATTCCCAACTACTTTGCTTGGCAAATGTTTCCGTAAAATTTGGCAAGTCAGGCAGTTTTTCAGGGGAGATATATTCCGCTTCAACCGTTTCGCCAAAATGGCTAAAAAAGCTTTCAATAATGCCTTCACAGACCATTTCGTGGCTAATGTTTGGGGCGAGTTCAGAGAGATTTGCGACGCGAGATCGAACCGAGGTGATCCCTTTTGCCTGCAGTTTTTTAGGGTCTGGGTTAAGGTAATTGGCTAACCGACTTAAGTCTGCATTAATCAACAAAGTTCCATGGTGAAAACCGCGGTCTTTCGTTTCGCGATAAGCAGAACCTGAAATTTTTCGTGGACCATTTTCTGTGTTGAGCACTAAATCATTACGTCCTGAAACTTCAGCGGAAATCCCCACATTCGCAAGTCCATCAACAATGATTTGCGTTGAAACCGTTTTATCGTACTCAGGCTTGCCCGCCATAAACGTAAAACAGGTATTGCCTAAGTCATGAAAAACAGCACCACCGCCACTACTACGACGAGCAAGACGAACATTGTCTTCTTCCATTCGGCGAGTGTTGCATTCTTTCCACGGGTTTTGTGCACGGCCAATGACCACGGTATCGGCATTACGCCATAAAAACATCACACGCTGATCGGCTGACATTTGCCTAAAAATGGTTTCTTCAACAGCAAGGTTGAACCAAGGATCAAAAGATTCTGAAATGAGTAAACGTAATGTTGACATGAAGCTATCCTAAAAACAAAACTTGCTCTTAAGATAGCATAATCACTAAAGAAAATTGCGAGTTTAAATGCGTCTGGCTTGCCAGAACACTTTTCGCCAATACACGTTATCCATGGATGAACGGATCACACCTTTGCTGGTTGATGCATGAATAAAGGTATTGTCCGTATCATAAATACCAACATGCAGCCCATTTTCGCCAGAACCGGTTTTAAAAAACACCAGATCCCCAGGCATTAAGTCCGTTTTATCAATGCGTGTACCAAGTTGCGTTTGGTCGACGGTAGTTCTAGGTAGTTGAATCGCAAAGCGGTCATTAAACGTTCGATAAACAAAACCTGAGCAATCAACGCCGCTTTGACTCATCCCACCATAATGATAAGGCGTGCCATACCATTGTTCTAGCTGGTCTTTTAACTGAGCGATGGTCATTATAGGGTCTGACAGCTGGGTTTTTAGCGGTGGTGGTGCAGTACGCTTAACGGATGTTGATGAACAACCAATTAAAACCAAGCACAGTAATAACGGCAAGTGTTGTATTTTAATCACCATAAAGCACCTTAATCATTCATCTTATTGCTATATTTAACTTATATCATAATGTCTAATGAATAAAAAACAAACAATTCATCATATTGTACTATTAATGCTTATCAGACAGTTTAGTTGGGCGACTAATTAACCAAACACCCAGTAAGATAAATGCAATACCAGCGACTTTCAACCATGACGCAGGCTCATTAAACCAAGGTAAAACAACGGCTAAGATATACACAAACACATAGCTTAAGCTAATAAGTGGATACGCTTTATTCAGAGCAATATACTTTAAGGCAAACAACCAACACAGCATCGACAGGGCATAACACACTAACCCTAAAAAAATAATGCTTAAGCTAGTGATATTTGCCAATAACCAATCAACTTGCAACCAATGCCAACCTAAAGAAAATGACGGTAATGCAACCACCCCCATCTTTAAACTGAGCTGCGCCACGGTCACTAATAAGGCGCTACCAATCACCCATAAATAGCCTTTATTCATACGCTGATACTCATGAGTAATATCCCTATCATAATAGCAACCACACCAAGCCAATGGTTTAGCCCCGTTTTCTCTTTGTATACAAACTGCCCAATCAAGGTGATCAGGACAAAATTAATACTTAACATTGGGTAAGCAATGCTCAGAGGCATGGTCTCAAGCAGTTTTAACCAAAACAACATACCAAGGCCAAGCATTAAAACAGCAAACACCAGCCACTTAAGGGCTGATGCTGCTTTATTTTCTTTTTCGCTTTGCCAACTAACCACGGCTTGTTTCTGAGCAACTTGCCCAATACAAGTCAGTACACTGACGAGCAATAATAACAATAATTGTGCAATCATTGTTGATGATACACCGCGATTGCCATACGTGAGTTTTTAATCACTTCATCTGGCTTAGGAATATCAGGAAGCTCTTCGTTACGGCCTAATAAAAACACTACCGTGACCTGCCCTTCTTTGCGTGCTTTCTCCAGCCACGCTGCAAATGCGTCTGGCTTAACGATACGATGTTGGCTATCTGGGTACTCTAAACCGTAGCTAAGTTCACCACTGCTATTATACAGATAGATATTTGAGTTTTGCGTTTCCCACGCTAACCCCGCTGCTACGCCTACGTTACTTGCCATCAAATACTTACTGTTCATTAATAAGTCATGGTTTTGATGAATAAAATTCTGAGGTAGCTTGGAATCGATAGTATTATTTGGTAAAGCACTGCCAATACATAAGCTAATTGCTAACGAACATGATGCCGCCCACAACCAATACTTAGCGTTTAGCACTGTGCATAAATACCCAATTATCGCCCAAATTGAGAAAGCCACCACGCCTAAAACCATTTTCGACCATTCATCGGGCTCATATAATGGTTTTTTAATCACTGTGCTCACAACAATGACAGCGATAACTGCGGCAATTCCCAATACGACATTAATGATTCCGTTTACTTTTAGCGCTCGCATGGTGCCATTTCTTACACAATCAACACCATATTTCGCCATCAGTAACGCCAGTGGCGCCATAAAAGGCAGCATGTAAGTGGGTAATTTACCACGTGAAATACTGAAGAACAGGACCGGTACAATAAACCAACACAGTAAGAAGAACATATCTGGGCTTGATTTTCGTTCTTTCCAGCCTTTTATGATTGCTCCTGGCACTAACCCAGCCCATGGAAGCGCTCCCAATAATATAATGGGAATGTAGTACCAAAATGGCGCAATGTGTTGCGCATCATCAGCAGTAAAGCGCTTAATGTGTTCAACCCAAAAGAAATAATTCCAGTAATCAGGCTCTTGCTTCGCTATCGCCAGCGCCCACGGCAAACTAATGATAACCGCAGAAATAATGGCAAGTGGGCCATATTTGATCAGCTCAAGAAAGCGTTTTTGGTATAGAGTGACAGGTAGCATGACAATAACTGGAATGGCTAAAGCCAAAAAGCCTTTGGTCATAAAGGCCATACCACAGGCTAGCCCTAAACAAACCCATGCTGCCAGTTTTGTCTTGACCTCCCTCGCCTTCATTGCCCATAAGCAACAAAACATACTTGCTGCAATCCACAGCGATAACATTGGGTCAAGTACACTGTATGTTCCGATTGAAAAGACCAAGAACATTGAGATGTAGATTAAGCTTGCAACATAAGCAACGTGGTTATTACGCCACATCATTTTTGCCATGCGATAGACAAGTAACGCACTAAGAAGAATACAAAAAACAGAACCGAAGCGAACCGCGAAATTAGTTTCACCAAAAATCATTTGGCTAATATTATTTATCCAATAGCCTGCGACAGGTTTTTCAAAATAACGCACGTCTAGCATGTAAGGGACAATCCAATCCCCACGTTGAAGCATTTCCCGACTAATTTCTGCATAGCGGGTTTCATCTGGTTGCCAAAGTAAACGGCTGTTCAACGGCAACAAATAAGTTAGGATAAAAAAAAGAGCCAGCAGAGAGGCTCCTACTTTGCTCGCTCGATTATTTAACATCGCGTGTTTATTCCTCTTCTTGGCAACCCAGCCAACCTTCACGCCCTGGGAACGGTGCTCTCACCACTCGCCCTTTTGGTAATGAATTCAGATCGTCAGGTAGCAATTCGCTTAATGTACAGAATTGGATTTCTTCTTGTGAAATTCGTTCCAATAATTGTGAAAATTGTTCTGACTTGGACATTCCTTCCACTTCAGTGTGAATAGTATAGACTGGAACGCCGCTATCATCTTTAATTGCTTGAAGAATATAATCATTAAATGCTTCATCGCTGATAACCGTACCAACCACTTCGTCATATGTCGGTAATGTCACAGGGATTTGCACTGTCCCTAACGAGCCATCACGCAAAATAGGCCTGAAAGGAAATTTCCCACGACAATCGCTGTTATAGTCAAAATTAAACTTTTGCTTAACCTCTAACACACGCTCATCACCTCGCCAGCCAGCAACCGCGGAGCAGGTAACCCTTTGCCCAATTGCACATTCAAGTGCATCCACGCCGAGCTTAACTTGCTCAGCCAGTTGAGCTTCACTCCATTTAGCCACTTTGGCTTGCCAGCCTTGATGATCCCATGCATGTAAGCCAACTTCATGACCTGCATCCAATGTTTGTTTCATCAAGTAGCCTAAATCCTTAGCAATTTTTTTGCCCGGCCATGCTGTACCAGCTAATAAAATATCTAACCCATAAAGGGATGCGGCATTAGACCTGAGCATTTTCCACAGAAATTTAGGACGCAAAAGGCGCCATAAATGGCGCCCCATGTTATCGGGTCCTACACTGAAGAAAAAGCTGGCCTGAATGTTGTGCTCTTTAAGCACTTTGAGTAATTGTGGAACCCCTTTTAACGTACCTTGGTAGGTATCCACATCAATTCTCAAGCCAACTTTTTTCATTAGTCTTTGTTACCTAACTCTTCAACAGCACCTTGTAAGAAGAAATCTAAGGTTTCTTCGATGGTATCTTTCATGTCGATAGTCGGAACCCAGTCAAGTAAACGACGCGCGTTCTCAACACTTGGTTTACGGTGCTCAACATCTTGATAGCCTTGGCCATAGTAGCTGCTGCTTTCAATTTCACGGAAGCCTGCAAATGGAGGGAACTTGCTACGCTCTGGGTGTTTTTCAAAGCTAGCTAACAACATTTCTGCCAGTTCACGAATACTTGCTTCGTTCGTTGGGTTACCGATGTTGATGATTTGACCATCACATTTGCCGTCTTTGTTTTCGATAATGCGGAACAGCGCTTCGATACCGTCTTTAATATCGGTAAAGCAACGTTTCTGAGCACCACCGTCAACCAGTTTGATTGGCGAACCTTCAACTAAGTTTAAAATCAACTGAGTGATCGCACGTGAACTACCAATACGTGCAGAGTTTAAGCTATCTAAACGTGGTCCCATCCAGTTAAACGGACGGAACAAGGTAAATTTCAGGCCTTCTTTCGCGCCGTAAGCCCAAATAACTCGGTCAAGTAACTGTTTAGAAACAGAGTAAATCCAGCGTTGTTTGTTGATTGGACCAACAATCAGACGTGACTCATCTTCATCAAACTCTTTATCATCACACATACCGTAAACTTCTGAGGTAGATGGGAAAATAATACGTTTGTTGTATTTCACGCAGTAACGAACCACTTTCAGGTTTTCTTCGAAGTCTAATTCAAAGACACGCAGTGGGTTGCGGGTGTATTCGATTGGTGTTGCAATCGCAACCAGTGGCAGAATGACGTCACATTTTTTGATGTGATACTCAATCCACTCGGTGTGAATGCTGACGTCGCCTTCAATAAAGTGGAAACGTGGGTTACCAATGAAGCGTTCAATTGCAGATGAGCCAATATCCATACCATAGATATCATAGTTGCCATCTTTTAACAGGCGCTCAGTTAAATGGTTACCGATGAAGCCATTCACGCCTAAAATCAGTACGCGAGTACGACGTTTAACCTGAGCAGTTGGTTTAGCACCAACACGAACATCAGTTACGATACCCATTTCGTTTGCAAGACGGTTACCTTGCATGTAAAGACCCGTTTCGCTTTGACCGCTAACCACTTCAATCGCGCCTTGCCCACAAGCAATACGCAGTGGATCATTAGAAAGAACAGTCCCCGCGGTTTTGCCTTGGTTATCATCTAGCACACGAGCGCGCCAAATAACCATTTTACGTGCACCTAAATAGGTGAATGCACCTGGGTATGGCTCTGTCACTGCACGAATTAGGCAGTTAATTTCTTTTGCACTACGGTTCCAGTCGATTTGACCATCTTCTGCGGTACGACGACCAAAATAAGTCGCTTGGCTTTCGTCTTGAGCAACCGTTTTGTAGCTACCCGCTTCAATCAGTGGCAGTGTTTTATCTAATAAGACTTCCGCTGCTTCACGGACTTTCGCGTGTAATGTTAATCCAGTATCAGTGTCAGTGATTGCCACTTTCTCTTGCGCAACGATGTCGCCAGCGTCAGCTTTTGCGACCATTTTATGTAAGGTTACGCCAGTTTCGCTTTCACCGTTTAATAATGCCCAATTGATTGGCGCACGACCACGGTATTTTGGCAATAATGAACCATGCAGGTTAAATGCCCCTTTCGGTGCAATTGCCAGCAATTCTTCACTTAGCATGTCGCGGTAATAGAAAGAGAAAATCACATCAGGTTTCATTTCGCGAATACGTTCAATCCATAATGGATGATTGACGTTTTCTGGAGCAAAAACAGGAAGTTCCATGTCCGCGCTTAGGCGTGCTACGGAAGAGTAAAAATGGTTTTCATTTGGGTCATCAGTGTGTGTAAATACAGCCTGAATATCAAAACCCGCTTTTTCAAGCGCTTTTAGCCCTACGCAGCCAATATCATGATAGGCAAAAACAATAGCTTTCATTAGTCTTCTTCCTGATTTTTGTCGGATTTAAGGTCTGCACCGACGACTTTTTGAATAAAATAACGAGGTCTAGCACGTACATCATTGTAAATTCGACCGATGTATTCGCCCAGTAGACCCATAGCAACAAATTGTGCACCAATAAACATAAATAGCACAGCGAACAGAGTGAATACGCCATCTGCGGCCCACTCTGCTCCAAAAATCAAACGTAATGCAATTAATAGCACTGCAAGTAAAAAACCGCCTGCTGCAATGACACTACCAACAACACTGAGCAAACGCAGTGGCGCTGTCGTTAAACAGGTCAGTAAGTCATACATTAAATTAATCAGCTTCATAAAGCTGTATTTAGAATCACCAAATTCACGTTCCGCATGCGCCACATCAATTTCGATGGTTCTACGAGCAAATGTATTGGCTAAAATCGGTATAAATGTGCTTCTTTCATGGCATTGCAACATCGCCTGAATAATATGGCGACGGTATGCACGTAACATACAGCCATAATCACCCATTGAACGACCCGTTGCCTTAGTGATCATCGCATTAATCATCTTAGATGCCGTCTTACGGAACCAAGAGTCTTGTCGATTAGCGCGTCGCGTTCCAACAACATCATAGCCTTGCATCGCTGTTTGTACTAAGCGAGGAATTTCTTCTGGCGGGTTTTGTAAATCTGCATCAAGCGTAATCACTAAATCCCCATCAGCTTGATTAAACCCAGCCATAATCGCAGAATGCTGACCATAGTTACGGTTAAGGATAATCGCAATCACATGGTTATCAGGGTTTTCTGCTGCTTGAGTTAACATAGCAGCTGAACGGTCGCTGCTGCCGTCATCCACTAAAATTAATTCATAGCTTTGTGTTAATTGCTTGCACGATTTAATCGTACGCTCAAGCAATTGAGGCAAGCTCTGCTCTTCATTATAGACAGGGATTACCACTGAGACTTTTTTAATCTCATCAAATTCATCTGCGTGTGACACTATTTTGACTCCAAAAGAACTGCTTCCACCGCGTTAACAACCCGCTCAACATCTGCATTCGTCATATCAGGGAATAAAGGCAACGAACACAACGTCGCGCTATTCCATGTCGATTCTGGCAGTGTTAATTTAGGGTATTTTTCACGGTAATATTTTTGCGTATGTGCTGCTCGAAAATGTAGCCCCGTCCCGATATCGTGAGCTTTTAATTTTTCCATGAA
This sequence comes from Providencia sp. UF-183, assembly GCF_058246155.1. Classification (NCBI taxonomy): domain Bacteria; kingdom Pseudomonadati; phylum Pseudomonadota; class Gammaproteobacteria; order Enterobacterales; family Morganellaceae; genus Providencia; species Providencia sp. UF-183. The sequence goes on along the minus strand of NZ_JBSICD010000019.1, from coordinate 66,063 downwards.
CGTATCACGGTCAATTCCACAAATATCTTTATCTACGCGCACCATAAATAAATGGTTAGCATGTAAATGTTCATACTCAGGAACTTTGAGCATTTGTAATGGGGATTTTTCCAACAATTTACGGTAATGCGCGGTTAATTCAGCGCGACGTTGATTCAACTGTTCCACACGGGAAAGTTGCACGACCGCTATCGCAGCATGAATATCGGATAAATTATATTTAAAGCCCGGCTCAACAACTTCTGCCTGTGGTTTACGCCCTTGCATTTGTCTATCAAATGCATCAACACCTAAACCATGAAATTTAAGTGTACGAACACGCTGAGCAAGTTTATCATCATCAGTTGCAACTAAACCACCCTCTGCGCATGTCACATTCTTAATGGCATGAAATGAGAAAATGGATGTGCCTTTCTCGCCGATCCATTCCTTTTTATAGCGTGTACCTACCGCGTGAGCCGCATCTTCAATTAACGCGACGCCTGCTTTTTGTGCGATTGAACGTAATGCGTCTAAGTCACAAGGTGCACCAGCATAGTGAACAGGAATGATAGCTTTTGTTTTTGCCGTTAACGCTTTTTCTACGGCTTCGGGTTGGATCATCAAAGTATCGCGGTCAACATCAATCATGACCGGCGTTGCCCCCAGCAACTCAATCATATTAATGGTTGAAACCCATGTTTGTGACGGTGTGATCACTTCATCACCTGGCCCAATCCCTAAAGCCATCAAAACGACATGCATGCCCGCGGTTGCAGAGGACAATGCAATTGCATGTTTACAGCCATAACGTTGGCAAAAATCTTCTTCTAACTGATGATTCTGTGGGCCTGTTGTAATCCAGCCTGAACGCAGAACCTTTTCAACTGCCTTGACCTCTTCATCACCAATTGCTGGTTTTGAAAATGGTAAGAAATTGCTCATATTGTTTATAGCCTAGTTTTCATTGTGAATAGAATATTCTAGTTAATTGTACTTTAACCGAACCTCAACACCGACGAACATTGCTGCATTATCCCGCATAAAAACGAGTGATTAAAACAACTTTTTGGTTAATCGTCAAAATTAATAATTTGCCATTGTCTATAGGATGTGCTCTGACTTATCTTAATCTCGGTTTTAAAAATGTCAGATAAGTTATTTTCTGTCATCACATCAGTAGGTTTTCCTGATGCAAACAATTGACCTTGTTTTAACAACCAAATTCGCGATGCATTTTTATAAGAATGATTCAGGTCATGCCCACTCATTATAACGGTTCCTTGGCAATCACAAAAATATTTAATCCACTTATCTAACATTGCCTGTTGAATAATATCCAAATTATTGGTCGGCTCATCAAATAAAATGATTTTTCCCGTTAACTCTTTATCATCCCAAACTTGTAAAAATGCAGCACAAACCCTGACGCGCTGCCATTCACCTCCAGAGAGTTGATAAATCCCTTTATGCAAAAGCGGTGATAATTGAAAATCATCACACAGTTGCACAAAAACATCCGCCGCTGCCTGTGTTGAAGGTAAAAACAGTTCGAGATATTGGAACACCTTGATAATAGGTGTATTACTCGCAAGCTGAACAAAATAAGCCCGTTGTTTCGCTAGCTGAGTAAGAGAGCAATGGCGAATATCTTCACCGTTGAACCAAATTTCACCCGTAACAGGAAGATACCCACTTAGTGCGGAAAGTAACGTACTTTTCCCTGCACCATTGGCGCCTAAAAGATGAATTTGCTCACCTGCAAATACAGATTCAGTAAAATTAATGAGGCGGTTTTCTGAAGTAATATTTTTGATACCAATAATCATCAGTGTATTCATTAGGTTTACCGCCATTGCTGGTGACGAATAAGCAGCAGAATAAACATTGGTGCGCCCAATGTGGCAGTAATGACACCAATGGGAACTTCTGCATTCGCAATTAATAACCGCGACAATAAATCAGCCAATAACAGGCCTAATGCGCCCGCTATTGCGCAAGCGGGTAACAGTAAACGGTTATTAGTTAAGCCACTTAAGCGTAGAATATGTGGGATAACTAAACCAATAAAGCTAATTGCCCCAGCAATAGCAACACTCAAACCAATTAATACACCACTAATGATAATGAGAATAATACGCCACTTATGTACTGATATGCCTAATTGATAAGCTTGGAGAGAACCTAAAGAAAGGTAATTTAATATTTTACCTTGGCATGCTACCCATAGTAAAAATGGAATACAAGCGGCGACTAGCCCTATCTGCCGCCAATCAACGCCACTAAAGCTTCCCATCATCCAATATAATAGTTGGCGTAAATCGAGGTTACTGCTCATGTATACCATCCACGTCATACACGCTCCGCTCACTACTCCAAGAGCAACACCAACGAGCAATAAACTCGCATTATTCAGGTTTTTTCGTTTGGCAAAATAAAGCAATAACGATGTGAGTAACAAAGCACCAATAATCGCACTCGCACTGAGCACTCCATAATGTGTGACGCCTGATGACATTAATACCGTGAATACGACTGCTACACCAGCGCCGTTGCTGATCCCCAATAGACCGGGTTCTGCCAGTGGATTTTCGAATAAAGCCTGCATAACCGCCCCAGTAACCGCCAACCCTGCCCCGACGACAATAACGGCAAGCATTCTAGGCAATCGAATTTGCCAAACAAACAGTTGTGCTGAGTCATTCATCCATTGATTTGGCCAATACCATGTCTCTCCAGCGCTGAGTGACACTATCGCAATGATACAAAGTATAAGCAGCAAGAATGCAATCAAACGAATGTCTGATTTATTTTGTTGTTCTTGTAGCTGCAATAGAGAGTGGTTCATTGGTAGATTAACTTATTTATTAGTGAGTTAAAAGATTATAGCTTTTTATGCAAGAGATAGCACATAAATGAATCTACACTCATTTTTTCAACTTTGGAGTAATACATGTGGGCTCTTTAGAAATAAAAACTGGTGCAAGTCCGATACACAGTAATCACACTAATAAAGAACAATGGCCTGAAAGGATAAAAAATAGGTCTTTTATTCATTCACTAAAAACTGTCAAAAATACAGTAATTCAATCCATTATTTCTATATATCATAAACTCAGGTTCATACTAAAACAGAAGTTTGAAAACATTGAGACTGTAGATAACCCCGCATATCTTAAAAATACAGCAACAAACTCACAAGTACCTATCAATAATCGACTTCCTGACTACTTTGAGAATACACCCCCCAAACAATTTGATACTGCACAGCCTCAGGAAAAAAACAAAATTCAAGATGACTTATCACCTCTGCCCCAAACTCAAAGTGTCAACCTAGACATTCAAAAAAAGACTATAATTGCTGACAAAGCCAAAAGTATCTACTTAAAAAATATTGAATTAATCAATCAGTACTCTGATATACCTAAAGATAAAAAAACAGATTTCAATACAATGAATAAGGCTATTTTCGCTTTGCTGAGTAACCCAGAATACATTAAACAGGAAGGTTTCTTTAGAATAAATGGTGTTCAATCTAAGATACCTGATCTCTTAGTCGAACTCGCGAGCAATGCAGATTTTAATCAACTGCTAATAAACAATAATAGTTTTAGGCAAAATGAACTTACTGGTGTGATTAAAGTGTTACGAAACGACATAATGACTGAGCATCCAACAGAAAAAAACAAACATAATGAGCTAGTAAATACATACAAAGAATCGATTGATCATGAAAATGCAACAAAAAAATATGTTGCAGATATGAATTTAAACAAGCGAGGTAAAATTTTACGGATAGCCTCAAACAACGCGGAAAAAAGATTACCTAGTCTGCAAGAACTACCATTACATTTGCAAATTTGTATGCCACTGTTTGTTGAAGCCGCTATACATTCAAAAGAAAACAGAATGGAACCAATGCAAATTGCTACTGCTTTTGGTGGAGGATTGAGCTCAGCCAAAAGAACACCCGTCGAAGAAATGGAGTTTAAAAAATTAAACAAAGAGCAACAAAAAGAATTGCTTAAGCAAGAAACTGATCATATGAATCTCGCGAATGAACTTCTTATGAAGTTAATTAATAAACAGCTTAAATAATTTAAGTTACTGCAAAAACAAAAGACCGCCTAGGCGGTCTTTTGTTTATCTATAACCACATGTTTTATAAAAGGATTTATAAAACATCATCCACATTACATCCACATGTAACCCACCTTTAGCATTAGCCCCTTGCAATAAGGGGCTTTACTTATCGGTTAAAGCCGACTTTAATTTATTCTCAATTCAATAAGGGGAAATATAATGCTTAGAACATTTTTTAGTGATGTAAAACACATTACGAGCACCAATTTTTTGACCCAAGTAAAAAAACTTTTTATTTGCTCTGCGTTTTCCGTATTTGCCTTGGTTGTTGGTATCAGTTCGGCTTCTGCTGCACCGTACCTCAAATCAAGTGAAGATTGCACAAAGCAAAATGAAGTTTACGCAACAATGAATGATGCAATGGAATATTTCAGTGATTATTACCCTGAAAATAATTCACTCGAAATTATTAGCGAATCACCACTAAATGTTAGGCTTTCAGCGGTAGCTTTTGAGCAAGACGGGCAAGACGTAAAGGAGCTATTAGCAAAACGAGCCATTGTCTATGGTGTTTATCGCTCATTAATTAATACGCCCAATGATAAAGTTACAGTCATATCTTATTTAGTTGATGCGAATGGAAAAAAACTGAAAGGCTCGCCTGAATACACAGCAACAATCACTAAGCCTCAGGCATTAGAGATCACTAAAAAATATGTGCCTATTAATAATTTGAGTGAGCTAATCGACGATAGTTGCTCTTTCACTGCGCAGTTCAACGAGTTGCGATTTGATGATAGTGGTAAAAAAGGCTTTGATAAGTTCTTTGATGAATTAATTAGTGTATCTAAATAATTTTGAGCCTTTTGTTCGTAGTCACATAAATAAGATTAGTTTTATGTTCTTAGATGATAAAAACTGACTTCTACAGTATATTAGGAACAAAATTTTAAGTAGCTGATATTTAATAACCATCCATATAACTATAGTGTTGTGTGTTTTATATACTATGAGGAGTAGTTAATGAACCATGAAGAAGAGCTTTTTTCTAATAATGATGATGATTCGTATCCTTTAGATGAATTCAGACTAACAACTACACCTAATGATTTCAATATTATGACAATTATTAGCTTTATTGAGTCTGGAGTTTTTAAAATACCTGCCTTTCAGAGGCATTTTGTTTGGGATATAAAGAGAGCTTCAAAATTAATAGAATCGTTATTGATTGGATTACCTATTCCTCAAGTTTTCCTTTACGAACAAGGAAAAAACCAATACTTAGTAATTGATGGGCAGCAAAGGCTCATGTCAATTTATTATTTTTCCAAAGGTCGTTTCCCAAAAAAAGAAAAACGCTCTGAATTAAGAGAAATTTTTGAATTACACGGAAAAATTCCACAAGATATTTTATCCGATGATACATATTTTTCAAAATTCAATCTAAAACTTGATGGCCCAACTGATAATCAAAAAAATAAATTTTCTGGGCTAAATTACGATACTTTAGATGAGTATCAGATGAATCTAAATTTATCAACGATTAGAAATATGTTTATTAAACCATCATCCGAAGAGGATGATGAAAATGGTGCAATGTTTGAAATTTTTAACCGTTTAAATAGTGGCGGTGTTAATTTATCGACCCAAGAAATTCGGATGAGCTTATTTCATTCACCATTTTTATCTTGTTTAGTTGAATTAAATAATAATCCAGTGTGGCGACGACTTTTAGGTAAACCTGAGGTTGATATCAGATTAAATGATGTCGAAGCAATTCTAAGAGTTTACTCAATGGTCTTTTACAGTGAAAATTATAAAAATAAAGTTGCAGGATTTCTAAATGCTTTTGCAAATAAATCTAAAAAATTAGATGAAGATGTCATTTGCTTGTCTAGGGATATATGGGCAAAATTTATGGATAATATTTCATCTATACCTAATGAAAGCTTCAGGTTAGGTGGCACAAAACTAAGTATTACACTTTTTGAGTCTATTTTTTACGCATTAACTAAAGATGCAGTTGAACAATGTGACCCATCAATAGTTGGTACTATTTCAGACAGTTTTATTGCTAATTTAAAAGCGGATCAAACATTCATATCATTTAGCACAGGTAAAACAACTCGTAAAGAGTCAGTTTTAGGGCGCTTAAGAGTAGCGAAAGAGATTTATAGCCGGAGCTGATTTATGGATGTTATTGAAAGAGCATATATAGATAATAAAAATTTACATGAATATTTGATCTCTGTAAAAGAAGTTAGCTATGCAAATGTGCATTCAGCTCAGTCAGCAAAAAATTTACTACTTTCATGTGCTAGCCATTTTGAAGTAAAAATGATTAGTATAATAAAAGATGCTATGGATGCTAAAGAATGCGTACTTAGAGATCAGTTTGTTTATAATCAAGCTTTATTACAAAAATATCATTCGCTATTTAACTGGAAACAGAAAAAGGCGAACGATTTTTTTTCTAAATTTGGTAGTAATTTTACCATTTTTATGCAGGCCAAGTTAAAAGAAAAACCTTTATTAGAACAATCTATAGAAGATTTTTTAGAGCTAGGTAAATTACGCAACTATCTTGTTCATAATGATTTCTTGAGCTATCAATTACCTTTAACTGATGAAGAAGTTTTTAATAAGTATAAGAGCGCACTGCACTTTACCGAAGCATTACCAGCATTTTTTCAAGAGTTTAAAGCTACCATGAATTCTAACCTCGGTGTAGATACTGAAGACGGCTAATATGTTTATATTGCTATTTTCAGGCATGTTTTATATTAAAGAGCCTTAAGGTAAAGGCTCTTTTTAGTTTTGATATTATAAAACGTATTTATAATGTTAGAGCAACCTGCTTAGATCTACTCGGATGCGGTTCAACAACATTAACGTGTGCGGGTTTAACAACAATTTTTGTTACTGATTCGTGACTGACGAATGTACAACCACAATTGATATTTTGGCACTGGTTATAACGCTCTTTGGTTTCGGATGAAACTTGGTAGGAACTTCGTGTGTGGGCTGCGTGACCGCATTCGGGACAATTCATCATGATTATGTATCCTTTGTCATGATGTTGATGTTATGTAAATTATACCATGTATATCCATACAGTCTAAAAAATTATTCATCAGCGATATCCAAATCCGAAATTTTCACCTCTAACTCCAAAGCTGAAGTAAAGCCACTGTCATTCAATGAATGGATTATTCGCGTTAATATCCAATCAGCATTATCAATTTCGGGCTTAAACCCACTGACTGTGATCGGCATTTCAGGGTAAAGCTCTGCGCGGCCTATCGCCAGTTGAATTGAGAATGAAGCTACACCACGTTGGATTTTTTCCCATTGGGCTTTCGCTGCGCGAGCTGCATTTTCTTTTGTGGCGTAAGTATGGGAAAGCGTCAGGACATTCCCTTGCTCACCTGCTAAATATTCTCCTTGTTTTTCTGTTGGCTCTGTTGGCTCTGTTGGCTTTGCAGGCTTTTTGCTTTTTCGTTTTCGCTTTACTGTGACTTCTTTTTTCTTTTTGGGCTCGCGGGTGTTTAGCCAATTAGCCACAACGCCAGTGTATGCGCCGCGGTCTGCCAGTGAAAAGCGATGCCCGTCTCCCACTGAACGGGTAATGTGCATGGCCTGAATGGGCTGACCACTGGCGGTTAAGCCTTGGCCTTGCTTCATAAACAGTAAATTTCCGTTTTTAACCGCAACGATTGCCCCCTCGGATTTCGCCACTCGCGTTAAAAATGAACCGTCTGATTCGTTGGTTTGGTCAATATGGGCAAGCTTGATTTTATCTAATTTTTCATCAATGACAGGCTTCAGCTTGTTTCGCTCTGCCAACGTTCGCACAATATCGCCAAGTGTTTTTTGGTGATAGGACTGCTCACGCTTAACGTTTAAGGTGTCCCGAAAATCCGCACTGCGCCCACGAATGGTGAGTTTATCGGGCACGCCGCTATGCTCAACCTCATCAACGGTAAATGTTCCTTTGTAAATCAACGGTGAGTTTTTCCAGCCAAGGTGTAATGACAGGGTTTCACCTCGCTTGGGTAAGGCAAGTTTTCCGTCGCTGTCATCTAATTCAATATCTAGCTGGTCAGCTTCAAAGCCGCGATTGTCCGTCATGGTTAATGACATTAAACGCCCTTGAATCTGAGCATTAATATTTTCACCACCTGCCGCAATGGCGAAAGCGGGGGTTAGCTCGTCTTTGGTTAAAAAACTCATAGTGGCAGCGCCCCGCGCATATCATTTAGTTGTTGATTTAAATCCCCAAACATTTCAGACAGTGACTCATCCGTGCGCTTAAGTTTTAACGTAAAATCAATTTTTCTCGGGGCACCATCGACAAAAAACTCACTTTTTGATTGCGTGATTTCTTCAATCACATACATACCGTAAATATTTCCTGTTCCATCAATCAGCGACCATGCGCGGCCTGTTTCTGCCATTTGCTCTAGTACGAGCAATGATAATCTACCGCCTGTCAGTGACGGCAATAAGGTGCCACTGAGGGTGATATCGTCGTTATCAAGGCCAATAAATTGAACCGCGGGGCGCTTCCCGACACGGTTATTCACCCCATAGCGGTATTTTTGGTTAATCTGCATCATTTGGTAGGGGGTTGTATTGAGCTGAAAAACGAACAAGCCCAGCGCTGCCATTGCCATAATTAATCGTCCTCACTGTCTTGGTAGCGGCTTAGCTGCCTTGCCTGCTCACGCCGTTGGTTTTGCGCCAATTGCTTGGCAACTTCACGGGCAATATCGTTTGCTGACTGGTTAGGTAATGGGTAAACATTAATAGTCACTGGCGCCGCATTTGCCCTGTGACTATTTTGATTAACGGTGACAGAGGCAGACTGATATTCGCTGGCAGGTAAAGCGTAAGGGTGAATGGACTTATTAGCACTTGCTGACATAGAGCCCATGGTTAGTGCTGCCGCAGCCAGCGCGGCTGTTTTTCTTCGACTGGTAATATGAGCAGGACCCGTTACTATTTCAGGGGCTTTTTCGCCCGCAATGCCAAATTGACCACGGGGAATAAACCCGCCGCTGTCGAACATGCCCGCATTCTTCATGCCTGCTTGAATGACGGTGACTTGTGACATGGCACGAACCGCCTTGGTTTCATCCGAAAGCATCCAATCGGGCAAAATATTCGTGGCCATTTGCTTAAGTTCGGCAAATTGGGCTTTCAGTGCATCCCATTTTTCAAGAATGCCATTTTTCAAACTATCGATAATTTCGCCGCCGATTTGCTTAAAGCGCTCAGGTAAACCTTTAACATCCGCGACAATCTGATCCCACTTGTCAGATATCGTTTTCTTGACCAGCGCCCACATGCGGGATGTGATAGCGACAATATCATCCCAATGTTGATAGACCAGCCCGACAAGCCCCCAATTCAGTACGTAGGATTTAATCCCCTCCCAAAACTGGGAAAATATCGCTGTTACCTTTGACCACAATTTTTTAGCGTAAGGAACAATATCATCCCAATATTTATAAATGAGGTAAGCCGCGCCAGCAATGGCGGTAATAATTAAGATAATCGGGTTAGCTAATAAGGCCTTACCCAGCATCATAAATGCCGCCCCAACGAGCTTAATCGGCTTGATCAGTAAGGCAAGAAATCCGCTACCCTTGATACCCAAAACAGACAGGCTTAATTTCGCCATGGCAAGTGGTCCAATTAATGCCGCAATCATGAGTGAAATACTCCCACCAACGGCTAACACGGCACCTAAACCTAACGTAATTAGAGTGATTTGTTTAACCAATTCAGGGTTTTTCTTCGCCCATTGACCGAATTTTGAAATCAAATCTGTCACGCGCTTGGTGATGTCCCGCAACGGACTATCCGCACCGCCGAAAACCTGTATCCCCACATCTTCATAGGCAGAGGTTAAGTTTTTTAAATCACCGTCAAGGTTATCTGTCATGGTTTTGGCGACTTTTGCCGCTTCCCCTTTGGCAGCTTTGATTTCGGCAATCATGGCTTGCAATTGACCGCTTCCCGCTTGGTCAACTAATACTGAGAGGGCAGAAAAAGCCTCTTCGCCAGCAATGTGCTTGAACAGTCCCGCACGCTCAGCCGTTCCCATTTTTTTGGTTTTCTTGTCTAATTCGGCGAGTATGTCAGTAAATTGGCGCAAGTTACCTTTTGCGTCACGGGTTTTAATTTTCAGCTTATCAAGGGCTTCACCTGCCATTTTTGGCGGCTCCGCTAATCGCCCAAGAATAGAGCGCAACCCTGTACCCGCCATGCTGCCTTGAATACCTGCATCACCCAATTTACCTGCGGCAACGGCGGCGGTTTCTAAATCAACACCCAGACCTGACGCCACGGGTGCCACATATTTCATGGTATCACCGAGCATCGTGAGGTTTACGTTTGAACGCGTAAAGGTGGCAACAAGGGCGTCACTCACACGGTTCATTTCGTTAGAGTTCAGCTTAAATCCCGTCAAAATATTTGAGCCGATATCCGCCGTGGTGGCTAAGTCAATATCACCCGCCAGTGACATGGATAATGTCCCCGACATGGCATTTTTAATTTGTTCAGGTTTAAAGCCAGCCATGGCATAGAATGCTTGGCCTTGGGCAACTTCATTAGACGTAAACGCCGTGGTAGCCCCTAATTCGCGGGCTTGCTCTCTGAGCATTTTATAGTCGGCTGAATCTCTATCAAGGCGAGTTAAGGCCTGCACTTTTGACATGCCGATTTCAAAATCATAGCCGGGTACTAATACTTTTTTAGCGGCGTAGCCTAAACCCACGCCAGATGCGAGCATACCCGCGCCGCCACCCGCTATTTTATTGCGCATGCCCATGGTGTTTTGATAGCTGTTTTTTGCTGCCGACATGCGTTTTTCTTGGCTGGCAACCCGTTTTAGTTGCTGCTCTTGTTGCTGCAATCGCCGACTGGTGCTAGCAATGTCGCTATTTAGTTTTACTTGGGCTTGGCTTAATTGGCGTGTCGAAATCCCATTACCTTTTAACGCTTCCCGTTGGCGTTGTAATGAGGTACTCAGCACGCCCGTTTCGGCTTTGAGTTTAGCGGCGGCGGCTTTTGCGCGGTCAAGCTCCCGTGATTGGGCTTTTGTTGGGTTTTGAATGGTGGATAATTCACGCGCAAGCTGGCTTACTTTTGCTGTTGCTTGTTGATAGGCGTTATTGGCTGCATCAAGGGATTGTTTGGTTTTCTTAAATCCGTCAATTTGTTTGGCTTGGTTATTCAGCTCTTTAAGTTGCTGGCGAGATTGGCGGAGGGTTTCCGCCAGTTTTTTATTCGAGGCTTGGGCGCTCTTAAACGGTTTTGTGAATTTATCAACGGCGCTTAAAATCACCTGTAAACGCAAATCTTTACTCATCTTCTGCACCGCTACGTTTAAGGGCGTGATAACGCCATTCTAATAATTCGGTTAGGGAAAATTCATCTGTGACAGTCGGTGACCAGTGAAAAATAGTGGCAATATCTGCCACTAAATCATTGACGGTTAGTCGTTCTGGAAATCCATAGTCACCGACTTCGGTAACAAAAAAAGCACTAACTCTTTGGTTAAATTGACCATATCAGCGGGAGCCATCATAAGCAGTTCGGCTTTGGTCAGCGCTGGCGCGGTGACGCGTGGTAGCACTAAGATTGCAGAGTCCACATCCATTTCCATCAGCGCCGCTAAGCGAACGCCGCGCAACGCACCTGAATTGGGTTTGCGTACCACAATCTCTGTTACCGTGGTTGTTCCTCGCGTGATAGGTTCATCTAATGTGATAGTGATTTGATTTTTGTCTACTGGTTCAGTCATTTACTTTTCCTATAACCCTAATGCGGCACGTTGTTCGGCTAGACGGTCAACACCGTCAACGTTTTCAATCATATTGAGTAAATCAATCTCAATAAGCGTTTCACCATCCCAAATAAGTTTGTAATAGGTGGCATTAAAGGGGGTTTTGACTTGGGTGTTTTCGCCTGCTTTGCCATTGCCAGAGTCGATTTCACTGAATCGACCCCGCAGCACCACCTCAACGGCGGTCACTTCTGCAGTATCTTCACGTTGATATGCGCCATTAAAACGCAACATCACACCGTCAATTTGCGTAACGCCCCATTGCTTATAGAGCTGCGCTTCTAGCCCACCAAAAGTAATTTCTGATGAAAGCGCATCCGCTTCTAATCCCATATCTACTTTAACGGCACCATTCATGCCGCCCCCGCGATATTCTTCAAATTTACGGGTGATTTTTGGGAGTGTCATTTCTTCGACGCGGCCTAAGTAACTTTGCCCGTCGTTGAATAAATTCATGTTTTTAAGCTTGCGTGGTAAGGCCATGGTTACCCCTTAATTTTTGAGCCAAAATCTAATAAATAGCGGTCTGTGATACGCTGGCGTAATAGCAGATTTTCCATTGGTGGCACTGCCGTATAGTCATAATCAATGTATAACTTGCCGCTTTTCAGCTCTTCTTTGGTGTTCACGTCAGGGTCGAACCAACATTCACCGCCCAATAAATAGCCCTGCGTTGTCATACTGCGCAGTTTTGCATTGATACTTTCGATAATATCGCGAGCCAGTGAGGGATTAAGCGCGCCGTCAATTGACCAGTCGAGCCCCTCGGCGATGGTGTCGGATAACACTTGCGCGGTGCGGGTGTAGGACTCAAACGCAAATAGCGGATCATCTGAGCAAGTACGGGAACCCCAAAACTTGAAGCCGTTATTGCGAATAAGCGTGGTAATGTCGTTTTCGTTGAGCAGGCCAGCATCGGTGGCAGGGTCTTGTAAATCCCATGACACATCGGCAGAAATGCCCGTGACACCATTAACGCCCACATTCGATATGGTTTTATGCCAGCCGATGTCATTATCAATTTTGGCACGTAAGCCCAAAGCACAAGCGGTGGCGTAGATATTACTTTCTGCGTTCGTGACGGTGTCCCAGCTTTGAAATTCAGGCCAAATTAGCATTAATTCACGCTGACTGAAGTTTTTGCGGTAATCAATCGCATCCGAAATGGTTTTACTGCCATAAGCGCTGACATAAGCCATGGCTCGCATTTTTTGCGCGATACCCGCAAGCGCTGAGGAAACGGCCTGTGTATCGTGAGCGGGCACGGCTAAAATACGGGGTTTAACACCTAAACGGCTTTGCGCCACGGTTAATGCCTGCAAGCCCGTTTTGCGTCCATCAGGCGTGGTGCCTCCGATGATATTCGACGTGGTTTCAGCTTCGCTTTCGCCTTGCTCAACACGAACAACGACGGTGACAGGTTTTGATTGGTTGCCAATGGTATCTAATGAGCGAGCCAGCGTCCCTGTTTCGCCTGCTTTACCCGCGGCATTTTTAACGTCAGTAATTAAAACGGGGGTATTGAGTGGAAAGGCTTTTTCGTCTGCATCATCGGCAGTACACACCATTCCCACGATTGCGGTGCTGATGGTGCGAATAGGTCGCGTGCCTTCGTTGAGTTCAATCACTCGCACGCCGTGGTGATAATCTTGAGCCATTACTTAGCGTCCTCTATTTTGCAATAGCTCAATTTTGGGTTGGGGTTAACGCAAATGCACGAAATGAGGGTTGTGTGGAGGATGAGACAAAGCCCCGTTGGTTGGGGCTCAGAATAGATTAATGTTATTCGGGTTTTTCAGGCCAATCAATATCTGGCGCAATTGAAGTATCGACACGGTTTAAATCAACGCGGTATTGTTTCCAAGCATTTAACTGCATTAGCTCTTTATCGGTTGCGACACCTAAATCGACAGCATCTTGTAATGGTGTTGACTGGTTAGTTGCTTCAATCAGTAACGCTTTTTTTTGATATTTAGCGCCCTCAATATGCTGCTCTTTGCTCAAGGTGATTTTTGTTAAGTTATCCGCTTCCTTGTCCGAGATAGCAATAAGTTCATCGCTGATAAATTCATCTTGAGAACCATCGGATTCATACGCATAGACAACATTATGGATATCTTTATAGAACTTCATTTGTTTTCCTTTTTACCGTAGTTCAAACCATGAGGTGATGGGCGTGCCACCTGTTACCACTAGCTTATAAGTTGCCCCATTCGGAATAACGGTACTGACGACAGGAAGCGTTGTTGTTCCTGCATGGAGATAATTGTAAACTTTTAAGTTATTTACAAATAATTCATATCTCCTATGTTGGCTTGAACCATCAAAGTTTATACTTAGCATAATTGGCTTGCCTGTCGAGTTTGTATAAACGGTATTTATGGCACGCTGACTTTTTAAATCTTGCCATGATTGCCCTTGTCCTAACCCGCCGCCTGCTCCAATTTTGCTATCCACCTCTGATTTTGTGTATGCGCTCACATCACCAGCCGTTAAGCTAATGTTTGCGGTCAAAGGCTTCCCATTGATTTTGCGTGAGGTGGGCACTCGTCCATTTGCATTGGTGTTAGCATCCGTACCCGCTTTTTTCGCGTCAGCGATTTTAGTATCAGATTCGATTTTCGTGTATGCGCTTACATCCCCAGCCGTTAAGCTAATATCTGCGGTCAATGGCTTCCCATTGACTTTGCGTGACGTTGGCACACGTCCATTGGCATTGGTGTTAGCGTCCGACCCAGCTTTTTTCGCGTCTGCTATTTTGGTATCGGCTTCGGTTTTTGTGTATGCTCCCACATCCCCAGCCGTTAAGTTAATATCTGCGGTCAATGGCTTCCCATTGACTTTGCGTGACGTTGGCACACGTCCATTGGCATTGGTGTTAGCATCCGTCCCCGCTTTTTTCGCGTCTGCGATTTTGGTATCGGCTTCGGTTTTTGTGTATGCCCCCACATCACCCGCTGTTAAACGAATTAGCTTGCCTGTTGGTTTGCTCATTTAGTTACCTCAATCGAAATAAAATCAGTTGCTTTTAATGCTTCAGCCAGAAATAAGGTTGTTCCCTCAATGGTGTAAGCGTGGCCTTGTGGCTGAGATAGGCCGTTCAATGTCACCGATAACACTTTGACATTGCCAATGGGAAAAGATGTTTCTCCACCTTTTACTGCGGGTGTTAAAGAGGAAATTTCTAGCGTCGCATTATCACCTTTATCACCTTTATCACCTTTGTCTCCCTTGGCACCTTTATCACCCGTTAAACCCTTATCGCCTTTTGTCCCTTGCTCACCATCGTTAACAGTGAAACTTACGGGCGGCAAAGCAAGCCCCGCATTATTTTTAAATATCAGTGAGACAGTACGACCTTTAGCCATAACCTAACCTCACGAATTTTCCTTAATTTGAACGTCAACACTGACAATACTTGCCCCTTGCGCCCCTGCCGCGCCTTTATCGCCAGTGGCTCCCTTATCCCCCGTTAAACCTTTATCACCTTTGTCACCTTTTGCTCCCGCATCACCTTTTGCGCCTTTTTGCTCTGCAATAAATTGCGCCTCGGTTTTATTGGCATTCGCGGGAATTTTCTTCCATGTTTCAAATGTGGATTCACCGTCTGTAACATCAAAGGAAGCGGGTAATACTTTCCCATCACTGGTTTTAAAATTTAATGTGACTGTTTGTTTTCTTGGCATTTTCTTTCCCTAATCATGATTTAATATCGACGGTGATATCGTCGATTGGCTGAAATTTTTCTTCGTCTAAATAGATGCCGTTATCCGAGCCCGTTGTGAGGGCGTTCCTCGCATCTTTGCTAATCGGTAAGCCTCCCGCTTGCGGGGTGCTAATCAGAGGGGCATCAATAATAATTTGCACTTGCTCGCCTTTCTTGAGCGCTTCAGCAAGCAATACTTTGTTGTTTTCGATGGAGTATGAATACCCGTCGTGCTGGGTAAGCCCATTGAGCGTGAAAAGGCAGTTTTTAAACTGATAGGGCGGGGTTAATTCAACCTCTCCACCCGCGGCGGTGAGTTGCCATGTACGGGTTTCAAAAGTGACCTTTTTAAGCTCATCGGTTAATAGCTTTTGCGTGACAACAAGCGTATGACTTTCACCCAGTTTATTTGCAAGTTGGACAAATCCTTTTTCTGTTGTCGTTGCGTCAGGGTGCTTACGGTTTTTCTCATGCTGCTCAAGGGCTTTATTAACAAACTCGCGAGTCGCCAGCACAACGGACGGATCAACTTTGACCGTGACCGCTTCGGTGTGACTCACAATTAACACCATGCGAATAGTCTGTGTACGGCCTGAGCCCTCGGCTAACAAGGGCTTATAGGTTTCAGGGCAATTCGCTACAGCGACCAATAAACCCGATTTATCAAACAAACCAATTTCCCGTATCCACCATCCGCCCTCATTTTCGGGGATCACTTGCTCGGCGATAACCTGATTTGCATTAATTTCATCAATAAAAAGTGTGTTAATGGCAGCTCGGCGTTTTTCATTCAGTAATTTAGTTTGCTTGGTGTCTGGTGTGGGCAAGGTGCCGCCACCATCCCCCACTGACATGTGCGTAAGCTCAACTTTAGTGCCAAGCGCTGTGGCCTCAGCCAGCACTTTTTCACCATAAGTGGTAAGTAAGGCAAAATATTTCATTGGAGGGTGATCCTCATTTCATCAATTATGTGAATAGCTGCTCCAGTTGCTGCTCTGGCGCTCACGCTGATCACTTCAGGTATGTATGGATAAACGGTTAATTCATCCCCGCCGTAACTTGTCGCCGCGCAATGGGCTTGCCCTTTCACTTCCAGTTGAATAGTGAGCCCGACTAAATGACGGCTCGCTGGTTTAGCATCAAAAATTAACGCTTCTAACTCTTGATACATTTCTTCGGTGATACCCGTTTCAAGCACGCCAATGTCAAGGCGAAACGTGCCCGCGGTTTCATTGGTTTTCCACCACTCAATCACGCGGATTAAATAACCCAATGGCTCAACCACACGGCGCAATGCGCCAATCGTGCCCTTGTGTTTATGAATAAACATCGCGGCCTTGATAGCGTTTCGTTTCGCGCTTTCCGCCCAGTCTTTATCCCATCGGTCAACACTGAACGCCCACGCCAAATACGGCAGAAAATGCACAGGGCATAAATCAGGGTTCCAAAGTTTACGGATGGGTATGGGGACTCGCTCAATTTGTGCTAATGATTCCGCCGCGGCGAGTTCTAACGGGGACGAGCCTACGGGCAATAAACGATTACTCATCTGAGCCCCCTAATGCCACGTTAATTTGTGTGCAGAAGCTCGCTTGTGTTTTATCTAGCTTGATATCTGCCACTGGCTTTTTCAGTTCGACACGTTGTACGCCTTGAACATGCAATGCGGCATATATCGCACTGAGCACAATGTCACGGCCTAAGCGGTGTTGCTGTGTCGCATAGCGTTTCACTTGTTCCTCTGCCGCCGCCATAATGGGTTCGTACTCTGGGGATGGGTAGCAGTAGATCACCGCGTCGATTTCATAATTGATAATCTTGGCTGATTGTACGGTCACACGGTCAGCCACTGGCCTAACGTCTTCATCGTTTAAAGCCACATTCACTTTTTCAATTAAATCCGCTGGCGCACTACCGTTCCCCTCGCGGGATAAAACGGTAACCGTAACGTAAGCAGGTGATGGGCTAATAACAGAAGCGTCAGAAACCCGACCATCGGCAGAGCGTGCATGATACTCATAACTACCAATCGGGCCTGCTACGCTTAACGCCTCAAAAGCTGCAGGGATACGCAAGCGTAAATTGGCATCAGACTCATACACTGGCGCAATCGGTGGAATGGCGTTTTCATCACCCGCTGATAACATCAAGCGTTTCACGTTATTATTAGCCGCCAGTTGGTCAAGGTCGGCACCAGTAGCAAAGGCCGCCATACTTGCGCGAGCCGCTTCATTAACGCGCTGGCGTAAAATTAATTCTCTATAACAGTTTTCTTGCAATAATTTGGTGAGCGGCTCAGATTCCAATTCTAATGTGCGGGCGATAGCTTCCCGCTGTTCTTCTGGCATTGCAGCGATTAACGCGGTTTTGCGCTCGTCAAATAGCACCTCAAAATCTAATAGTTCGACCACATCGGGTGCGGGTAACAAACTTAAATCAATGCTGGCTGCCATGCTTACCTCACATTAACCGAAAAATTAAATGACTGGTTGGTGTCTTGGTTTGTGGCTTCAATATCAATCACCATCTGCGCGGCCTCGGTGCTGCTTAAATTAATGTGAGTTAATAAAATGCGAGGCTCCCATTTTATAAGCGCGGTATAACAGGCTGACATTAGCTGTAATTTCAGTGCGGGATTTTGGGGCTGGTCGATAAGCTCTGATAATAGCGAGCCATAATTTCGCCGTGCGATGCGCGAGCCGATAGGGGTAATCAAAATATCGCGCACGGATTGGCGTATGTGCTCAATGTCAGAAAGGCTTTTTCCATCCGTTCGGCTCATGCCGCAATATCTCATTGTGGTTTTCCTGTGGATTCGCCACCGCTACGCACACCACCATGAATGTGGCCATGCACTGTAACACCATTGGATGTAATTGCGCCGCCAGTATGTGTGAAATCACCTGTCATTTCGCCGCCCTCGGTGACATTAAGCGTGGCGCAGGTTAGGTTTTGTGAACAAATTACGGTGGGGGTTGTCAGGTTAATTTGTTTGCTGGCATTAACGACAACCACTTTTGTGGTGGCGTTGATTTGCTCACTAGCCTCAATCGTTGCCGTTGTAATCCCTGTCGCTTTCAGTGCGCCAGTGGCGGGCTCATACTCAATGATTGCGCCGTCTGAATACGTGCAATGGTCTGCTGTCAGTGAATCCGTCGGTTCGGCATGTTCATTGGAGAAAATACCCGTCAGGACAAATGCCGTAGTAAGCTCACCGCCAATCGCTAAAATAATCACTTGCTCACCCACACTAGGGGCATTCATGGTTCGCGTGCTTCCAGCGCGTAAAGTGATCCAATTTAGCCAGTCGGTTTCTAGGTTTCCAATTTGTACGCGACAGCCTTTTTTGGCATCGACGGCGGTCACTATGCCAATACGGATCAGGTTTTTAATTAGGCGGCGAATTTCGGCAGACATGATTTATTTATTCTCTGCCTTTATTGTATTCATAATGAGGCCTCTTACTTTGCCTTGCCAGAAACACAAACATACAAACATCGGCATAACAAACCACATCCCGCTTAATAACAAAGCAAATGCAGCAACAATCGTTAGTGAAATTGTCGCCGTATATACAACGTCATTAAGTGGTAATAAGTGTTTTTCTATGCCTTTGAATTCATATTCAAAATCTTTATTTGTTAAGTATGGGCTGAATGTAAAAAATAATTTGAAGCCATAAAGTGAAATACAAGTGTTGATAATCACGGCAGAAATATGGCTGCCAATGCTTCCATCAAAAAAGGCAATCACGGAATAAAAAATAATGATTAGAGCAGGGATCAGCGGAATATATTTGCGCATGGCAACCTCAAAAAAATAATTTTCTTAAGCGTGCCATTGATAGCGTATTGATTGCAGCTACTGCCTTTTGTGCAGTCTGTGATACAAATTATCGTGAGAGATAATCAATAATCTGGCTTTCAATATGCCTGATTTCTTGTGGCGTCAGCCCTAGCAACTGGCGTGATGGGTAGGTAATTTTTGCATTGCCAATACGCTCTGTTAAACCAAATTGATGCACGCCAGCAATATTCCCCGCTGAAGGTAAAAAATAAATCGCGGCTTCTTTATCGCTGCTATAGGTTCGTAAAAAACGGGCAGTGGCGAGTTTTTTAAACATGCGCGTTTGCTTGGTTTTACGCGCGGTGCTGATTTTATCTTTCTTGATGCTGATATAACGCTGAATATCTGACTTGCGAAATGAGCGCTGGGCTTTTTTATTCACGTCTTGCCCTGTGATTGTTTTGCTGTTGCCGCGCCAGTTACGTAAGGTGCGTTTTTGACCGTGCCACATAAATTGGATTTCGCGCTGCACGGTGACAAAGCTGGCCTTGCGTTTGGTGTATGGGCTACCATCGGGATTTTTCTGCTGTTGAATGCGCCTAATTTGCGTCCGTCGTAAATCGCGGGTGATTCCTTTGGCAAGCTGCCTGCGCTGGCCTTGTGACAGCCGATTTAATAAATGTGTTAATTCACTATCAAGCTGTCGCAATGTGTCGTCATTCATTGTGTTGTTTGCCATTCATCAAAGGGATTCACTGGCTCAGGTGTTGCCTCAATCACATATTTACCGTCTTTATCAATGGCAAGTACACGCTCAGTAAGATTTAATTCAATACTGATATGGGCAGTGGTGTTATCTAAAATCACCGCTTCAAATTTAAAGTCTTGTTGGCGCTTTGTCGGGTTTGCTGAAATATCGGATTGATTTTTTCTTAGCCAATCATTTACCACGGCAATTAACACATTTTGGTCACCGCTGTAGTGTTCAATAATAATATTGGCGGTGTATTCATATTCAAAGCTGGGCGTTTCTTCCAACGTGGAAATAATCCGCCCATTTTCAACAAATAAATACAGGTTTTCGGGGTTATCTTTGAGAAAAGGGACTTTGCTGTCTAAGTAAGCCCTCAAGCTAGTGAGTTTTTTCACCGTTCCGTTCCTCATCAAATATCTCAATCGCACCCAGCTGAATATTGGTGGTCTCTAAGGCCGCGAGTAAAGGGTCAACCATCAATGCTAAATCGCAATAGGTTAAAACCCGTCTGGTAACGGCGGTGGGACTTGTTGCGTTAAGGTTTTCGGGATGGGTACGCATTGCGCTTGCACGGATACGGTAGGCGTTGTTGAGCACCCGATCAGCAAGATACTTAGGCACAGGTAAATCACACGTTGGCTCATTTTTAAGAATGGTTCTATATTCAATTTTTCTTTCCTCGGCGGCGGCACGTTGAATAATGCCGCGGCGATAGGCATCACCCGCGATTTGATTCGCACGGTGAAAACTTAAAGATTGGTCAGTGATCAGTGCGGATTTTTTATCCACGTCTAACAATAGCTGTTTGTTGTCTGCAGTTAATGTGCCGACTCTTTCATTAAGCCTTTCTATTTTTTTGATGCCTTGCCAGCCTGCGATAACCAGACTGGCAACAAAGAAAATTGCGGTTCCTATCGCCCATTTTTTCATAGCAATCGATAGGCCTCATCGTACTGAGTCAGGCTGTAAGGGTGCTGATTGCTGTTTTCCATTTTAATAATGGCTTCAGATAGTGCATAAAGCGTGGTTTTGTCTCCCACTTTAATTTCATCATCTGCATTAACGCCTAATTTTTTTGCCACAAATTGAATGTAATTTTCCGTATGGTTTTCATTCGGTGGGGCGTAACGGTCAATGATTTGGCGGATGGTCTTTTTATGGTGTTTATTTTGGTATGTAAACAGCACTTTAAATAATGCACGAATACCCCATACAGGGTTGATAAACTGACAAAAATCCTTATCGGTTTGTGTTGGGCTTAGCCCTTGCCATTTTTCGCCGTGGCGAATATTGCCCGCATTATTGTTGCGTATACCACGTGGTACGTTAGACATGTTTTCCCCCTGTAAATCGTGACCAGAAATAAGTGAGGGCGACACTCCCCATAGCGCCACAAACGCCAGTTGCAAACAGCGTAATGTATTGGCTTTGGTTATACTCTATGCAGAGTAGCCCACCGAGTAACCCTGTAAAGCCAGAAACGACCATTTGCATAAAAGCCGCAAACCAGCTCCACGGGGCATTATTTGTTTTAACATCAATGATGTATCTCACAACACCTCCCCACATTGAAATGAAGAGCATCAATAACCACTGTGCGATACCGAAACTGTTCGGATCTTTATCAAACATGTATCAATCCCATAATTGTATAAGTGGCTGTGCTGGCTCTTCGGTAACTTCAGGTAATTCAATCAGTATCCCCGCGGACATTATCGCCCCCTGTTCTGCAAGGTTGGGATTTGCTAATAAAACGGCCTCAGTCATGCCCGTGGTTCTGCCATAAAATCGCCAACATATCCCATCCACGGTGTCACCTTTCATCGTTCTGATTTTCATATCAGCTCAACAATGTTATGTGTCGTTCCCTTGATGCGCTGGATAGCCCAAATCGCATCGCGCTGTAAATCATCAATATTGGGCTCAAGGGCATCGGCTTTTTTGCTGCCGTTTGGCGTGGTGTCAATATCGCGGTAACGCTCGGTCAAATTTGCTTTGGCGCTGCTGAATACCGCGCGGCGATAAAGGATCACTAATTCGGATACGTCAATCTCTCCATGCGTGATTTTACTGGCGGGGACGGCCTCTAAGGTTGCATAACCTAAGTGGATTTCTTGCTGTTGAAAGCTGGACAGTTCACGGTTGGTTTCAATGATGGCGTTTTTTAACGCTTCAATTAATCGGTTTTGGGTTACCGTGCCGTCAACTCGCATTGACTCGCGAAATGCACGGGTATTAATCTCAGGCCAAAACACACCACTGGTGAGCGTTTCGTCTTTTTCGTTGGCGGGCTCGGGTGAAACAAAATCCATAAAGGCACCTTTAAAATAGGTAGGCGGTGGGCGAGAGTCCGAAAATAAATTTCTTATCTCGCGCCGCCTTGCGCGTTGGCACGTTCTTTATTCGTCAGCGCTGTTTTTCACTGACAAAAACTTTTCAATATTCTTAATGTCCTGCTTAACACCACAGCGATCATTAAGCTCAAGGGCACGCATTAATTCGCATAGGGCTGGCTGTGGAAAATCGTTGTCTCGCAAGCTGTAACCGAGCCATTTATGCAGTTCACCACGCACTTTATCGGGCATATCTTCATGCTCAATCAATGACATGGTGCGCTGCAATATATCCAATGGAATGGGATTTTTTGCGGTATAGGCTTCTTTAGCTCTATCGCCCATTTCCTCGGCAATGGCGCACCCCGTTGTGCGGGATTGACCTGCGGGCATATTAAGATTGTGCTGAAGGGCATACTCCGCAATATCGAGCCCTTGCACATAGACACCCGCGTCAAAACTCCACAACATCAGATACATCAACACATCATCTTGAACGCCTGAATTCCCCTTAAGGGTTTCAGTGATCCACGTTTCGTAAAGCGGTAAGGCTTTTCGCTTATAGACTGCTTTGCGTTCAAATGACTGTGTTTTACTGAGGTCTCGCATGTGCTGGCGTAGCATCAATTTAACTTGCGTTGCTGCCGAGGGGTCAGCAAGAACGCCATAGGCGCTGACGTTCTTGGCTTCCACTTGCATGCGCTTTTTTTCCCACAAGTTCACGACTTACCCCTTATGCACCTTTGTTCTCTTTACCTGTTTTTTCGGGGTCTGCATTTTTCGGTTGCTCAGCGCCGTTTTTCAGCGCGTCCAGTTCCGCTTTCAATGCTTCGTTTTCTTCCAATGTCGCGAGCATCTTTGCTTTTTGCTTTGCATCATCACCCGTCGGTGCATCTGGCTCTTGCTTGCCTTTTGTCAGCTCAATGTTTTCAATCAGCGCTACGCAGTCGTAATCTTCAATGATGTAATCTTCATTCACAGATTCGTAGTTTTCGATACGGTCACGTTTTGCATTATCAACCACTTGGCGGCGGCGTGATTCGATTTGCCAGTAAATGGATAAATTATCTAATCGCGTGATAAGCATTCCATTTTTTGGGAAATAAGGCACACGCACTGCGGGCAATCCACCGAGGCGTTTTTGGCTAATAATCACATCGGCAGCTAACGCCTCGGTATTGGCCTGATCACGGTTGACGATAGGGAAATATTTATCGGCTAATAATGAACGACCACAGATAACCACTAAATCAGTATCATCGGCATACACTTCGGAAATGGCGTGATCGACGGCCTGCATAACCAGTGCATCAAGGTTTTCATAATCTTCACCTTTACCCACTTTGATTGGCTCAGGTGTGATTTTGTTGGCGTCTTTATCCGTGGATGAACCCAAAACATGATCAGGGGCTTCAAGGCGGATTTTATGTAACCAACCGACATTCACGTCTTGTAGTAGCTTGTTGACTTTGCGGTCTGACGTTGCCGCGCGGCTCGTGCCGTTAAAGCCAATCATGATGCGATCAAGGGCTTGACGCTGAATAATGGCATCGCGGATACGGCGCTGAAAATCTTCAAACATTGCCCACATATCCAGTTTTTCGTAACGGATAGCGGTATCGAAATTCGTTTGACGGCAGTGATAGCCTTGTTTGGCTAATTGTGTCGGGTCAGTGGGTTCACGGTCTTGTTTGGTGGTGTCTGTTGTGCCTGCCACCGTCGAACCAATGCCAATGCCAATTTTTTCACCCACTTGGTCTTTCACTGGCACAATATTAATTTTGGTCAGAAAGACGGCGCTTAACTGAATTTTACTTTCCAGTTTTTGGGCTGCCGAGGGTTCGATTTCTACTTTTGAATCTGTGAATTCTTGCGGCTGAACACCGTAAATCTCACCAAGGCGGGTCATGTAACCGTTAAATTTAACTTTTGTTTCTTTTCTCATTATCGTTCCCGTTTAGCAATCAGTCAGGTTTTCAGTGTTAGTCGTGTTACCACCAAAAGACGTGGGACGATGTTGCCCATTATCCTGCTGGCTTAAGTCTTTTTTGAGCTTATCCAACTCGCTGCGCAGGGTTTCATTTTCTTGCTTGATACCCGATAACGTTTTGACTTGTGATTGAAGCTGGCTGACCTTTTTCGCTATTTCGGTCTGCTCTTCTGCGCAAAGTTCAATGGCTTGATGCACATCATCTAGATTGGCATCACTGCGTTTACGCTCTTGGCTAAACTTGGCTTTGATGCGTTCAAATAAATTGGGCTTATCGCTTTTATCTTCTTCATCAGTAAATTCAATGGACGTTTCTTCTGCCGCTGTAAAGACGTTGTCTTTATCTTGTTTGCGCTCTGAGAATACGGTCGTTTTATCTGCGCCAGCGCTAAATTCAAGCATGCTCGTGCCAAGGCTGGCAGGGTTATCTGTGACCGCCAAGCCCACCAAATAAGCGCCGTTCATATCGGAGAAATTCGGATTGATTTCGACAGAGGTATAGACTTTCTGGCGTTTTTTATTCATTTCGATTAATGAATCGGTAGGCGTTAATACCCCATATAAAGCCAGTTTGCCTTTTAATGCTCCCTCGCTGATTTCTTCGGTATAAACCGACTCCACATCGCCATAACGTGGCATCCATGAGTAATTCATGTGCTCCATATTGATGCGGGCACCGTAGACATTTTTGTCATAATTTTTTTCGATATCCGTTAACCATTGGCGCTGTACTTTGCGTCCATCGGTAGTGGCTCCCTCAACACAAAGGCGCACGGGTTTGGATTTTTTTGTCATTGCTCAGGCTCCAGCAATTAAATTGATGTGAATATAAAAATTGTGAGCCTATGTTTTCAGGGATGGGGGTTAAGAAACAATGCTTTGCCATTGTGTGGGAAATGGCACAACGGCGACACAGGGCGAGAGGACGAGTGAGTCAGTAATCTGGCGACATGAAAACATTACACGATTTTGACCCAAGAAAACGCGCCATGCACCTGTATTTTAACGGGTACCGAATTGCGCGTATTGCTGAAATCCTCAAAGAAAAAGCTGCCACTATCCACAGCTGGAAGCGCCGCGATAAATGGGATGAAATCACCCCCGTTGAGCGTGTGGAAATGACGCTGGAAATGCGACTTTGTACGCTAATTAGTAAAGAAAATAAAGAGGGTAAAGACTTTAAAGAGATTGACTTGCTTTACCGCCAAGTTGAACGACACGCCAAAATTCACAAGTATCAAAACGGTGGCAATGAGGTGGATTTAAATCCAAAACTTGCCAATCGAAACAGTGGTGAGCGCCGCGCCCCTGAAAAGAATCTGTTTAGTGAAGAGCAGATCGAAAAGCTGGAAGAAATCTTTCGTGAAAATATGTTTGCCTACCAAAAGGTTTGGTATGGCGCAGGCCATCAACACCGCATTCGTAACATCTTAAAATCACGTCAAATCGGGGCGACGTACTTTTTTGCACGTGAGGCGTTTATGGATGCACTCACCACAGGCAGAAACCAAATATTTTTATCGGCGAGTAAAGCCCAAGCGCACGTATTCAAAGGCTACATTATTGATATGGCGCGGGAAGTGGATGTGGATTTAAAAGGCGACCCCATTGTTTTGCCCAATGGGGCGACAATGTATTTTCTTGGCACCAACGCCCGCACCGCACAGAGCTACCACGGTAATTTGTACCTTGATGAATATTTTTGGATACCCAAATTCCAAGAGTTACGCAAGGTTGCGTCGGGTATGGCCATGCACAAAAAATGGCGTCAAACCTACTTTTCAACCCCATCCGCATTGACCCACAGCGCGTATCCGTTCTGGTCAGGCAAATTATTTAATCGTGGTCGCCGTAAAGGGGATCACGTTGAGGTGGATATCAGCCACCAAGCGTTAGTAAATGGCATGATGTGCGGTGATGGTCAGTGGCGGCAAATTGTCACCATTGAAGATGCCATGCGGGGCGGATGTAATTTATTTGATATCGACCAGCTCTATTTAGAATACAGCCCTGATGAATTCGAAAACTTGCTGATGTGTGAGTTTGTCGATGATATCGCGTCCATTTTCAACTTGCAGTTAATGCAAAAATGCATGGTGGACAGTTGGGAAATATGGGACGACGTTCAACCGTTAATGATACGCCCCTATGCTTTCCATCCCGTTTGGATTGGTTATGACCCCGCGAAAGGCACGCAAAATGGCGACAGCGCAGGTTGCGTAGTTATCGCGCCACCGCTACATAAAGGCGGTAAGTTTCGCATTCTTGAACATCACCAATGGCGCGGCATGGATTTTCGCGCGCAATCGGATGCGATAAAAGAACTTACTGAGCGCTACAACGTGCAATACATCGGGATTGACTCTACGGGGATTGGTCACGGAGTCCTGCAAAACGTGCGGGAATTTTTCCCCGCTGCAAAAGAATTTGTCTATAACCCTGCGTTAAAAAATGCCTTAGTGCTTAAGGCCTATGACGTCATTAGCCATGACCGCCTTGAATATGACGCGGGAAGCAATGATATCACCCAATCTTTCATGGCGATTCGCCGTGCGACCACAGCCAGCGGCAACCGTCCAACCTATGAGGCAGACCGCAGCGAAGAGGCCAGCCATGCTGACTTAGCGTGGGCAACCATGCACGCCCTTTATAACGAGCCAATCACTGGTGAAAATCACAATCAACACAATATTGTCGAGGTATTTTAATGAGCCGTAAAAATAAAAAACGCCAGCCGCAAACACTGGCACAAGCCCCAGACCATGCCCCCGCAGAGGCGTTTACCTTTGGCAGCCCAATACCCGTGTTAGACAAGCGTGAGATTTTTGATTACCTCGAATGTGTGCAAATTGATAATTACTATGAGCCCCCAATCAGTTTTAATGGCCTTGCGCGCACGTTCCGCGCAGCCCCACACCATAGCAGTGCGATTTATGTAAAACGTAATATTCTTACCAGCACCTTTATTCCCAATAAATATTTAAGCCGTCAGGCGTTTGATAGCTGGGCGTTAGATTTTTTGCTGTTTGGTAATGGTTATCTTGAATTGCGTGATAACCGATTAGGGCAAGCATTGAACTTTAAGCACACCCCTGCAAAGTTTACCCGCCGCGGTGTTGACCTTGAAACTTACTGGTTTGTGCAATATGGGTATGATATCAAACCGTATGAATTTCAAACGGGCAAAGTGTTTCACTTAATTGAGCCTGATATTAATCAGGAACTGTACGGCTTGCCTGAATATATTGCGGCAATCCCATCGGTACTACTGAATGAGGCGGCAACACTGTTTCGCCGTAAGTATTATCTCAATGGTTCGCACGCAGGTTATATCTTGTATATCAGTGATGCGGCACAAAAAACTGATGATGTGGATAAAATTCGTGAAGCCCTGAAAAGCAGCAAGGGGCTGGGTAATTTCCGCAATTTATTTTTGTATGCACCAGGGGGGAAGAAAGACGGCATCCAAACAATTCCACTTTCTGAAGCGGCGGCAAAAGATGAATTCCTCAATATCAAGAATGTGAGCCGTGACGATATGTTAGCGGCACACCGTGTGCCACCACAAATCATGGGGATCATTCCTGAAAATGTGGGCGGCTTTGGTGATGTTGAGAAAGCGGCAAAAGTATTTGTGCGCAATGAGTTGATGCCGTTACAAAGTAAGATGATGCAATTGAATGATTGGTTTGGCGGGGAGATTATTAAGTTTAATAAATACTCGCTGGATTTAGACGATGAATAATATTACTCGTTAATTCAATGATGCCGCCCACTGAGGCGGTATTTTTTTACCTGTAGGTAGGTGATCTCGATGCTCTAAATAATAATAAGACCCCACTGTATTATATCAAACCTATCTCACCAAGACGAATTCTCCAGAAATCAGGCCCATCAAATAGCGGTTTAAACGCACCGTACGGCACCACAATGCACGCAAAAATAATTGCTACCTAGTTATAGAAAATTGAATTTAACGACGTGACGGCTCGGAGATTTTGCGGACGGATATTTAACAATACACACCTCGCCGCGCAATCGTAGCCCCGCCACGCCTGCCCACTAAATAGGTCGGTTTTCATGCACTCGCAAGAAATCGTCTGAACCGCGCCAGTGGTGGCGCTTCGCACAGGTAACGATCCTTTTTTGTTCATGCAGATTTGGGCGGGAAATTGCACATTTAGCAAATGGTTTCTTGACTGAAAAGCTATATTAAATAATGTGTTATCTCTTAGATAGTAGGCTGATAATAAATGGTGCAATTTAGGTGGTGAATTTTAATATAAAAAAAAGTTGCCTGAGGGGAAACTCTTGTGTATGATACGAAACATGGTCAAACGAGTTCGTTTGCACTTTGCTCTTTAAAAACCTTAGTGGACGGTAAGGACTAGTAAAACAGTCATCTATATTTTCATCACAATATGGAATCTCCCCCTCCCATTACGCATGACGTACGATGTAGCTAGACGAGTTAAGAAATCGGCGGCTCATAGTAGGCATAATTGGCATTGTTTAATGCGAAAGTAATGGCAGGTATCTGAAATATTTCAGTGGGTATTGGCTGGTGCTATCTACGATGTGCAACACGATCCACAGAACATCTATGGCAGGGGATGCGAAAGCATCGTGTTGTAATAATGTTAATGAGGTTTTTATGAACAATATTTTGGACGCATTAAAACGCGTACGTAATGAGAGCAAACACATCGTAGATAAAAGTACATTAGATGAATTAGACAAAGCTATTAAGTCTATTGAAGAAGAGATTGAAGATAAGAATAGTGGTAAACCACCTTTTAAGGTTATTTCCTATGCTGTAAAAATACTTTCATTAATTAAGTATTTGACTAGCGATTCTTCCGATTAATCTCATAGTAAGGAGACGATTATGCTTTTTATAACTCAAAAGATGACTACACCAGCCATATTAATCCCATCATAGAGTAGAGGTGAACATGCTTAATATCGGTCTTGCAATGAAACAATGCAGGGACGCTAAAAATTTAACTTTACAAGAAATGGCAGAAAAATCAGGCTTAACGAAGTCTTATCTATCAAGAATTGAAAATTCACAAAGAGATCCAACTATTTCTGCTTTAGAAAAAATATCACTCGCATTAGATATCCCCCTGAATATACTTATATTGCTATCTGAAGTTGAAGATGAAAAAGATAATCGTTTTAATGACATTAATGAGATATTAAAGTCAACTATCATGGATGTTCTTCATAATGGAAAAAAATTGGAGTTATAATAATAGAAATCTAGCAAAAAAATCCTCTTTATTGAGCTTATTAGGTATAAATGAGAATGAATTACTATATGTAATTAACAATAAATCATTGTTTTATATAAAAAACAAACCAAAGAAAGGAAAAAATGGTAAAATAAGAATTACTTTTAAAGTCATCGGCTTGTTAAAAAAAATACAGAAAAATATAAAAGATAAAATACTACAAAATATTTCTCTTCCAAACTGTATTGTCGGTGGAGTTAAAGGGAATTCATATTTATCCGAATGTAAGGAACATACAAGTCAGAATATTATAATATCAGAAGATATTAAGGATTTTTATCCAACCATCTCTCAGCTAATAATCAAAGATGCCTTACAGTATTATTTTAATTTTGGCCCCGAAGTTTCTACTATACTATCTGAATTAGTTACATTTAATGATGGTTTAGTTCAAGGTAGCTCATTAAGTACAGATATTGCTAATATTATTTTTTTAGAAAAAGAAAGCTTTGTTTTCCATGAACTAAGTCGGTTAGGTTGTACTTATAGTAGATATATTGACGATATTACAGTTAGTTGTGATAGAGAGTTATCTAATGAAGATATAACTAGAATTAAAGTTCTTGTATATGGAATGATTAGAAGCAAAGGACTTTTAGTTAATAAAAAGAAGTCTCATATCATGAGGTCTGGTGATAGAAAAATAGTGCATAATGTAAAGGTAAATAACGCTATTAAACCACTTGATAAAAGAAAAAGTGCATTAAGAATGGAGATCTTTATTTTTGAAAAAAAAGTACAAGATTCTATAGATATACTAGATATATTAAAAACATATAAAAGAATTAAAGGTTTAATAAATACATTAAAGCAACAGGGAGATAAAAATACAGAAAAATACATTTCTAGTTTAAGTGATAAATTAAAGTCAATTGATAGTGCAAAATCTAAAAGAGCTATACGAAGTGAAATAAGAAAATGCAAATCGCTGCCTGAATTACAGAAAACAAAATCAAAATTAATAGTGTTATCTAAAGTAAACGCATCTTTCAGGGTTATTTTAGACTCAGAGTACAAAACAAAAAAGTTCAAGTTAGTTAGTAAAAAATAAGTATTTCTATTATAAACTATTTGAAATTTTGTTGTTCATTTCGAGCTAATAACAATAATCTATTCACTATCAATCCTATGTATAGTCATCATCTTTGATGGCTATACATTTAATAAATATGCTGGACATATTTTCTGCTGGCATATCAGCCTCTATTTTTTGTATAAAAATGGACATTTTTTGTCTTAATGTGCTTTCCTTTTCACTCAATTCAATGCTTGAAATCTGTCTTTGTTGATTTCCCTGTGATAATTCGCTCCCAGCGGCGTTCTGAACATCCGTTTCTATAAACGCGAAACCATATTCCTGAATGTTGCATACTTCACCTGAGCCGTGCTCAGGCACGTAAAATTGCACATCTGATAGATTGGATGTGATCCGCGATCTACAGTTATTGACAGGACTCCGAGTCGCTCCGCTGTCGCTCTTTAAAAGATTAAAATCAACGTCAACAGCGCTTTTTTTGACGATTTGATATTTTCTTTCGCGGGTTTTAAGCACTGGGGCATCGGCTTTAAGCTGATGGTAAACACCCACAACCTTTTGAACCTCTTCGCCATAAACATTCACGTCACTGACTTCACGGGCGACACGGATAGTTTCTTCTCTTCGGCGAATACATGGGCCACCTTGTGACATGATATATTCATCAAATTTACCTTGGTCTGCGGCAGCTCTAACACGCTCAGCAACATGACCAAGCTTGTCAGCAATAGATACACCACGAGGCAAGCGGCGGCATTCACGGTATGCGCCTTTAGAAGGAAGCTTATAGAATTGAAATTGAGGAATGCGCCACGTTGACGCCCACGCGGTAACAGCTGCCGCCATACTTTTTAAATCGTTACCCGTTTCGTGGTCTACTTCACCATCAAGGGCATACCCATCGATATTTTTTGCAATATATTTAGCGATGTAACCCACGGCACCACCGCGGTTCATATGCTTACATTCAAATCGGTATTTTTGTGCGCCTGCTTCGTTACCATCTTCTTTCAGGGCACGTTTACGCATAATATCAATGGCTTTTGCACGGCTGGCTTTATCAACAAAAAGCAGCATATGCCAGTGGGGAGTACCATCATGATGCGGTTCAACAACGCGAACACCATAAATATTGATATTATTATCATTGAAAGCGGTTCGAATACGCGACCACACTTTGACTAAATAACGCTGTCCGTCTTTTGGCGTGTAAGCCTCATCTTTCCATTTATGATTGAGCACAGCGTGCAAATCGCCTTTATTTTTACCTTTGCGCTGCTTTGTCGGGTGGTACTTTGACGGGCACGTCAGCGTGATAAACATCCCGATATCACCGCGCTCTTTTGCTACGCGCTCAATCCCTGCCATTTGCGCCATTAATTCCATGCGGCGAATTTCAGGGTTTGACACGCTCGCCATGACTTTTTCAAACAGATCAAAACGCTCACCCGTTTCAACATCTTGAATATCCATGCCCTGTAAATATTGCATGTTGGATAAACGCTGTGCTTGAACGGCGCGGATCGCTTGCTTGCTGGCGTATGGGTGGCGATTGATGCACACGTCCATATTGGCAATCATGATTGCCTCAATCCATTGTGTTCTATGGGCTTTTAGCTTGCGATGCCAATAATCTGCATTTATAAGGCGGGAAACAGCCGCAATCACTTGGCGTGTGGTTAAATCCTGTTTTCCTCTGCGGCGGTTACGGTTTTTTAAGACTTTGAGATAGCTTTGATAATAAAGTGGGGCAACATGTAAACCACAAGATAATTCAGCCAGCGCCCCGTAAATTTGGGTCTGTGCCGAATCTTCATAGATGATTTCGCGGTCACCGCCGTTTTGCTCAGTTAACTGGTCGCAATAGGCCTCATACAATGTGAAAAAGCCACTAGAAATGTGTTCAGCAAGCTTTTTTATTGGCTTGTCATAAAGATCAAACAGGCGGTTAAATTGGCTAATTTCAGGTGTAAAACGAGTTGAAAGCGTCAATAGCGCTTTCGTATCTAATTCATATCGTGCATTAATTGCCGTAATCCGCGGAAATATCCGCTTATAAAAATCAGAGCGCAAAAACTCATAGGCTTTATATTCGCCAGACTCTTGAATGATGTACTCATAATGTTTTTGAATGCGATAACGTAAAATACGGGGTAAAGATTCAACCTCACCTAAAATCGCTTGCGCATGAATTTGTTGTTCATGGGTAAGGGATTTTTCAAGCGCATCAATATCGGCTTTGTAATAGTTATTTTTTTTTGGTTTATTCCACGGATACGGGAAAGTCATATCCGCGGTATAAGTCATCGGAAAAATAGAAAAATTTATCGCCTTAGACATTAAGAGCACCGCCTAATGTTTCTGGCCTTAATAAATTAATTGCCGTTTCACAACGGCGTGAAATGATGTCAACTGTTTCACGATAAACATCAAGTGTCTTGATGCCTTTACCTCTAACACGATTAACGTGATAAGAGGTTAATTCAATCGCAAGCAGCCACGGGTCAGAATGGCAACAAACCAATTCATAACAACGAGCTAGTTTATTGACTTGCAATAGTCGCCATTGAACCGCGTTTGAATCTTCGTCAACATGGCGTTGAATAGCAAAAGCCGTTCCGCTGATATAAACACCGTCTTTAGGGTCGAGAGTCATTAATTAACCCCCGCTAAAACAGCGATAATTTCAGTGGCTAATTTACGATTACCGTTCGCTGCAATTGTTCGTGGGGCTTCGATTTCATGGATAGTAAAACCGAAGTCAGCGTAAAGCTCTTTTGCTTCTGGTGAGTTGGATACGGTGATCGGATTGCCTTGGATATCATTAATATCTTTTAGCGCAATCGCTAATACTTCGTGATCAGAATTAGTAAAGCCCGCAGTATGATATTGAGTAAAACTATCGTGCCCGCCCATGTAGGGTGGATCACAATAAACACCATCACCGAAATCAACAAGTGAAAGAGTATCTTGCCATTCAAGATTTAAAATTTTGGTTTTTGTGAAGTAAGCCTTATCACAAAAACTATCAATTTCATTTTTAGGAAAGTACGGTGCTTTGTATTGTCCAAAGGGGACGTTGAAATTGCCTTGTTGGTTATAACGACATAACCCGTTGAAGCAATGTCTATTTAAATACAGAAATAAACTTGCTTGTCGAACTTGTGACATACTTGATTTAGGGCTATTAAACTCATTTCTAAGTTGATAATAATCAGGACCATTATTATTTTGATTGAAAAGCCTTGAAGCTTCGAATGTGACCCCATCAGGAACAAATGCAAGCGCATCATATAAATTGACTAGGTCTGGATTTGCATCAGCAATTAAATATTGCTCATAATCTGTATTCATCATCACTGCACATGATCCAGCGAACGGTTCGACTAACCGTTTTGTCTTCGGTAAATGTGGGCGTAATGTGTCCATAATTCGAACTTTCGAGCCAGCCCATTTGAGAATAGTTTTATTCGCCACGTCACACGCTCCGATAATGTTTACTTTTAAGCTCAAAAATCGTTTGGCAGTCAATACAACGAATGCAGCCCTGAGATGCGATGCGGCGCTTTTCTGGAATCGGTTTGTCGCAGTCTTCACATTCAAAAGCGGAAACACTGACTAAGCGATTAGTAATGGTTTTTATTTGTTGCTCACGCATGAGCATTTCGTGGTCGCTGGCGCGGTCAATTTCTTTAGACATGATCTAACTCCGCAGCCAGATTTGATAAATGGATAGATTCACTCACCAATAACTGGTGAATTTGTTCATCATTTAATTTTTCATTGATGAATTTGCACGCAATGGCATCAAGGCGGGATGAAAATTTATCCAGCATTGTTTTGCGTTCATCCTCGCGAATCGCTTTAATACTGATAGCGACAACTGAATAATCATGTTCACCCACTGCAGTATCAGCACCAATTAATATTGGTTTTATTACTTTATTTTTCATTATCAAACCCTCAAATTTAGAATGTAGAAATCCCTGACGCGCTAACGTCATTAATATGTTTCTTTACCTTAAATAGGCATGGCGATATGTTTTGGTAATAGCGCCGCGAGTGCTTTAATTTGATTTACTGCTGAAATAATGGACTGCTTTTCCTCTTTATTAAATTCATCGAAGCCAAAGTGATGTTGTTTGTTTTTTATTGCCGCTAAATAAAAAATCATATTTAGCATCCGTTCATCGCTTAACCTTAAATATTCAATAAAACCAGCTAGCTCTCTATTATCTGGATTTTCCTTATCAGAATGGAATACTGAAGTTCTTAACTTTGCGGCTTGATTTAGTCCATTGACTCGGCTTTCAAAGGTTGCCCCTTGGTTCTGATAAAGCTTGATATTCGCTTGGTGAGCGATTGCATCGGCTGGCCTTGCATCTTGCTTTACGTTGTCTAGCAACTGGATTAACTGTTTAGTTTTCACTAATACAGCCGCGGAATTACCCATTGTTTTTATCTAATAGCAACTGAGAATAAGTACAAGAAAAACAAAATACCACCAACCAATAATATTTTATCCATCAAAGATAATTGGTGTTTTTTATTGCTTTTAAATTTATTAACGGATGAACCAGTTAATTTATGTTTATGCTGCTGCAAATGTAATTGAGTCATTTTTTTCACCATATAAAGAGTCAATATACTTAGTTGATTGAACCATCGAATCAAACAAACCAAATGAGCATTCATTATGTTGAACATGAAAGCGGGTCACTGGGTTCAATGTTTTAGCGGGTAACATTACAATCAGGAAATTACGATACTGAAAGCTATGGGTTGATATTTGCTCTATACAAGCTCTCATGTTTTCACCTAACCCTTTAAAGCGTTCGTTACAGATTTTAAATTGTCTGGAACGACATCTAAATCTTCCATAAGTTTTTTAGCTCGCTTAAACCAGCTATCTTTCCATCCCATTCGCTCTGCCGCTGGAAGCTTACGAGCGACTTCCCAGCACATTTCTAAATACTCGTTATACATAATCATTAAACGCATATCACTGAACCCCTCACCGTGAATTTGGCGCTCTGTGCGAATAGGTAAACGACGGCGATCCATCAGCTTTCTAACACTACTTTCTGACTTGCCAGTACGACGACAAAATTCATCAGCGGTGATCGGGTCTGGAATTTTGAACAACAGTTCTAACAATTTCTCATTCATGTGATAATCTCTCCTATTGGGGTATTTCATTAACAAAATACCCCTTATGGCATTTAATAAGACAACATTAATACATATGTCGGAGAATTGCAACATGCGTCTAAGTGTATCTGAGAAATTAAAACTCATGAGAGAAAGTGAACGGCTTACAAGTTTACCCGAAACCGCGCAAATGCTTGGTTTAAGTAGGGATGCTTTATGGCGTTATGAAAACGGAAAAACAGTGCCTAATGCTGATGTAATTACTTCAATTATTAGCAATCCAAAATTTGAAAAATATGCACTTTGGTTTGTCACAGGAAAAATTGCCCCAGAAGTAGGACAAATAGCACCTGCACTTTATGACCCTAAAAATTATGAAACAGACGAGGAAAAACAAGCATGACCTTAAATGAGAAGCTTAACGAAATGCTACATGTAGAAAAGATTAAAATGGCGGTACCGCAAAATATCAACTGGCTTTCTGTGGAAAATTTCTTGAAGCACCCGAAGTTAGAAAAATATAGTGTTTGGTTGGCAACTGGAAAAATTATCCCCGAGGCTGGTCAAATATCACCGGCTATCGCACACAGTGGGCTCGCTCCAATAATCTAGTTGTTTTTACGTACAAAAATTGGTTGGAAATATACCAACACTATGTTTTTAATGAAAATCTAGAATTACCTCGTTTAACCGGAGGGCGCAGTTATGACAATTAAAGCGCTTGAAGGTGGACGTTACAAAGTGGATATCAGACCGCAGGGCAGATCAGGAAAGAGAGTTCAGCGGATATTTAAAAAGAAAGCCGATGCAATAGCTTATGAAAGAAGCGTCATGCTAACGGCTAATAGTGAAGAGTGGAACAGCGAATCAAGAGACTACAGATCACTTAATGATATATGTGATATTTGGTGGAATTTTATTGGTCGCAACCTAAAGTATTCCCAAAAATACAAGGCTATTTTAACAAGAATAACTAAGGATATGGGTAATCCTGCTGTATACCAAATTACACCTAAGTTATTGGCTAGGTACTGCTCTGATAGATTACAAAGTGGCGTTAAAGCATCAACTATCAATAGAGAGTTTAATTTGCTAATGAGCATTTTTACTTCATTGGCCGAAATTGGCGAGTGCTCTAAAAATAACCCGATTAAGTCTCTTGGTAAGTTGAAAGAAGAAAAACCAGAAATGGCCTATTTGACAAAAAGTGATATTGAAAAATTACTTAATGTCATGACCGATGATTACTTACGCATAACTATTTTATGTCTAAGTACGGGGGCAAGATGGGGAGAGGCCATTAGTTTAAAGGCTGAAAACTTATTACATGGACGAGTTACATTTATGAAAACGAAAAATGGTAGACATAGAACTGTTCCCATTTCTGATGATGTAATGAGAACTGTAAAAGTAAAAGATTCTGGATTACTTTTCGATGTTGATTATGTGACCTACAGATCAATACTGAAAGAAGTTAAACCAGATTTGCCGCATGGTCAGGCCGTGCATGTTTTACGGCATTCTTTTGCAGCGCACTTTATGATGAACGGTGGCAATATCCTCACTCTTCAAAAAATCATGGGTCATGCGAGTATTCAGCAAACAATGACATACGCACACTTTGCCCCTGACTATTTAAATGAGGCCATTTCATGCAACCCTTTAAGGGGAGGCATCCACATTCCATCCACCGATATGGGGTGTAATGATGCGAATTAACGTATCTCAATATTCGTAAGCTATTGAAAAATATTGCCAGCCCCGATGTTCTGGGGCTGGCAATGACCGCCTAGGCGGTCTTTTTCTATACCAAATTGAATTGATATGATTACTCTTTTGGCGTTGCTTTTTCCACGCGGCTTTTTAATTTTTGGCCTGGGCGGAAAGTAACAACACGTCGTGCAGTAATTGGAATATCTTCCCCAGTTTTTGGGTTACGTCCGGGACGTTGATTTTTATCACGTAAATCAAAGTTACCGAATCCAGATAATTTTACTTGCTCACCGTTTTCCAAAGAAAGGCGAACTTCTTCAAAGAAAGTTTCGACCAGTTCTTTAGCATCACGTTTGCTAACACCCAATTTTTCAAACACATTTTCTGACATTTCAGCTTTAGTAAGCGCCATAGGTTTAGTCCCTCAAGGAGGCTTGGAATCGCTGTTTTAACGCAGCAACACACAGATCAACGGTAGCGGTAATCTCTTCTTCTTCCATCGTACGCTGGGTATCTTGGAAGACGAGACTGATAGCAAGGCTCTTATAACCCTCCGCTATCCCTTCACCACAATACACATCAAACAAGTTTATGCCAACTATATGATTTATGCCAACTTTTTTACACTCTGCCAAAACTTCTGCAGCTGCTACATTTTCTGGCACGACCACAGCGATGTCACGGCGATTCGATGGATAGCGTGAAATCGCCTTAGCTTCAGGGATGACACGTTGTGCTATCGCATCACTACGAACCTCAAACACCACCGTACGACCATTTAAATCGAGTTTACGTTCTAATTCTGGATGAACAACACCAATAAAGCCAATATGTTCATTTTCCAGATAAATCCCAGCACTTTGCCCCGGATGTAATGCAGGATGTGCTTCAGATTTAAATGTAATTTGATTTAGTTTCCCAGTCAATTCAAAAACAGCTTCAAGATCACCTTTTAAATCAAAGAAGTCAACAACTTGTTTATCTAATGACCAATGTTCTTCAAATCTATTGCCCGTGATCACACCTGCAAGCATAGGTTCCTGGCGAATTCCATATTCTGCTTGATTATCAGGAATAAAGCGCAGCCCCGTTTCAAATAAACGAATTCGGTTCTGCTGACGATTTTGATTATAGACAACCGTGCTCAATAAACCAGTCCACAGCGATAAACGCATTGCTGACATATCAGCAGAGATTGGGTTTGGTAATAGAAGCGCGTCTTGTGCAGGATGCAATAAAGACTGAATTTTCGGGTCTACAAAGCTATAAGTAATCGCTTCTTGATAACCACGGTCAACTAATACCGTTTTAATGCGTTTTAACGGCAGGTTCGCTTCTTTATGATCCGTCATAATGAGGTCAGCGCGTAATGGCACATCAGGAATGCTGTTGTAACCATAAACACGTGCAACTTCTTCGACTAAATCCTCTTCGATTTGCATATCGAAGCGCCAGCTCGGAGCAACAACATCCCACGTATTTTCTGAAACAGTCACTTTGCAGCCTAAGCGAGTTAGAATATCGGTGACTAAATTATCTTCAATAAAATGACCAATTAAACGGTCTAATTTATGACGAGTCAGTTTAATATTTGCCGCTTTTGGTAAATGCTGTTCGCTAGTAACATCAATAATTTCACCGACTTCACCACCGCAAATTTCCACGATCAACGCTGTTGCGCGCTCAATCGCTTTGAATTGCAGTTGTGGGTCCACACCACGCTCAAAACGGTGTGATGCATCAGTATGCAAACCATAGTTACGAGCACGGCCAGTAATCGACAGTGGATTAAAGAATGCACATTCTAATAAAACATTTTTTGTTTCTGCGTTTACACCAGAGTGTTCACCACCAAAAATACCCGCAATACCCAATGCTTTAGACTCATCGGCAATCACTAACGTGTCTGATTTTAGCGTTGCTTCGCTGCCATCAAGCAGAACCAGCTTTTCACCGTCTTTCGCCATACGCGCAACGATAGCACCGTCTAAACGGTCTAAATCATAAGCGTGCTGCGGTTGGCCCATTTCCAGTAAGACATAGTTGGTGATATCCACAACTGCATCAATAGAACGAACACCGCCTCGGCGCAGTTTTTCTTTCATCCATAATGGCGTTGGTGCAGAAACATCGATATTTTTAATCACACGGCCCACAAAACGTGGACATGCTTCTGGCGCTTCAACACGAATTGGGAAAGTGTCTTTCGTGGTGACTGAAACTGTATTAATTGCAGGTTCAGTTAATTCTAACTTATTAATAACCGCCACATCACGCGCAACCCCTAAAATGCTTAGGCAATCTGCACGGTTTGGTGTAATGCTAATTTCGATTGCATTATCATCCAATTTTAAATATTCACGGATATCTGTACCAATAGTTGCATCAAGTGGTAATTCAATAATGCCACTGTGGTCATCAGAAATACCCAGCTCTGAATATGAGCACAGCATACCTTCAGACGGCTCACCACGTAATTTCGCCGCTTTAATTTTAAAATCACCCGGTAATACCGCGCCGACTGTTGCAACTGCGACTTTTAGGCCTTGGCGACAATTTGGTGCGCCACAAACAATATCTAATAAACGCTCACCACCCACGTTGACTTTTGTCACACGTAGTTTGTCTGCATTTGGGTGTTGACCACATTCAACCACTTCACCGACAACAACGCCGTGAAACTCACCAGCAACACCTTCAACGCCATCAACCTCGAGGCCTGCCATAGTGATTTGGTCTGATAATGCTTCGCTACTGATCGCCGGGTTCACCCACTCGCGTAACCAGAGTTCACTGAATTTCATGAGATAAACCCGCCTTATTTAAACTGTTTGAGGAAACGAAGATCGTTTTCGAAGAATGCACGTAGGTCAGAAACACCGTAACGTAACATTGTCAGACGTTCCATTCCCATACCAAATGCAAATCCAGAGTAAACTTCTGGATCAATACCTACATTGCGTAATACATTTGGGTGTACCATTCCGCAACCTAATACTTCCAACCATTTTCCGTTTTTACCCATCACATCAACTTCGGCTGAAGGCTCAGTAAACGGGAAATAAGATGGGCGGAAACGTACCTGAACTTCTTCTTCAAAGAAATTATTCAGGAAATCATGCAATGTGCCTTTTAAGTTGGTAAAGCTAATGTCTTTATCAACTATCAAACCTTCTGTTTGATGGAACATTGGGGTGTGAGTTTGGTCGTAATCATTACGATAGACGCGACCCGGAGCAATAATACGGATTGGTGGTTGTTGCCCATTCATAGTACGAATTTGCACACCAGAGGTCTGAGTACGTAACAAACGTTTTGCATCAAACCAGAATGTATCGTGATCTGCACGTGCTGGATGATGAGCAGGAATATTCAGCGCATCAAAGTTATGGTAATCATCTTCGATTTCAGGGCCAGTCTCTACGGAGAAACCTAACTCGCCAAAAAACTCTTCAATTCGCTGAATTGTACGGGTCACTGGGTGTAACCCACCATTTTCCATTCGACGCCCAGGTAATGACACGTCGACTTTCTCTGAAGCAAGACGTGCATTGAGGATCTCAGCTTGCATTGCATCCTTGCGGGCATTCAGCGCATCTTGAACCTGTACTTTGGCTTCATTTATCACAGCCCCTGCTGCTGGACGTTCGTCAGCTGGCAGATCACGCAACGTTTTCATCTGGAGTGTGAAATGGCCGCTTTTGCCTAAAAATTCAACACGCACTGACTCCAACGTAGCAACATCTTGGGCCTGTTCAATGGCTGCTTTTGCCTGTGCAACCAACTCAGCGAGATGTGGCATTGTTTCCCCTTTATGACCACTTGGTCTTTTTGCTAGTTATTCACTAAATTTATTAAGCTCCACATTCCATTAAGTAATGGATGAGTACCTAACTGATTTTACTGTATTTAATCTAAAACTAAAAACAAAAAAGCCTCCCTAAGGAGGCTTTAGCGTAACTTTTCGTTTCTTCTTTCTTTACGCGAAAAAGCCCCCGAACTTCAGGTGCTAAAGTAAAAAAAGAAACGAAAAATAACAGCATGCATTGATAACTTTCCAATAAAATACGTTATTAAAGTAGTAACATAAATAACTATAAATGAAAAGAGGAAGTTACCCTCCTCTTTTCAAGCAAACAATTAAGCTAAAGCG
Source organism: Providencia sp. UF-183 (assembly GCF_058246155.1). Taxonomy (NCBI): domain Bacteria; kingdom Pseudomonadati; phylum Pseudomonadota; class Gammaproteobacteria; order Enterobacterales; family Morganellaceae; genus Providencia; species Providencia sp. UF-183. The sequence continues at coordinate 24,224 of NZ_JBSICD010000019.1, read as the reverse complement.
CCTTTCGCTTTTTCAACTAAAGCAGTGAATGCTGCTTTATCGAAAACTGCGATGTCTGCTAAGATCTTACGGTCGATTTCAATTGAAGCTTTTTTCAAGCCATTGATGAAGCGGCTGTAAGACAGGCCGTTCTGACGAGCCGCAGCGTTGATACGCGCGATCCACAGTTGACGGAACTGACGTTTACGTTGACGGCGGTCACGGTAAGCGTATTGACCAGCTTTGATTACCGCTTGAAACGCTACGCGGTAAACACGTGAACGTGCACCATAGTAACCTTTCGCCTGTTTCAGAATTTTTTTGTGACGTGCACGTGCGATTACACCACGTTTTGCGCGAGCCATAAGCTATCTCCTATCGTCTTTATCTTAATTAACTAAATTGTTTACTTATGCGTAAGGCAGGCAAGCAACTACCAGACCCAGATCGCCTTTAGATACCATTCCTTTCGGACGTAAATGGCGTTTACGCTTAGTTGACTTTTTAGTCAGGATATGACGAAGGTTTGCATGCTTACGCTTAAAGCCACCGCCTGCAGTTTTTTTAAAGCGCTTTGCTGCGCCACGTACAGTTTTAATCTTTGGCATTTCTTTAATTTCCAACTTCGCATTGTTATTAACTACGAATTAACTAGGCGAATAACGTTCATATTGCTATGAATGAATATTACTTGCAGGCCTAATTATTTCTTCTTCGGTGCTAGCACCATGATCATTTGACGCCCTTCAATTCTTGAAGGAAATGATTCAACAGTAACTAACTCTTCCAGATCTTGTTTGATGCGGTTAAGCATCTCCATACCGATCTGTTGGTGAGCCATTTCACGACCACGAAAACGCAGCGTGACTTTAACTTTATCACCATCTTCTATGAAGCGGATCAGGTTGCGTAGTTTGACCTGATAATCGCCTTCATCCGTACCAGGGCGGAATTTAAGTTCCTTCACCTGAACAACTTTTTGTTTCTTTTTCTGCTCTTTTTGAGACTTGCTCTTCTCATAAAGGAATTTGCCGTAGTCCATAATACGACAAACTGGCGGTTCAGCATTTGGGCTAATTTCAACGAGGTCTACACCCGCTTCTTCAGCTTTTTCAAGCGCTTCGCGCGCGCTCATAATGCCTAACTGTTCACCGTCTAAACCTGTTAAACGGACCTCAGGAACACGGATTTCATCGTTGATACGATTTGGACGTGTTGTTGGGATTCTTTTTCCGCCTTTAATACTTCATTCCTCCAACTGGATAAAGAGATTTGCATATTCTCTCAAGCATATACACCCGTTATTTTATTAAAAATTAACGCGCGTACAATATTCTTTGTTTGTCAGCATTTATAAAAACCGACAAAGCGATTCGACCGCGGATTTTAATGCTTCTTGCCCGATTACTCAAGTAAATATTGAAATAAATCGCGCTAACGTATTTGAAAACTTAGCATTTGCGTAAGATTTTTAATCTCAGGAGGGTCGAAACTGTCAATTTCATACTCGGTTTTACACTCAAAAAAGCGCGATAAGTATACGTAAAACCATCTCATTTTATTGAAAAAATACGTTAAACAGCGCCCAAATGAACGCTGTTTAACTATTACCATACTGGCTTAATTATTTTTTCTTTGGTGCCAATACCATGATCATCTGGCGCCCTTCAATTCTTGAAGGGAATGACTCCACTGACGCCAGTTCATCCAGATCAGTTTTGATGCGGTTAAGCACTTCCAGACCAATCTGTTGGTGTGCCATTTCACGACCACGAAAACGCAGCGTAACTTTAGCTTTGTCACCATCTTCCAAAAAGCGAATTAAACTACGCAATTTAACTTGGTAGTCACCTTCGTCTGTTCCTGGACGGAATTTAATTTCCTTCACTTGAACAACTTTTTGTTTTTTCTTTTGTTCTTTCTGAGACTTACTCTTCTCATAAAGATATTTACCGTAATCCATAATACGGCAAACTGGCGGCTCAGCATTTGGGCTGATTTCGACTAAGTCGACACCCGCTTCTTCTGCTTTAAAGAGTGCCTCACGCACGCTCATGACGCCAAGTTGCTCACCGTCTAAACCAGTGACACGGATTTCAGTCGCACGGATCTCGTCGTTAATACGATTTGGACGTGCTGTTGGGAGTTTTTTTCCGCCTTTAATACCTTATTCCTCCATCTGATTGAGTTGACGACTGCGGATCTCTTTTAGCAGTTCTGTTGTGAATTCGTTGACATCAACGCTGCCTAAATCTTTACCACGACGGGTACGTACGGCAACTTTACCTGATTCAACTTCTTTATCACCACAGACTAACATGTAAGGGACACGACGCAGTGTGTGTTCGCGGATCTTAAAGCCGATTTTCTCGTTACGTAAGTCCGCTTTCGCACGAATGCCAACACTTTGCAGCTTGCTTACTAATTCTTGAACATAGTCGGCTTGACCGTCTGTAATGTTCATAACAACCACTTGTTGTGGTGCTAACCATGTTGGGAAGAAACCTGCATACTCTTCAGTTAAGATCCCGATGAAGCGTTCTAATGAACCTAACACCGCACGGTGGATCATAACAGGAACGATGCGTTCATTGTTTTCGCCCACATAGGAAGCTGTTAAACGACCCGGTAAGAAGAAGTCTAACTGAACAGTACCGCATTGCCATGCACGGTCAAGGCAGTCGTACAGTGTAAACTCAATTTTCGGACCGTAGAATGCACCTTCACCCGGCTGATATTCAAATTCAATGCCTTTTGATTTCAGTGCATTCGCTAAATCTTCCTCAGCCTTATCCCACATCTCATCAGTACCGATGCGTTTTTCAGGACGAGTTGACAGTTTAACAACAATTTTCTCAAAACCGAATGTCGCATAAACGTCATAAATCATTTCAATACAGCTAGTCACTTCACTTAAGATTTGCTCTTCAGTACAGAAGATATGTGCATCATCTTGCGTAAAGCCACGTACACGCATTAAACCGTGCAGTGCACCTGATGGCTCATTACGATGACAGCTACCAAATTCTGCCATACGCAATGGTAAATCACGGTAAGATTTTAAACCTTGGTTGAAAATCTGTACGTGACCTGGGCAGTTCATTGGCTTAACACAATATTCACGGTTTTCAGAAGATGTAGTGAACATCGCATCTTTGTAGTTTTCCCAGTGACCTGTTTTCTCCCACAGTACGCGGTCCATCATGAATGGGCCTTTAACTTCCTGATAGTTATATGCTTTCAGTTTTGTACGTACAAAAGTTTCCAGTTCACGGAAGATTGTCCAACCATCGTTATGCCAGAATGCCATACCCGGCGCTTCTTCTTGCATGTGGTATAAGTCTAACTGTTTACCAATTTTACGGTGGTCGCGTTTAGCCGCTTCTTCTAAACGTAATAAATAAGCCGCTAATTGTTTTTTATCAGCCCATGCTGTGCCATAAATACGTTGCAGCATTTTGTTATCGCTGTTGCCGCGCCAGTAGGCACCTGCCACTTTTTGTAATTTAAAGTGGTGGCAAAAACGCATATTCGGTACGTGCGGGCCACGGCATATATCCACATATTCTTCGTGATGATATAAACCAGGACGGTCGTCTTGGCTAATATTTTGATCCAAGATTTCGACTTTATAGTCTTCGCCACGGGCAACAAATGTCTCGCGAGCTTCCGCCCAAGAAACACGTTTTTTCACCACGTCATAATCTGTTTTGGCAAGCTCAAGCATGCGCTTTTCAAGCTTTTCCAAATCTTCCTGCGTCAGCATATGGTCTAAATCGATATCATAGTAAAAACCATTATCGATAGTTGGACCGATAGCCATTTTGGTGTTTGGCCATAATTGTTTGATTGCATGACCCAATAAGTGGGCACAAGAGTGACGAATAATTTCGAGTCCGTCATCATCTTTACTCGTAATAATGGACACGTTTGCATCATGTTCAATCATTTCACATGCATCAACACGTTCACCGTTGATACGACCAGCGATACATGCTTTTGCTAAACCCGCACCAATATCGCGAGCCACGTCCATCACAGAAACAGGATGGTCAAACTGACGCTGACTTCCATCAGGAAGAGTAATAACAGGCATTAAAAAATCCTTATCAGCAGTGGTGACCCACACGCCAGATCACTTGCTTGATTATTCCAAAGTTTATAAATCAATACGTTACTAACGATTTCTCACTTCACTGTGCGAGATATGTACACAATTATAGGCAATTCAAGTCAACATAAATTGATACATCGCTAGTTACTCAACTATCAATGATAACACAGACATATTTTATGGCGATAGCGCAAAGGCGTTTATTGTGCCTCAATATATGAAAAATCAACACCTTCCCGATTAAATGGCGAATAAGCTCTCCAAAGCAGGAATTCGTTTTTCTTTTTTCATGAATGAAAGGCGATACCAATGGGATCCACTGGGTGCAACTAACTCTTCAGTAATTATCTTATTTTGTTTAATCGCAATGTAATTCTGTAAGGTGTTCCATAGCGAATACAAAATATACGCCGCAAACATCAATGAGAATATTTGCACATAAATATTATTCACAAAATAGATTTGCTGAAGGATATACACGCAAAAAACAGCTTGAATAAGCGCCCTTAATATAAGCGCTTTACCAAAGAACGATTGACCCTGCTGTAAAATAGCAAAACAAGGATTCGCTAAAGATTGTCTTTTCTCTTCGACAGGAATGCCTTGGATATAAACCATCCAATCAGAAACATCACTGTTTTTTAAAATAAGTCCCTTTTCTTTCATTGCATGAATTTTAAAAGAAACGACGACTGCCCAGGCCACACCGATTGCCAGCAAATAGGCAATAAACCCGCTGACCGAAAAAAAACCTAAAAACAGGCTTATTACAATTAAGCATGCTAGCTTTCCTGAATTAATCCAAAATGGTGCAACTTGGTAGTTCATTGATATTCCTAATAATCAAAGTAAAAAGTAATGATTATTATAATTGAGAAAGCGTCTCATTAACATTAATTTATAACCAACGTCGAGTCTGTTTGCGATAACGTTCCCATTCCTCACTGAATGCAGTTGATAAAAAGCGTTCTTCTTGCGGGATGGTATACAAATCTGTCATCAACCAAAAAACTAAGCCAGAGACTAAAAAATAAGGTGAGTGTGAAAAAAAAGCCAATGCTAAACTCATGGAAGTAAAAGCTAAATACATCGGATTTCTGGATAGTCGATAGGGACCATTAGTAACAAGGTGCGTTGCTTGAACACTTGGATTTGGTGATGTTTTATGTTTATAAAAATAAAATAAGCTCGTAGCCACCCAACTGACACTTTCGAGAGCGACTAAGATACCGAGGATCCCCATCCAACCTGAAAACTGCCAAACTAAAGCATCGTGTTTGAATAAAAAATAAACTGCCACACCATTGGCGACTAGCCAGTTTAATAATGGATATTTTAAAATTCTCATTATGCTGCCTTTAACTCTGAATGAGGTTAATCAGCATAGCATAAAACAACGAGGGAACTTTGTGTTGTCTCTTGTGGAGTGAATAACAAATGCAAAAAATTAATTACTGCGCCCTAATGAAAACACGCTTTTTAGACCTTCTAATTTGCTGTATTCCTGTTGGCATACTAAATTACGAACATCTGAAGGCATCGAGTCTACTCTAGCTTGTATATTTGCTAGTTGTTCATCCAGACTATTCATACCTTTTATATCCACAATGTCTTGATTCACCTTTAGGTAATCAGCAAAACTTTGTAGGTTGTTTTCCAAACTATCACAAACATTATTGCTGACAAGGCCTTGCGGCAATACGGAACTTAATGACGCAGGGATCACTTGTGACAAACTTGGGTAAATATTTTGTTTCCATTGCTGAGGAAAAACAATGAGCATTATTGCGATAGCTAAAATAAATAACATTGATGCCCCAGCAAACGTCGCTATCAGCTTTTTCATACTCAATCCTACAATTCAAAATAACTTGAGCATAGGATATACAACTGTGCGTAAAGCAATTTTTAAAATTAAAAATACTTTGTAAAGAAAATTCTAGCGACTTTCGGCTATTTAAAGAAACCTTATCTTTCCTATTTAATGAGACAGCTTTAAGTTAATTGCTTATAAAAAAGTGTCGTCCCTTCAAATTGACCTTGTGAATTAACCACAAAGCGCGGAATTTCACCAACCTCGATGTATCCTTGTTTTCGATATAATACCGATGCAACATCTTGACTACGGGTATCGAGCACTAATAAAGTCCGATGATTTTCCAGTGCTATTCTCTCGGCATAATTGAGCAACTCCGTTGCAATCCGGCGTTGTCGAAACTGGCTATGAACCATCAATTTTTCAACATCCCCACGATGCAAGCCATTAGCCTTTAAGCATAATGCAATTTGCACAGCACCTACTATTTTCTCATCATCAATACACACCATAAGAAAACGTTTTTTTTGCATTAAATCTGACTTTATTTGTTGCCAATAATCTAGTGCTTCATCAACCGCTAGTGGGGCATGAAACCCTACAGAAGCACCCTGTTCGACACTATCAATTAATAACTGGGCTAATTGTTGCTCATAATTGTCTATTGTAGAAAGTGTTAAGATTTCCATATATTCCTTCTTACCAATTAATAAAACTCCATACCGTCATAAGGTGCGAATTGGCAGCTTTTTAAACGTTGGCTTAAATCACCAACATGCAACTCTAGCTTATGCCCATCAGGATCGAGAAAATAAAAAGAGTCCCCTTCACTCTTATTTTCTTTCCACATCACAATTTTGTTTTCTTTTAGCGTATTAACTAGCAGAGGAAAATTACTCTCTGAAACGGAAAATGCATAGTGAGTATAATCTGTTTCGCTCGAAGCCAAATGTTGACGTGATGTATCAACGGACAAACACAACCATAAATCACCACACGAAATATACGCCCCATGGTTCCACTTAGCATGTAATTTCATCCCTAATAGCGTTTGATAAAAATAAATGCTTTTTTCTAAGTGTGTTATAGCCAAAGTTAAATGATTAATGCCATTCAACATATTATTTATCTCTTTTTATATATTAAAAAAATATCTTTTAATGAATTTACATAAATTACCAGTAAAACACATTGCAAAGGATATAATCACTAACACATCGACATTAGACAACCTGTTAATAGATGCCCTTGACCTTTTTATGGCCCCCATAAGAAGGTTTTTTTTTGCCTAGCAAAATTGCATACTTTTAGCGCAGACAGCTATCTGTTTGTAAAATAAGTATTTACCCAAGTTACTCACAAACGAATGCGGCAGTTATCCACAGTTAATGTGAACAACTCCACTCATCACTGATGAATTATAGTACGCACTTATTCCTAATCTTCATTGCTTTAATTCCAATTCAATAATAAAACATTAACGCACTTAAAAATGCTAAGATACAGATCTATAACAAATTTCGTTATTATTTAGGTTAAGGAAATTCACTTACTTTTATAATTAGGAGCTTGATATCCCCCTATGACAAATTTCCTCGAACTCTTTCAAGCCGTTGGCATTGGCCTCGTTTTGCTCCTTCCGCTAGCTAACCCCTTAACGGCAATTGCAGTTATGCTGAGCATCTCAGCAAATATGACCAAAGAGCAACGCAATCACCAAGCTTTTCTCGCTTCAATCTATGTTTTTGCCATAATGACCATTGCTTTTTATGCAGGGCAACTTGTGATGAATACATTTGGTATATCAATACCAGGTTTACGCATTGCAGGTGGGTTAATTGTTGCTTTTATTGGTTTTGGAATGCTATTTCCAAATAATGACTCATCCGATGATTCATCAACAACACCATTAGATGACCCTAGCGTGTCCAAAAAACGCCAAGAATCGCCAAATATTGCCTTCGTTCCTTTAGCCATGCCAAGCACTGCGGGGCCCGGTACAATTGCGATGATCATCAGCTCAACTGCATCGCTGCAAGGAAATGTGACCTTTGCGCCTTGGGTGCTTAAAGTGGCACCAGTCATCACGTTTCTTTTAGCCAGTTTGATTGTGTGGATTGGTTTACGAGGGGCAACGTCAATTATGAGATGGTTAGGAAATAGTGGGATTGATGCGATCGCTCGCGTAATGGGCTTTTTGTTAATTTGTATGGGAGTGCAATTTGTTATCAACGGTATCGTTGAAATTATCGCGCAACTCCCACACTTATTAACGGAGTATCAATAAGACATCGCTAAGGCATTGTAGGCATTTTTAACTTTCCATAAATAACGTGGGGCCTGCGGTGCTGGATGCTTAGTTTGTACATGCTGATAAAATTCCTCAGGCGACAAGTTGTTAATCATCGCTATCGCCCTGCCTTTATCGTTATCAAAGGTTCTAAGCAGTGCTCCCGCCCCATTCACATATGCAACGACAGTTGCGTAATACAGTGTTTGTGGGTGGTTTATTCCCGCAAGATGCTGGTCCCTTAATATCCGAATATAGGCCGTGCCAATATCGATATTTTTCCGAGGATCTTTTAAATCACTTGAGCTGGGCTCGCCAGATTTACCTTGGAAACGATAAGCATCACGCCCTGCGGTTGAGGCTTTAATTTGCATCAAGCCAATCGCATTCGATTTGCTCACCACTTCTGGTCTAAAATTAGATTCAACCTCAATAATTGCCCGAATAAGTGTTTCATCAACGCTATAGCGCGAAGCAGAGTCACGAATGAATTCATCAAACGGCGTTCGAGGGAATGAGGTATTTTGTGCTGTTGTTGGTAACGTATTTTGGTTATCCAACATACGCGTTTTTGTTGTTTGCCTATCTGGCTCACTAGAGCAACCGGCAAGTAGCAGTAGCACAAAAGTACCGCTGATTATTTTTTTCACTGTTGTATCCTCTGCTATCAAAGCCAACGGGAGAATAACTAATCCCAAGAAAAATAAAATAATTTTTACTTAACTTTTACTTCAGGACGTGTTTTAGTCATACAAATTAATAATGAGTGATAAAAACCAATAATAACTATAGATGCAATTCCTCATTTTTTATGTTTATTTTTATAAATGATATTGATAATCATTATCAGTTGAGTTATAAAATGGAATTGTTATAAACCATAACAACCATACTGTTAAAAAATGTTAAGCCTAAAATGTCAGGGTCAACTTTTATGAAGAAGAATTTATCTCGATTATCTGCACCTTTACTCACCACTGTATTTGCATTAGCTGCAATGCTCTTTATTAGCCAACCGGCGTTTGCTAAAAAGTTTAAAGTGGTCACTACGTTTACCATCATTCAAGATATTGCTCAAAATGTAGCCGGAGACGCGGCAATTGTCGAGTCAATTACAAAACCCGGTGCTGAAATTCATGGGTACCAACCCACCCCCAAAGATATTATGAAGGCTTATGATGCCGATTTAATTCTATGGAATGGTATGAATTTAGAGGTTTGGTTCCAACGTTTCTTTGAAAACTTTAAAAATGTCCCTGCGGTCATTGTTACTGAGGGCATTGAGCCAATGCCAATTCGTGAAGGTGAATATAAAGACAATCCAAACCCACACGCTTGGATGTCCCCTGCGAATGCAAAAATTTATATCGAAAACATTCGCCAAGCATTGGTTAAATATGACCCTGAAAATGCTGAAACCTACAATACCAATGCCAAAAATTACACGCAACAGATTGAAGCCCTTGATGCACCACTGCGTGAACGTTTAAATCGCATTCCAGAAAATGAGCGCTGGTTAGTGTCCAGTGAAGGCGCGTTTAGCTATCTAACAAAAGATTATGGCTTTAAAGAGGTTTACTTATGGCCAATCAATGCGGAAGAGCAAGGTTCACCACAACAAGTTAAAAAAGTGATTGATACCGTACGCCAATATAATATTCCTGTTGTATTTAGCGAGAGCACTATTTCAGACAAACCCGCTCGCCAAGTCAGCAAAGAAACAGGAGCTAAATACGGTGGCATTCTATATGTAGATTCACTTTCTACCGCAGACGGCCCTGTGCCAACTTATATCGACCTGTTAAAAACCACTGTAGACACGATAGCCAAAGGATTTTCACAGTAATATGAATCACTCTAATCAGTTTGAGCACCCAAATTTGGTCGTTGATGATGCAACCGTGACTTACAACAACGGCCACACCGCAATTTATGATGCGAGTTTTAATATTACGGGTGGCTCCATTTGTGCACTCGTTGGAGTGAACGGTAGTGGTAAATCGACGCTATTTAAAACCATTATGGGGCTCGTCACCCCATCATCGGGTAGTGTCACATTAAATGCTCAACCTATTAAAGCGGCACTAAAAGAGAACGTCATTGCTTATGTTCCGCAAACCGAGGAAGTGGACTGGAACTTCCCCGTTCTAGTATCCGATGTCGTCATGATGGGGCGCTACGGTAAAATGGGTTTTTTCCGTATCCCTAAAAAAGAAGACAAAGATGCTGTGAAGATGGCGCTTGAGCGTGTTGACCTTGCTGGCCTTGAACATCGGCAAATTGGTGAACTTTCAGGGGGACAAAAAAAGCGGGTATTTTTGGCTCGTGCCCTTGCCCAACAAGGTAAAGTATTGCTGTTGGATGAACCGTTTACGGGTGTTGACGTAAAAACGGAAAATGCCATCATCGACTTGCTTCGCAGTTTGCGTGATGAAGGCCATCTCATTTTGGTTTCAACACATAACTTAGGGAGCGTTCCCGAGTTTTGTGACCAAGTCATTTTGATTAATCGTACTGTATTAGCCAGTGGACCAACGGAAACCACGTTCACCCAAAGAAACCTCCAGCAAGCCTTCGGTGGTGTGCTGCGTCACATCAACCTGTCAGGGCAAGAGCTGCATGATGACGATGACCCACGGTCAATTACCGTTATTACCGATGATGAACGAGCTGCGGTTTTCTATGGACATGATCATGATGCTCCGGTGAGAAAAAATCCACCTAAGGGTGAAGAATGATTGATCTGTTATTAGAGCCTTTTAAATACGATTTTATGATAAAAGCCATTTGGGTGAGTGCCATTGTCGGTGCCGTCTGTGCGTTTTTATCCGCGTATTTGATGTTAAAAGGCTGGTCATTGATGGGAGATGCCCTTTCCCACTCTGTCGTTCCAGGGGTAGCTGGAGCCTATGCATTAGGCCTACCTTACGCTGCGGGGGCTTTTTTTACAGGGATCCTTGCCGCACTTGCGATGACATTAATAAAACATTTAACTCGTCTGCGAGAAGATGCCGTTATTGGCTTTATCTTTTCCACGTTCTTCGCTGCGGGCTTATTAATAGTTTCATTGAACCCAACCTCGGTAAACGTACAAAGTATTATCTTCGGTAATATTTTAGGTATTGCAGACGCAGATGTGCTTCAAGTTGAAATTATTATTGGTGTGTCATTCATCGTTTTATTGTGCTTATGGAAAGACCTTTTGGCCGTCTTTTTTGATGAGAGCCACGCGCGCTCCATTGGTTTAAACCCATTACGCTTAAAAATCATTTTCTTTACGTTATTAAGCGCTTGTACCGTTGCTGCACTGCAAACCGTTGGCGCAATTTTAGTTATAGCTATGGTCGTCACCCCGGGCGCTACAGCCTACTTATTGACAGACCAGTTTAAACGCTTATTAATCATCTCTGTAACCATCGGTACGGTAACCAGCGCAGTTGGTGCGTATATTAGCTACTACCTCAATGGCGCTACAGGTGGGTTGATCGTCACATTACAGACCATTATTTTCTTATTGGCTTTCTTCTTTGCACCAAAGCACGGTATTTTTGCCTCTCGTCGCAAGGCGAAAAAAGAAGTGGCTCGGTTACACCAGCAAGGAGCCTCTCATGAGTGATTTTATTGACTTATTGATGGCCCCCTTCGCCTTTCCATTTATGCAAAAAGCGTTAATCACTGCCATCGTAACAGGCACTGTGTGCGCTATTTTATCTTGCTTTTTAGTGTTAAAAGGCTGGTCACTCATGGGGGATGCCATTTCCCATGCCGTTTTACCGGGGATCATTATTGCTTCTCTGCTCGGTATTCCTTTGGCTATTGGGGCATTCGCTTCAGGGTTATTCTGCGCTGTCGCGACGGGTTACCTCAAAGAAAATAGCCGAATAAAAGAAGATACCGTCATGGGGATTGTATTTTCAGGAATGTTTGCCATCGGTTTAGTGATGTTTGCCAAAATCGATACCGAGCAGCACCTAACGCATATCCTATTTGGTGATATTTTAGGGATAACCGACAGTGAATTTAAGCAAATTTTACTGTTTGCAGGGATTACCATTGCGATTATCTTGCTAAAACGTAAAGACTTTATGCTGTATTGCTTCGACCCGAACCAAGCACGTGTGATTGGCTTGCCCGTTAAGTTGATTCATTATGGGCTGTTGTCGTTGTTGGCCTTGACCATTGTGGCATCTCTACAAGCTGTTGGGATCATTCTTGTCATTGCCATGTTGATCTCGCCAGGGATTATTGCGTTTGTTCTCTGTCGTAGTTTTGGCAAAATGCTGATCGTCGCCATTATCGCCTCCGTCACATCTAGCGTGATTGGCACTATTCTTAGCTTCCATATTAATGCAACGACAGGGCCAACCATTGTTGTTACTCAAGCCGTTTATTTTGTTATTGCCTTAATCTATAGCAAGTTGGTATTAGCGCGTAAACGGAGCCAAACAAATCCCCAAAGTATGCATACGGCTTAAACTGAAATCATACTCTTATCTAAAAAGGCTGAACTAACTAATTGTTAGAACAGCCTTTTTTAATATTCACAAATTATGCGTCACTGTTATTTACGCAATGTGCGAGGTTGTTGATTTATAACGGTATTTCTCTGCTGCTCTGCGTCTTCCAAATCATAAACTTTCATTTCACCGCTTCCTGCGGGCAATGCACGTTCAACCACCAACTCCGCGTCTGATTGTGCCACGAACTCTTGCAATTGCTGATGCTGACTACACCAAATGGCATCAACATCTTTATCTCGTTGGGTGTCTCTTTGTGAGGATAACGCCACCGTACGTGTTTGAAAGCGGGCTTGTTTTCCGCCCAACTCTAAACCATACCCCGGCGTTGCAGGGTGCCTGACTACGACTTTGCCATCATCCATCCACGCTTTAATATCCGTCTCTTGAACTTGATAGCCCAGCTTACCTAAACCATCTAGCACCACTCTTCTTTGCGCCTCTGCGACAAACGCCTGTTCTGCCAAATTAATTTTTGCTTCTAATTGTTCAGCCAGTGACATCAACACAGTAACTGAACTTGAATGTATTGAAGCTAATGCTTCATCAATAATTTTTGCATTCTCATCATCAGAAAAAATAGCGAGCTCTGCACAAAGCTGTTCGATTTTTTCAACTAACTCAGTGTGTTGCTGGCTTTCTTTCAACTGTTTAGCCAAGATCAAAATGAGTGAATCAGCTCGTAAATGGCGCTGTGAACTTTCATTCATTGCTTGAATTTCAGTAAGCTGTTGCTGTGCGCTTAGTGCCTCAGTCAAACTTCCCACCAGTTTAAGCTTTTCAATCATCAATAAAATTTGCTCACATTGCTTGGCAAACGGCGATAATGGCGCACCGTGCTGCCAAAATTGTGGCACATCTTCAGATTGTGCCTTTAACTGTTCAAGTAATTGATTAGCAAAGGGTGAAAGTTGGCTTTGAACGTCATCTAGGGCAGTGAGAGCGCGGAAAATTAATGAACCCGATGCCTTTTCATTCATCACTTCGCGACTTTCCAGCTCTGCAATTAACTGTTTTTCGGCAGGTAGCTTTTCTCGAACTAACGCTGCTAATGCTTCAAAATTATGTTGGCGGTGCGTATTGGCTCGAGCCACTAGTGCTTGCTGCTCAAGTTGCTGTTCACGAACAGTTTGTATCTCTTGTTTCAGCGTGCCATTAAATTGTGCCAATTCATTCTTCAGCGTAGTGAGCTGACGCGCAGATATTGTGCTGATATCATTCGCTGATAGTTGCTGAAATAATGTGACTATTTGTTCAATACGTGTCTGGTGATACTGTGTTGTATTGGCCATTTTTTGCCATTGCTGGAACATTTTACGCGTCACTGCCAATTGCCGACGGCACTGGATTTCATTCATTTCCCTAACGCTGATACGATGAACTGATGAGCTCATAATTCACTTTCCTGATGTATCGCCCTATTCGTTGAGCCAGTTAAACTGATTGATGCATTAACAATCGCATCTTGTAGTTGCTGTTGCGCTGTCACTCTATCGTTATACCATTCAATAATAGAAACTCGATAACGCTGCGGTATGACACGGCTTAAGATATTGCTTCGCCATAGTTCCCTTGACCTAGCCGTTTGCAACAGTGGATGAGATGGCATATCACACTCAATACCAATTAATAATTGCCCTGTTATCTCATCTTCAATAATGCAATCAAAATGAAACACTTCTTTTTGCGTTGATACTGTCACCTGCCAACCATTTTGCTGAATAAATTCAACCACTGAAGTGACAAAGGCACTTTGTTCTACATAGGTATCTTGCACGGCCAGCTGTGTCTGGCACATGCGGTTAAGCAATTTTTGATTTTCGTTTTGTCTCAATGGGTTGCAAGCATCTTTCGCATACGCTAAATAGCCTTGTAAGTAATCCCGCGGGATCTCCGGCTTACGGTAGGTTGTCAGTAAATCGGATATTTCCTCGATAGGCATCGATGACATAATAACCACTTGCTGTCTTGCGCGTGTAATCGCAACATTTAAACGTCGTTCGCCCCCAGCTTGCCCCAATACACCGAAGTTACGCCTAAATGTCCCCTGCGCATTACGGCCAAATGTGGTGGAGAATAAAATGACATCGCGCTCGTCTCCTTGCACGTTTTCCACATTTTTGACAAAGAAGGACATATCTTCTTCATCACGAAAGCGTTGGTTTTCTTGTGTGTAGGCGGCCAAAAATTGCTCGTCCTGCTCAGCCCTCAGTCGAATTTGTTGGTTAATCAACGAGGTCTGCTTTTGGTTGAAGGTGACCACTCCCACTGACGGACGCTGCTCGAAAGGAAGTTGCCACACCGTTGCAAGATGCTCAACCACTGCCGCCGCTTCCGCCTCATTACTTTGATTAACATACATACCATTAACCGCTACCAGCTGTAATGGCTTAATTTTACTCACTAATTTGGCTGAAAATTGTGCTGGAATATTCAACCGATTTTCATAAAAAGCAAAATTTGAAAAATTGATCAGTTCCCGATATGCCGAACGATAATGAATATCTAAGGTGTGAACTGGCAATACGGTACGCGCCAAATGTAGCAAATCAGGGCAATCACTAATTTGTCGATAATCCCATTCTTCATTCGCATCGATTTGCTGTTCATCCACCTCATCCTCATTGTCCTCTTCAACCAGTTTCCCTGTGAAGAATTTAGAAGGCGGCATTTGCTTTTCATCACCACTAACAATCGCTTGTTTCCCCCTAAACAAGGTAGACAATGCAAATTCAATGGGCATTTGCGACGCTTCATCATAAATCACACTATCAAACATTGCCGCTTGCAATGGCAGGACTTGGCTTGCTACATCTGGTGTCATCAGCCAAATCGGGCGTAATTGCATCAAACCAATTTCACGCCCTTCGTTAATAAATTCCCGTAAACGGCGCGCCCTTGGCCCTGCAAGGCGCGTAATTTCTTCCCATTCACGGCGGCTTCCCATTTGAGACAAATCATAATTGCGTGTTAGTGCCGCACGGTTAAAGAGTTGCAGTTCTTTTTGTGCCTGCTCAAGTTCGGTTAAATCCGCCATAAATTGCTGACTATTGGCCGAAAGTGCAGGCAATTTAGCCTCAAATTGTTTTTTTACAAAATGATAGAAACCGTAGCTAACTGTCTGTATTAGTGCTGCAACCCAATCTTTTTGGTGATTATTTTCATGAATATATTGCGTAATGACAGGGTGTAATACCGCTAAGGTTTGCCAATGTTGTGGCGTAAAATTGGCAGTTTCCTCTCTAAATAATTGATACTGAATCAACGAATTTCTTTTCTCAGCAATTTGGACTAGTTCATTCGTAAATGATTTTCCTTCATCAATTGCCTGTTGGAACCGTTCAATCGTTTGTGATGAAAAAACAGGTGCAATTCGCTCTAATTGGCTCTCACTTTCTACTCTTGCTTTAAACTTTGTCACTGCAGATTGAATTTCATGGCACTGGCGTTCAAATCCAAACTGCTGTTTCTCGATAATAGCAGGTAAAAAATGGGAAATTTCAGGGTATTGAGCCAATAACTGGCTCGAACTCTCCACCCATTTTAATTGTTCAATTAACTGAGGTAATCCAGTTCGCCAACCTGGCTGAAGTTCCATACCAATCAATTGATAAATAGGTATAATTTCTTTTTCAAGTAAGCGCCATTGTTGCTCTACACCTATCGTTTTATGCAATACAGCCAAGCTATCCTGATTTAACCCACTTTCAGCCATAAATTGCTGTAGCTGATTATGGCGACCATAATAAAACGGGTTGAAAAATCGTAACCAAGACCCCTGTATTGACTCCGTTGTTGCACGGGATAATTCCGCTAATTTTTTCGATTCTATTCCCTTAAATAACGGGAAAAGTAGTGAATCTGTATTTGCCTCATCAATCATTAATAAGCGTTGATAACGCTGTTCTAATTGTTCAATGACGGTTTTGCCCGTCGTGACTGAACCGTGCAAATCGATAAACAACGCTAACCACTGGGATAAACTTTGCCATTGTGCTGGCGTTTGTTGGCCAAAATGTGACGTTAACTGCGCAAGAATACGTTCATGGTTTGTCAGTTCAGTGAGTGTAATACCGTGATAATCGGATTGGTAAGCCTGATCACGTTGCTTTTCCACATCAATAAATAATGTAATCTGTTGATTAAATAACAGATATTGATGCTCGTTCACAGAAAACTGCGCTAATGCTTTTAATGGGCTATTTTCATAATCTAATTGCCACCATATTTGGGCATGCTGCTTAATGTCATCGAGAAGTTGGGCTAATTTAGGTTGATTAAACTCTGTAAATACTTGAACTAACGCATCATCATTGATATTCAAACGCTCTAAAACGTCCACCTGAATTAAACTGCTTAAAATCTGTTTATAAGATAACTGCCAATGGGTATCGACATCATTGAGGGCATGGTAATAAGCATCCAATTTTTGTTCAAAAAGCTGTACTCGGCTAAATAAACGGGTGCGTTCTGCTTGCCAATCTTGTTCAAATAACGTGCTACTTTCTTTATTCCACAGTTGCTCAATTTGTTCACGCACCGCCAAAATAACCTCACGGCTTTTTTGGTTCTGACGAATAAGCAGCGCCCTATCACCTAAACCATTAGCCACCAATCGCTTGTATACCACCTCAAGTGCCGCAGGCTTTTGGCATACCACTAACACGGTCTGTTGATGGCCTAATGCATCGGCAATAAGACTAACAATCGTTTGGCTTTTCCCTGTTCCCGGTGGCCCTTCAATCAATAGCCCTGTTTGTTGTTGCGCGGCTTGAACAACACGCTCTTGAGACGGATCGGCAAGGGATAACGCAAATGGGCTCAGGATATTTTCGGGATTAACAACACGTTCCGGTAAACTTGCTGAGCTGACTTTAAGTAAGGTAGACAATGCTGTTTGCGCAATGGACATATTGGCTATTTGCTGTAAGTCACCACTCATTGCCTGACCAATAAATGACGTGTGGAATAGCACTGCCGAGCAGGCAACCTGTGCATAGTTTTCTTCTACAGGATCAGTTAACGAAGGCAATGGAAGTAACTGCGTACCTTGTATTGGCAACAGTGCAGACAAGCTTTCCATCATTTCATCAATGGTCACCCCAGCTTTTGATAACAAAGCGTCTAAAGCACCCTGCCACTTACTTATTGCGGGGATCCCCACAAAGCTCGCTAACGCAGGGTTAAGGCGGACGGCACCTCGCTCGTGGTCAAAATTTAATTGAATAGGGCTTTGCTGAGCAATCGCCGATTGCATTGAAATTGGCCATAAAAATAACGGCGCAATACGGGGTTTAATTTGATTAGGCTGAGTATTCAACACTAAAAAAGGAAAGCCCAAATACATGCCATTAATACCCGTATCCCGTTGATACAATTGCGTATCTGCTTGTAGCATTCTTAAGCGGGTATTCACGCCTTTACGCTGTAGCAGCATATCGCTATCAATGGTCATCAACCCTTTTTTGCGGTTAAGTAAGTGCTCCAATAACGCACTTGCACTGCGAAGCGTACTATCACACTCCGTTAAATCAATGCGTCCTGTATTTGGCGTTAAACGCATGCGAACTAAATTGCCTCGCTGCGTCACCGCGGTTAGTTTTTGGTTAAAAAAGCGTAAGACTTCAAGCACATACTTTTGTGATTCAGGGACTTGCCAGTGCTCTATTGGTATCGCCAGTAGCACGAGTGTTTTCTCTAGCGAAAGCCTGCGCATCAATAAAAACTGGTCAACCCAATTGTCTAAAACAGCCAACCCGACACGTTTGAAATCACTCACTCGCTCGCTAAGTTGTAAATACAATGCCTTACGTGTTAATGAAAGCTGCATTTTGGCCATTTCATGATCAAAATTATCAATATCATTTTGTTTAGCGAGCTCAAACGCCTGCTCAATCAATGTGTCTAATGAAATAAACTGGCCAATATCCGCACTCAATAGCAGAATGTAATCAATCTCTTGCGGATTTTGCTTATCAAATAACCCTTGTAAACTTTCATTATGGGAATCAGGAAATTGCGCATGTAAGAGCTCCCACCTTGCAGATAATTGATTGATTGAAGTAATCAATAAATACAAACGCAAACTTTCTTCATTTAATAGAATATTGAGTTGGTGGGCTCGCTCTCGCACCAAACATTGGCGATGATAAAGCTGCACTAGCCAATGCTGGGGGTCGATATCTTGAATGTATCGATTAAGCGGCTCGCTAATCAGTGTAAAAGCTAAACGGGGATTTTCTAGCAGCCATGCAGGCGTGATGATCTCACCACGGTAAATTAATGGGATGTTTTCATTGATAATTTTTAAAGCAAAAGTCAGCTTAATTTCATTGAGATTTTCTTGCTGGAAGTCGCTATCTAGCAATGTTTGTAGTTTCGTTAGTTGTTCGTGGCTGTTTTCAAACTGCGCTAGCCACGAACTAACTTCACCCCGCAATAAAAGTAGTAACGCATCATCCCAATGGTTCGCTTGTGCTGCCACCAATGCAAATACGTCTGGTTGTTGGAATTGCTGTCCCGCAAACGTCAGCGTGTGGAGATGGCTTTGTCTATCGTTTTTTTGACTTTGTGGAGCTTGCTGGGGTTTTCCTTGTAGCCACGCTAAAACCTCTGGCCACTGCCAACGTAAGAAACGGTCTCTGCACAATAACCCGCGCAATAATAGTTGGATATTAGCAGGTAAATCTTCTGGTAAATCAACGCCATTAGTCATTACTTGGATAAGAAAAGCATTATCTTGAATATGGTCGAAACACCGCCCTTGGGTCAGTTGTTCTAAGAGGATAATCCCGAGACTCCACCAATCGGACGCTGCACTGACACCACCAGCAAGAGTTTCAGGCGCTGAATAACGGGAAATATCCAGTGGCGTAACAATATCAAGGTCAAACTCAGATAAACAGGCAGAACCGTATTCAATCACTACAATATCAAGAGGATGGCGCTTGCGAATAAGCAAATTAGCGGGGCTCAAATTACGATGTCGTAACCCATGCTCCGCAAATGCCGCGATTGCCTGCCCCATTTCATCTACAAGTTTAGGAATTTCATCTGCCTGCCAAAATTCACCTTGCTGGATAAACTGACTTAGTGACCCGCCCTCAAGCATTTCAGTGACATGCCATGCGCGGTTTTCAAAGCGGCCATACTCATAAAACTCAGGAACATGGTCTGTTGGAATGCGTTTAAGGACTTGGTAAACCGCGGGATCAGGCTCCTCTCCCTTTTGGTAGAGCGTCAGTACGCCGTTTTTTTCTTCAGTACAATGCGTAACGAAGTAGCGTTCGCGGGGGCTATCACTGCCATTAATTCGTCTTTCTAAGCGCCAAGCGCCTATCTGCTGATGGGGTGACGACAAAATCTCAATGACTGGCTCTGCTGCAACATCCGCCCCACACTCAAGACAAATAAAATCATCTTCAGCCATAAGGTGACCATTTTCACAATGACGCTGTTGGTGATTTTGGGTTTCACCATTATTGCCAAAAGGGGCTTCAACGGGGCTAGTTTGTTGTACTTCAGGGCGCCACCCTTCAGGATGAATAGGCTCAAGCGTTAAATCCCAACCGCAAAGTTGTAAACTTCCTTGTGGTGTTTGAGTTTGCCCTGCACAAAATATTTCAGTTAACGGCCGTTCTGTTAAACAATGCGGGCAAAAGCGTATCATCGTCATCCTTCTCTCTCGTTACTATTTTTTGAGTTGTTTTAAGGTGTTATCTTGTAGGGCAAGGAGGTGACTTAACCGTTGCATATCGCCTCGTTCAGGGATCCCCGCCAGAAACAGCCGCCCTTGCTCATCAAAGGCTAAGTCCAGTTTCTTATCTTCTGGCATTGCAACACGTTGGTATTGTTTAAATAATGACTTCCCAAGCGGTGTTAGAAGATGAAGCTGTTGATTATCACTGCCCCTTAACATTAAAGTTTGCGGCATTTCGACGTTAAATGGCTCACTGATCAATGCATCTATGTAGGGGGACATTTGAGCAACGCTATCTTCAATCACTCCCCATTCATAGCCGCTATATACTAGAATATTTCCTTTAAATCGCTGTTTTATTTCACGTAATAATGTGAGTAAGGCGTCTGGTTGCTCAAACGGCTCTCCCCCTGAAATGGTAATGCCATCTGCGTATGGTAACCATTCTTGGACTTGGTCAATTAATTGTGTCACTGTGAAATGGCTGTCTTTAGCTTGCCACGTATCAGGGGATAAACACCCCTTGCAACGCAGAGAACATCCTTGAAACCAAATACCAATCCGTTTTCCCGGCCCTAAAGTTGTGACAGGAAAATGAATACGTGAAACACTAATATTCATTAGGTTAATTGCCTACTGCGGTTAACGTAACTTGTGCATTTTCACCCATCTGAATCGACGTAATTTGATAAGCACTATTGGCTTGTATGTCTTGGTCGAAAATTGCTCTCGATAATGGGTTAATCAAATACATTTCTAATTGATTACGTATTCCACGCCCACCATTAGACAAATCTGCCAAACAGTTAATTTTTAACGCGTCTTTAGCTTCCGCAGATATTGAAATAGTCAAAGACTGTTTTTCTAAGCCTGACAATATGTTATCCACCATTTGCTCAAAAATTTGCTCAGCAACATCAGGGCGGATAAAGTCAAAAACAATGATATTTTCCCCTATGCGATTGAGCAATTCTGGGCGGTTAAGTACCAGTTTAAAATGGCGCTCTATTTCATTTTTCACATTGCGCGTCACGGTTTCAAATGGCTCATGAGGTTGGACATTTGCCACTCGCTCGCCACTAGCGTCTAAGCGATAAATACCGAGGTTAGACGTGAAAATAATTAATGCTTCAGAAAAATAAACGCGATCGCCGCGCCCTGACGTTAAAACACCATCATCGATAATCTGTAAAAACTTATCCATTAAATGGGGATGGGCTTTTTCGATTTCATCAAACAAAACCACACTGAATGGCTTTTCGCGGATTGCGTTAGTTAATTCACCCCCTGAATCATACCCAACGTAGCCAGGAGGGGCACCAATCAGTCGTTGGTCTGCATGTTCAGCACTAAATTCTGACATATCAAAGCGGATATACGCACTTTCGTCACCAAACAGTAATTGAGTCACCGTTTTAGCCAATTCTGTTTTCCCAACACCCGTTGGCCCCGCAAGAAATAATACGCCACGAGGGCGCCCACCTTTATTGCTACCGACACCCGTCATTGCCCGTTTGATGATATCCAATAAATGTGTGACAGCATGCTGTTGCCCTTTTACTCTGCGGGAAATCACTGCTGGGGCATGATGAATTTTTTGCTTATCAATCTTTTTCCACGGGTCTTCCGTGATCCCGACTTTGTATCGACGAACCGCATCGCTAATACTGGTTGCTGGCACCTGTTCGATACGCGCCAACTGCACAATGGCAGTTAAATCCAGCAGCAACAGCCCTTCTGTTTCATCTATAAAATCATTAATTAATGAGGATTTATCAGCTTCTGCTAAGCCATTAAAATCCGCCAACGAAGCCAATAGACTAGGTGCTAACAAACGGCGTACTTGGCCATCGGGTTTAGCAACGGGAATGGCTCGAATACGTGGGTTATTCACCACAAACCAATCAGGTAAATCCGTTTCTTTTTCCACTATCCAAAAGACGGTATTAAAAAATGGTTGATTTTGATCCCCTGCAGGCCTTGCCTTTCCTTGGTGTGATGCAACAAGTGCGCGGGTAAATAAACTGTGTTCTGCGGGCGTAAGGTTATCGCGATGAGAAATTAAACAAGAGGCAAAGTCGATACATAAGGCAGTAGGCTGTTGTTTATCATTAATCAACCGCTCAAGCAGGTGATTTAACATATCGATACCACCCGCCGCTTTACCCTCAGCAACATTTAACCCTAGTCGTTGCATAACAGCATCCGTTTCTTGGGTGTTATGTGCAGGGTTTGCTAAACATTGAAAACCGACCAAGGGTGTATAAGTCAGCACATATGCATACCCTGCTTTAAATAAACTATTAAATAACGATTGGTTAAATGGCAAAGGTGTCACAATGGAAGGCGCAATTTCACTGGCTTGTAAATCACGTACATTGCCGAACAATACAAACTGACTTTTCAGCGGAATAAATCGCAATAAGTCCCTTAACCAACGTGGATTTTGAAAATCAGTGTGCATAGTTTTCCCTTGTTATTTAACTTTTTTGCAGTTTACCTGAATAAGCTGAGGAACGCGCTGGCATATCACTATAACAAGAAAATATCTGAACATTCTCAATTTGATAAAAAACCGCTATCTTTAGGTTTGCAGCAATTTATTTTTACTCATAAAACTCTTAAATAATTATTTCGTGATAGGCGCTTCTTTTTAAACAATTATCACTGTTAATTCCTAAACTGTCGCTATAGTATTGTGTTAATGAAGACCAAAGCAGAGCGAGGTGAGTCATGTGGCAAGCAATGTGTCGTTTATTAAGTGAACACTTAGGTGAAGCGGAGCTGCGTAACAAAGTCATTCTCTCTGGTGGTGATATTCACCATACGTTAAGAATTGACTATGGCGAACACACCGTATTCATTAAACAAAATCGGCGTGAGTTTCTACCGTTATTTAAACAAGAGGCTGAACAGCTAGAAATGCTCGCCAAAAGCCAAACCATTACCGTTCCCAAGGTATATGGTGTCGGCAGTAATAAGCACCATAGTTTTCTGCTTCTCGAATACTTCCCTTTAAAACCTTTTGATACCACCAACGCTTGGCACTTTGGCCAGCAGCTTGCCCGCTTACACCAATGGGAAGAGCAACCTAGTTATGGCTTTGATTTTGACACCATGCTCAGCACTATTATCCAACCAAATGGCTGGGAAAAACGCTGGAATTCATTCTTTGCAGAAAAACGTATTGGTCTTCAATTACAATTAGCGTCTGAGAAAGGCATGGTATTTGGTGATATTCAGCAAATTGTCGATATTGTTAAAAATAAATTAGCCGGCCATCAACCTCAACCCTCTTTATTACACGGCGATTTATGGCCTGCTAACTGCGCCATTACTCAACAAATTGATGGTGTTCTTTATGATCCTGCATGCTACTGGGGTGATAGAGAGTGCGATATTGCAATGTTACCTTTATATAAAGATATTCCCATTCAAATTATCGATGGTTACCAAAGTGTTTGGCCACTTCCGCAAGGCTTTTTAGATAGACAGCCCATTTACCAATTATATTTTTTACTCAATCAAGCGCATATTTTTGGCAATGAGCAAAGCTATCTACACGCCCAAAAGATTATTGATTCGCTATTAAAGGAATAATCAGGAAGGTCATAAAACGAGAATAACTTGGGCCACCTCTATAAGTCGGTGACCCAAGCCGCCGAATGAATCCAACAACTCTACAGTTTGAAGTATGACCAACTTTTAATTTTCTAAATAATTCCTATTATGCGTAGGCATCAAGTGCCGCTAATCGCTAGGAGCATACATAAGTATGTGACTAGCGTTAGCAAACGAAGATAACACCC
>NZ_JBSICD010000116.1:0-244 GCF_058246155.1 Providencia sp. UF-183 | reverse complement strand
CGCAAGCTGGATGCGCGCTGGGTGCCGGCGGCGGTGCTGGTCGGGCTGGTGGGCGGCAGCTTCTTTTATGGCGATGGGGTGATTACCCCGGCCATTTCGGTGCTCTCGGCTATCGAAGGCCTGCAGATTATCGCCCCTGAGCTGGACAGCTTTATCGTGCCGCTGTCGCTGCTGGTGTTGACCGCGCTGTTCGCGATCCAGAAACACGGCACCGGCAGCGTCGGCAAACTGTTCGCCCCGGCGA
>NZ_JBSICD010000115.1:0-244 GCF_058246155.1 Providencia sp. UF-183 | reverse complement strand
CGTCGAGGCATTGCGGGATGCGGCCGTCGCCGGGGCAGGTCTGTGTCAGGTAGGGGCGTTTCTGGTCGGTGAACACATGGCGGCCGGCACGCTGGTGCCGGTGCTGGAACGCTATTGTCGCCCGGGGCCGCCGATCTGCGCCGTTTATCCCAGCCGACGCCATCTCTCCCCCAAAGTGAAACTGTTTCTGGTGGCGATCGAACGGCGCTGGCAGGGCAAGGCGATTTGGGAAACCGTTTAGCGC
>NZ_JBSICD010000018.1:0-101710 GCF_058246155.1 Providencia sp. UF-183 | reverse complement strand
ATAAACACCATATTGTTTAGCGAATCATTAACCAGTTGTTGTTTCTGACTTTCTTGCTCGGCGGTGAGTTGTTGATCACAGCCTGTTGTGAGTAAAATGGCACTTAATAAAAGATAGATAGCGTTATAATTCATGCAAACCTCGCGGTTATTGGTGGGTTATTTGGTAAAGAAAATTGTTGACTGGCTTTCAACCATCCCAGCAGTAACAAATTCTTGATAGGGCTCATTGGCATAACTATGGGCTAATGTGTCATCGGGTAAGCGCTGCTCTATTTTGCTAAAAATATCGGCGTAATGGCTGGGGTTAATCATTGGTGTCGGGATCAGCGGGGCAACTTTTTTACTTAACCCATGGTTAGGGATAAGCTTTGATTCCTCCCCCATTTTCATAAATGTTGCAATGCGTAATTTATTTTCAGTAATGCTCTCTTTGGTTTCGGAGGGAATTAAGCTGGCGTGTTGCAAAATATTGTCAAAATCCCGCCTTGACTGTGCCCAGCGCAGTATATGCAATATGGCACGTTTGCGTTGGCTAAACACCGCCATGGCCTCACCACTGGCTTGTGCATGGCTGGCAGGGCTCATATAGTCATCCCAAAAATTATGTTCGAGTAAGGAGGCGATGGCTGCACCTTTGGTTTCTGGGGGGCAATATTTTAAAAACTCACCTTGGGTTTTTATAATGGTTTCCATTAAGGCCACACGTTTATTTTTATTTTTCCAAGAGTCAGATAATTTATCCATTACCTGATTTATCTCCCTTAATGCAATATTTGATATTTCCATACCAATTAATAAGGGTAACGAGCAAACGGCATAAAAGTCTGCCGGCTCCATCATGGCAACAAGTTTTTGATAATCCATATTTTTTAGCATATAACCAAAACAGGGCATAAAATCCTGCATAATTTTATCTGCATTGATTTCAAAAGAGGTACTGCCTTTGGCGCCCGCCCCCCAGCAAAGCCCCCCTTGAACGGTGACGAGGATTTTGCCATTAAAGTAAGTAAAGGCCAATGTCCCCGATGCCCCCGCGCCGAGTAGCCCCTCAATGCCTGCACTTAGCTCACCTAAGGTGGCAAAACCGTCGTTTTCTGTGGCGGGTTTTTCCGGGTTACGCCACAGCAGTTCGCCAGACATTTTTGCCCCCACTTTTATCCCCGCGAACACTTCCCCTTGAGCCACAACGCCAAGGTCATTGGCTTGTTTTGTGATATCAATCCCTTTGATTTCATTAAGGTCTTTGGGTTCATCCACCGCGGTCTTTGACGGTATACCCATAATGCCATTTTGTGAAAAATTGGCACTGCCTTGCAGCCCAACACTGGCGCCTATATGGCCGCTAAGGGATAGAACAAGGTCAAAGCGTAATGCGCCCATTAGGGCGAGCTCATCAGTGCCTCGTTTCGGGTAGCGAATTTGAATACCTTGGCGGCAAGGCAAATGCACTTTCCCTTGTGTTTGGGCTTCCGCTAAGGCTAAGTTAGCATACAGCGCCACTTTGGCACTGGCTTTGGGGTTGGAGGCATCCCCAAGATTGCCTTTGGTTAATTCGAGGTCGCCACTGCCACCAAAACTAAAGCGCATTAATTGGGCGTTTTTATCAAAAGAGGCGTATTTACCGCGATAAGGCGGGGTTTCATTTAAGCTCTCATTGATGTTTTCAGCCCAGTGATATAAGCCACTGACCCAGTTATCATCATCTTTATAATCTTCAAAGATACTGTAATTTTTATTTTTAATTTCAAAGAGTTGGTATTTTAACGTGGGGGCAATTTCAGACAGTTGTTTTTTTAGCTCTTGCGTATCAATTTTTTTAACGGTGATTTCTTCATTCGTTTCATTGTTTTTAACCGTTTCGGTTTTAACCAATGTGCTGGTTTCGCTTTTAATATCCTCTGTGCCTAATTTATGGACAATATGGCGCTCGCCGAGTTTGTTTGAGCGAATATAGCTGTATTTGAATTCACCGCCTTTTTTTAACTGGATTAATTCCAAAATACTGTTGTCGAAACCGGTTGAATTTGAATCCAAAGAGGTGGTTGGAATTTCTTCGCCTTGGGCGTCTTCTGGGATTGCATTAAGTTCTTTAATGATGGTATTCAGTTCTTCAGAGGCCACATCATAGTCTTGGTAGAGCGCTAAGAGCTCGTGCTGATAATTTTGAGGGTTTCTTTCCCTCAGCCTAAGGGGATATTTATCATTGAGTTCATCAATTTTAAACTGTAGCACGCGCTTTTTGATGACGAGGTCGCAAAGGTATTGGCTTTCCCTTTCGAGTTCATCATTGGGCACTTCAATCAGTTCATGGGTATTGGGGTGGTAATACAAGACAGGCCCACAGGTTGAAAAGGCATCGGTGCTGCCGGTTCCGCAATTGGTCTTTGATGTGGTTTGGTTTTTGGTATTTGACATAACTCGGCCTTGTTTAACGGTGGATTTTTATCGAGATTTTTTGTGGGGTTGGCGTATAAATTTCCACCGTTTTTCCATGTTCATCTGATTTCCCTTCATAAACTTCACCATCTTCCGTTGTCAGGGTGTAAAGCGTCTTGACAAGGATTTCATGGGTGATTTCATCTTTTAGCGTAAATTGTTCACGAAAACCGGTTGGAATGACCTGTGAAGGCAGCTGCAAATTAGCCGGTCCCATTTTTTGGACACTCGTGGTTTTTAAAATGACATTATTTGGTGTGCCGACTTCGATATTTCCATTGGCAATTTTGATATAGGCTCCGCCACAACTTAAGATAATTTCCTTTTTGGCGCTGATATGAATGGCATCTTCTAACGATTCAACGGCGATATGTTTTTTCGCCAACAGGGACATGCCATCGTTTTGAGCTTCAACGTTGATATCCCCGTTTTTTGCCATCACATTAATGCCTTTTGCTTGGGCAAATAAGTTAGCGGAATGCCTTGCATTGAAGGTGAGGTGCTGATTAGCGCTTAAGTTAATATGTTGATTTGCCGTTAACGCAATACTCTCTTCCCCTGAGCCAAAATGTAATGCCTTGGGCGAAAAGACCCCAATGCCCGCAGGGGCATGAACCAGTATGGCGGGGTCAGTCAGGCCTTTGACTTGCTGCTTAAGGTTATCTTGTGACGCTAAATCGCTGGCCTCTGCACCGCTGGTTTCGGCGGACTTCGACAAACTTCGTGCAATTGCCAGCGCTTGCTCCAGTTGGGCAATGGCCTCTTCCATCGCCAGCACATCGCCGCCGGCTTTCTCTTGCTTATCGGTGGAGATAAACAACCCTTTACCCGCGCGAATTGCGCCCCAGCTGTCGGTGCGCAGCTCAAAGCCATCGCCGCGTTTTTTTCCCTCACTATCCACCAAATGCCCCAAATTGAGCTGGGTTTTACCGCCGTATTCGGTACTGACTTTAATGTGCTCTTCCCCGCGGCGGTCTTCCATGCGCAGTTTGTTATTGGCGGGGGTGCGAATCACATTACGGGTGCGGTTGAGTTCCGTGATGTGATCGGGGTGGACGGAATCGTGCAGGGCGTGGGCGATATACGGCCTGTCGGGGTCACCCTCGTGGAAGGCAATCGCCACCTCGGTGCCTTGAATTAACGGAAAATGCATCCCATAAGTTCTGCCCGCGTAAGGCTTGGCAAGGCGCACGGGCATGCTTTCAAACCCCGCGGGCTTGTCGTCACGGTCGGCGTCAAACTTAACCCAATAATGGCCGTTTTCGTTTTGGCGGGCGTAGATGTCGCTCTCAATCGGGCTGGTGACACGGGCGGTTAAGGTGCCTGAAATCACTGGGCGGGGTTTTAGCTCAGGGCGCCAGCAGATGGCTTCTGTGTACGGCACGGCATCAAATTTCACGATAAGTGCGTTGGCGCGGCTGGCAGCAAAGTGCAAACGGGTTAATAACACGGGGGATTGAAATACCGTCGGCAGGGTGGAAATCGGCGAATTATCAGTGATTTTCAGCACCATCAATGGCACCACATCGGGGGCGGTGGTTTTCCCGTTCAATAAGGTTTGGCACGCCAGAAAGCGCTCGAGGTCTAAGTGTGCCCAAAAGTTCGCGGTTTCAGGCTCGGGCTGATATTTGTCCCCGCGAGTGAGGTGGCGCGCTTTGTAGTGGTAGACGTCACCGTATCTCGGCGTCTCATTTTCCCCGTGGCTTCTATCCACCACTCTGGAAACCAGTGGGTCATCGGCAATCAGCGGGTTGTAATCTTTGGTAAAAACACTGTTTTCAACCACTTGGTGGCGCAATGCTAAGCCCCAAACACTGTCGGCGTGGTTATCACTGAGCCCCGATGGGCTGTTTAATGGCAGGGATTTGCCGTAAATATAGCCGCGCTGGCTGTCGGTAAAGTTAATCACCTCGGTTTGGGTGTCGGGTTGTAGGGTAAAGTGATAAAAAATCCCCACCTCGCTAAGCAAACGCTCAATAAACTGCTTGTCATTTTCGTTAATTTGGTTGATTTGCAGGCGCTTGGGGTATTTTTGTTTCAACGTAAATTCAAACTGCCAGCCTTTAAAGTTGTGGTCACGCAGGACTTGCTCTACCACTTGGGGTATTGATTGGTTGATAAAAAAGCGGTGGGTGCGAAATTGGTGGCGCAGCAGGGCAAAAAATGGCTCGATAACCAGTTGGTAGCGCGCTTCGTCCGCCGAGCCCGATAAGCGCTGGAAATCCGTTACTGTGCCGTGTACCCGCTTGGTGACGGTGCGCGTTGCCACACCCAGCATGGTGGTGGCGGGGGCGTTAAAGGTTAACGTGGTATAGCGTCGCAACAGTTGCTCGGGTTGCAGGTCTTTATCGGTGCTGGTAAAGGTGATTTCGTAGCGATAGGTGTCGCTAACGGCTTCATCCCCGGTGAAGTGCTCCACATCCAACAAGCCTTGGTAGCCTTGCACGTCAAGCTGGTAGCGGTTTTGCCCGGGTAACAGGGCTTCGGCGATTTCGGGGGCTAGCATGTTTTGGCTCCATTTATTCAGTTGTCGTTAAGTACGCTACCGCCCATCACCACTCGCTTAGGTGCATTAGCATTTGTTTTCAGGGCTTTATCAAACATCAAACAGCCAATTGGCTGGTACCTAAAATTAATTATGGGTTGGTGTGTGCCATCAAATGGAGGGCGCTTTCTGTGGCTTGCATTTGCCTGCGTTTATGTAGCAATTGGCTGTTAAACGTAATGGGTTGAAAATGGCCTAACATTAAAGTCCCTCCTTTTACTGTTTATGTTTATTTTGAATGGTTAATTGTTCAACTATAGAAATTAATACGTAATAATTTGGCTTAAATTG
Source organism: Providencia sp. UF-183 (assembly GCF_058246155.1). Taxonomy (NCBI): domain Bacteria; kingdom Pseudomonadati; phylum Pseudomonadota; class Gammaproteobacteria; order Enterobacterales; family Morganellaceae; genus Providencia; species Providencia sp. UF-183. The sequence continues at coordinate 96,436 of NZ_JBSICD010000018.1, read as the reverse complement.
AATTTTTTACTTATACGGAGACTTTAAGGTTAAATCAACTTTTCTTATCAATTGTTGATTTGCCGAAATTTGAGTTATTTTTGATTGGAGTTGTTCTTTTTTTAAATAAATCGATGATTATCAATGTATTGTAATTTTATTTTAATGGTTTATGTAAAGCGTTCTAATAAAACAATTAATTTGTAACATTAAGTTTCAATGCGTTTAATGTGTAATTGATAAATAAATTTACTCTTATTAAGGGTGTAAGCTGAATAGCTAATTAAGAGGGCAAATAAACACAATTTAGATGGAAGGAGGGTGAGTGTTTTTCCTTACTCGCTTTTTACTCATAGCGTGTCACTTTCGCATTTTTTGTTTACTCATATGAGAATGATTTTTATTAACAAATACCTGTTAATTTACGAATTCGTGTACTTTTCGTTGGTGAGTAAAATAAATAGCGCTATCCGATAGTGAAATGTTTTTTATAAGTTCCAAATGGTAGGTTAAAATCATTTCTTTGTAACTTATTGTTATTATTGTTAACTTATAGACTATGGTGGACTAGTCATTTTGGCTATAAATAAGTAGGAGAACAGTATGGCTTTAAATAACAAAGTTATTTTAGTGACCGGAGCAGCACAGGGAATTGGTCGCGGTATTGCACTGCGTTTAGCAAAAGAAGGCGCAGATATTGCACTGGTCGATTTGAAAAAAGACAAGCTGCAAGATGTGGCAAAAGAAATTGAAGCATTAGGCCGTAAAGTGACAACATTTGCTGCGGATATCAGCCAACGTGACCAAGTGTTTGCCGCAGTTGCTCATGCAGAAGCTGAGCTAGGTGGTTTTGATGTGATGATCAACAACGCAGGGATTGCGCAAGTTAAGCCAATCGCTGATGTTCGCCAAGAAGATATGGATTTAATCTTCAAAATCAACGTGGATGGCACCATGTGGGGTATTCAAGCTGCCAGTGAGAAATTCCAAGAGCGTAAGCACAAAGGGAAAATTATCAATGCCTCTTCCATTGCAGGCCATGACGGTTTCGCTATGTTAGGTGTGTATTCAGCGACAAAATTTGCGGTACGCGCTTTAACACAAGCAGCGGCGAAAGAGTATGCAAGCTCAGGTATCACCGTCAATTCATATTGCCCAGGTATTGTTGGGACAGATATGTGGGTGGAAATTGATGAGCGCTTTGCTGAAATTACGGGCGCGCCAAAAGGTGAGACTTACAAAAAATACGTTGAAGGTATTGCATTAGGCCGTGCTCAAACCCCTGATGATGTCGCGGGTTTAGTGGCGTTCTTAGCAAGCGATGACTCTGACTATATTACCGGTCAATCTATTCTGACGGATGGCGGGATCGTTTACCGTTAATACAGCGTAGTGATACCAGAATGAAAGCAATAGCCGCTGTGAATTATTCACCGCGGCTTTTTATCTTATGCGGCGTGGCTATGCAGGTCAGTTAAAATAGCGTCGGCTTGCGTCCAAAGCAAAGAACCGCCTTCTTGTGTGTATAAATGGTGGTTGCAGTTGAAAAAACGATCTGCCAAAACATCCCCAAAATCAGGGGAGTGCACGGTGCTCATATCTAACTCGCCATACCATAAGGCGGTTGGGCAGGTGATGTCTTCAGGGGTGAATCCCCAGTTTTGCAAGGAAAGCAATAAATCTTGCACATAACCTTGATTGCCTTGAGAAAACGCACGGCACATACAATCGGTGTAGGCTTCTAAAAAGTGTTCTTCATTGTAGAGCTGTTGGTCGATTTCGGCACTGCAATTGAGGATGAACGCCAATAGCCATTCGCCAGTGACATTTTTCTGTAACCAGTCGGATAAGCTTTCTGGTGTATTCAGAGCTTGTTCCTGCATATTCACCACGTCAGCCGTTAATTTGGCGCGCGTGGCAGGGTGTTCGAATTGGTCTTGCCCAGACACAATAGACAGAGAAACAGGCTGGCAATAATGAGCAACCGCCATCGCGAACACACCGCCTTGTGAAAAGCCCAGCACTGAAAACTGTTTAATCGCTAAGTTATCAAGTAACGCTTGAATATCGAATGCAACGCTTTTTAATGATTTGTGGGCGTGAAAAGTAGAGTCGCCGAGACCCGCACGTTCTGGCACGATCAAACGAATATTGTATTTTTCCAGCAAATCTAAGCCAAAGCCGAGGTTGCCACTCATGCCTGCACCAGTACAGAAAACGACAGGGAAGCCCGTCTTTGGCCCTGATTCAAACCAGCAAAGTTGACGACCATCCGGTAGTGTCATGATATGTTGGCGAGGGTTAATCAACGGCGCATTGTACATGGTAAATTCCTAAAACAGGCACAGACTGGGTGATAAGATAGGTCAGTTAATTATTATTCAAACTGGCATTGTTATAATTGCAATTTTAAAGTATTAAAGAGGTAAATTGCAAAATATTAGCTTAATAATTAGCGAAAAGGAGCTCAAATGGCATTTTCAGAGTCAGAAAAACAGGTTTTATTAGCAGTTAAAGGCGTAGGGCCGATGGTGATCAGCCGTTTAGAACAGATGGGTTTCTCGTCATTGGCTCAGTTAAGTGATGCTTCTTATGATGAAATTTTAATTTCAGGCGCCGCACTTACAGGTTCAAGTTGCTGGAAAAACAGCCCGCAAGCTAAGAAAGCCGTCGAAGGGGCTATCTTAGCGGCAAAACAAGCACTTGAATCAGGTAATTAGTCGGCTTTGTGTTTCATCTTCCATTTTTTGCTGCGCAGAATGTTGAGCATTTGAACGGCCATGGAAAAGAACATGGCAAAGTAGATATACCCTTTAGCGACATGGACTTGTACGCTTTCGAGTATCAGTGTAAAGCCCACTAAAATTAAGAAAGAGAGTGCAAGTATTTTGACGGAGGGATAGCGCTCAACAAAATCCCCGATACTTTTTGCGGCTAACATCATGATAAGCACTGCAATAATCACCGCAGCCATCATAATAAACAGGTGGTCAGAAAGCCCAACGGCGGTGATGACGGAATCGAGGCTAAAAATAATATCTAACAGGGCAATTTGCACAATGGCACCCCAAAACGAATGCACTTGCCGCTGCGCAAGGTTGCTTTCGTCTTCCCCTTCAATGGTTTCAAAAATCTCTTGGCTGGCTTTCCATATCAAGAAAATTCCGCCTGCACATAAGATGATATCGCGAGCGGAAACAACATGGTCTGCAACGGTGAACAACGGGGTTGTCAGGCGCGATAACCACGCGATTGAGGCCAATAAGGCAAGGCGCATGACCATCGCCGCAATGAGCCCTGTGCGTCTGGCACTATTTTGTTGATGGGCAGGGAGTTTGCTCACCACGATACTCAAGAAAATAATGTTATCGATGCCTAAAACGATTTCTAAAATAGTTAGGGTGGCAAGAGCCATCCAAGCATTGGGGTCGAGTATCCACTCAAACATCTGTGTACCTTCTACAATAAAACAGTGATAAATGTTTATCGTCTGCTTGGTACAGGCGACACCTTGTTGATTAAGCGAGATTAAAATGCCGCGCTAGCAAAGGGGCGGTAAAGTCTTTTTTAAGGTAAAAGCCGCGGGGCAGCGTCATAATCGGTTGGCCGAACTCACCAATGGCTTCTGTTAGGGCTTTATTGTTTGCCGCTTTAGGGCGAATTTGCAAAACTTGCCCGTGGCGCGCTGTAATGGTTTCCACTTTGCCGAGCACAATCAAATCCATTAACTCTTCCCAATCTTGCCGCAGTAATTGTTCCTCAAGGGGGGACGGGCTCCAAATTAATGGGTTAGCGACCCGACGTTCCGCTAAGGGAATTTGGCGTTCACCTTCAATTGGAAACCACAATATTCGCGATAGCTTACGGCGCACATGGCTATTTTCCCACGTTAAACCGCTATTTCCCGTGAGGGGCGCGACGGAGACAAAGGTGGTTTCCAGTGGCACACCATGGCGGTCGATGGGGATCGTTTTTAGCTCAATACCAATGTGGGCAAAATCTTGCTCCGCCTTACTGCCTGCGCTCGCTCCTAAATAATACTCGAGTAACATGCCCACCCAGCCTTTATCACGCTTTAGATCAGGGGGGATAGGGATGCCTGCAATTTGGGCGAGATCACCCAAAGTATAGCCGGCAAGCGCTTGAGCCCGACTCATTAAGGTAGCTTCGTTATCCGGTGGTCGTGGTGGTGTAAATGACATAATGCTCTGAAAATTAAGTGTATAAAAAACAATCAAAAATAATTCACATAACGAAGAGAGTATAACACTTTTTCATGTTGATTTTTAACTGCATGATATTTAACTGTTTAATATTTTTTATTCCCTGTTCTTCAATGTTGGTTTTAGGGTTATTCACGTTCATCCCAAGATAATCACAGGATCATGCACTAGGTTATCCACAGGTTTTCTGGATAACTGTGTAAAACAGTGATTACTGTGTGTATTTACAGCCTTGACTAATGAGGTTTTATGACGCTCATCACAAAAAGTGAGTAAGTTAAACACATTAGTTGTGGATAAATACAACGTTGTTTGATATTTGTTCAGTTGAAGTCCTAAGCTTTTTAGCGAAAAAATTGACCAGTGGATAACGTGTTTTTTTTGGCTTTATTTCTTTGATTTATCAAAGTTTATTAGATTCTAATTATTTTTGATAAAAACCTGTTCTGGGGATATACCCTGATTGCTATAGGGTTGTTCACATAGATATCCACAGAAAAAGTGAATAACATCCTTATTATTCACTTTGGCTGTTTATAACTGTCACAAATTAGATGGGTTATCCTCAGATGGCTTAAACCATGCGGATTTAAAATCAAACCAACCAAAGGTATTCATGCGGACGCCGCGCATGGTGCGCTGGCCTTGTAACTCTAACCAATGATGAAATATCGGATGGAAAATTTGCGAGTCAATTAAGCTTTCACACCACGCTTCAACGTCGAAAGCGTTATTTCGCCATTGGCTTAATTGAGTATCAAGGTTATCACCAAGACATTGGCGTAAGAGGGGCATTTCGTACAACGTGGCGAAAATGGAAAACTCAAGGGGCTTAAAGAAGTTGGCCGTTGCTAACCAAATATCACTTTGAGAATTACCGTTAAACCAATCATCATAACCAATGATATTAATCCTCAACTCAACCCCTTGCTGATGCAAAACGCGCTTCATAATTTGGCTGATTGCGTAGAATTCATGATGATTATGGTAAAACGTCACGGTGAGTTCGGTGAGGTCTTCTGGTTTAGGAAATAGCGTGAGCATTTTACTGTGGTGCCAGTGCAGCAATAGGCCATAAGCTGGGGCCCAGTGGCGTTGATAGAATGGCTCACAATGGGCAAGTAAATTCACGGGTGTGAGAAAGCTGCATAACCATTTACGCACATCTTCCCGCTGGGATAGCTCAGAACGTTGATCCATTAGTAAAAAATAGCAACCTTCCTCCATGCGGCTTTCTAACGAATCATTATGGTGCTTGTCGCCATCCATTTTTAACGTGGTGCACACCATTTGTTCTGAAAGCTCTGGCACCACCCAAATCGTCACTTCATCCAACAGAGCGCGATAACCAAAGTAGCGGTCAAAGGCTGTAATGGTGAGCTTTTGTGGCAAATTTTTGTCAACTTGATAAGGGCCTGTACCAATAGGGCAACGGCTAAAGTTGTCTAGGCTTTTCCACTCTTTAGGCAAAATAGCCGCATGGTGGCTGCCTAACAACCAAGGTAGCTGTTTATCAGGCTGATTTAATTGAATATCAATGACATAAGGCTGTGGTGTGCTGACGGACTGAATATGGGAAAATAACGGCCAACACTGTTTTAAACGCAGTAAAGAGTGAATAATATCTTCTGCAAGCATTTCCCGCCCGTGGTGGAAATAAATAGCAGGGCGCAAATAAAAGCGCCAATGTGTGTCACTGATAGCTTGCCAGTGGTGAGCCAGCCCATCTTCGACTTCCCCTTTTTCCTCATTTATATGGGTTAAGCCATTAAAAATTTGGCTCATCAAATGAATTTCAGAGCGGCGCATGGGCGCACCGGGCAATAAATTGGGGAAATCACGGTAATAAATGATGCGTAATAGGTTTTTCCCTTGCCGGTAACTGCGTTCTAGTTCAGAAAGCACCATTTGCCGAATGGTTTCTTTGTCACCCACCAACGCGACAAGTTTTTCGATGCTCTCTTCTTTGAGTAATTGCTCAGCTTGGGCTTGTTGAAGTTCTAAACCATTCACGTGGAAAATAAGAGTAGAGCGCTTGCCACGACCCGCTTCGGCTTGCCAACTGAGCCAACCATGGCTCTGCATATTATTTAATAATGTTCGTACATGGCGACGAGAGCAAAATAAGGTGTCGGCAATATCCTGCAAAGTAGTTTCACTGTTTTGCCCTTGGAAATGCTGCCAGAGGCGAACGAATTGTGTTTGTAAGCGTGTATTGGACATAAAAGAGGAACTCCGGCAAAAATTGCATCAATTTTAATTTCCTAATATCCGCGGATAATAGGTGGCAGTAAGTAGCTCGTTTGGCGTGCAATTGCAGGCCGACTCCCCCATTTAGAGTAGTGGTGTCTGTCACCAAGCCGGTTTTTACCGGCTTTTTTTTATTTTTTCGTCATATTTCACGTTATGGCTGTGTTGGCTTCGCTCGAATACCCTAGTCACATACTGATGTATGCTCCTAGGGATATCTTCTCTTGCCGCCTTGCCATAACGCGAACTATTTAGAAAAAATCGTTAATCGTTAATCGTTAATGGTTAATCGTTAATTGTGGCATTTCGTTTAAATAATTATACAGGAAGAAACTAATGGGGAAGTGATCTTTGAGGGGGAAAAGTGTAAAGAAGGAAGAGTTCCGCATTTGAGAGCGTGAAAATTTGAAAATGGGGATAGTCTAAAGAGTTCACACAGCGTGTAGTGGAGCGGTGCTAACACCCACGCCATGTGAAATATGACGAGTATCTTAGTTCATAAAGGTCGGGATTTGTTGCTCATAACCCTTAATTTGGTCGACGTGTTGCAACGTCAAGCCAATGCTATCTAACCCATTCATCATGCAATGGCGGCGGAAGCTATCAATCTCAAAATGATAGGTTTTATCGCCAGCGGTGACCGTTTGAGCTTCTAAATCAACAGTGAATTGGCAACCTTCGTGGCTGTTAACGTAGTTAAACATCTCATCCACTTCTTGCTCGCTTAATTTGATAGGTAACAGCTGGTTATTGAATGAGTTACCGTAAAAAATATCAGCGAAACTTGGGGCGATAACCACTTGAATGCCAAAATCCGTCAATGCCCATGGCGCATGCTCACGGGATGAGCCGCAGCCAAAGTTTTCACGAGCTAATAAGATACTTGCCCCTTTGAAAGCCGGCTTGTTCAGCACGAAGTCAGGGTTAGGTTGCTGGCCATGTTCATCTAAAAAACGCCAGTCATTGAATAAATGCTGACCAAAGCCTGTGCGAGTCACTTTCTGCAAAAATTGCTTTGGAATAATGGCGTCAGTGTCCACATTCGCGGCGTCTAAAGGAGCAACAATGCCCACATGGGTGATTAACTTTTCCATTTTTCTCTCCTTTAAATCTGAATATCGCGAACGTCAGCAAAATGGCCATTAATCGCCGCTGCGGCTGCCATGGCTGGGCTGACTAAGTGGGTGCGACCTGCGCGGCCTTGGCGGCCTTCAAAGTTACGGTTACTGGTAGATGCGCAGCGCTCGCCCGGGTTTAAACGGTCATTGTTCATCGCTAAACACATCGAACAACCCGGTAAACGCCATTCAAAGCCAGCATCAATAAAGATTTTATCCAAACCTTCTTGCTCTGCTTGGGCTTTGACAGGGCCTGAACCCGGAACCACGATAGCTTGTACGCCATTTGCCACTTTTTTACCTTTGGCAATCGCCGCGGCGGCACGTAAATCTTCAATACGTGAGTTCGTGCATGAGCCGATAAACACTTTGTCGATTTTAACATCAGATAACTTAATGCCTGACTCTAATCCCATATAAGCTAACGCTTTTTCAGCAGAAGCGCGCTCAACGGGATCCGCAAAAGATTCTGGTGCAGGGATCGGTTGGTTGATTGCAATCACTTGCCCCGGGTTAGTTCCCCAAGTCACTTGTGGCGCAATACTGCTTGCTTGAATGGTGATGATTTTATCGAATTTGGCATCGTCATCCGTTTTCAACGTTTTCCAATAAGTAACGGCGTCATCCCATTGTTGGCCTTTTGGTGCAAATTGGCGGCCTTTCATGTAATTAAAGGTGGTCTCATCTGGGGCGATAATACCCGCTTTTGCGCCCAACTCGATGGCCATGTTACACACGGTCATACGGCCTTCCATGCTCAGGTTTTCAATGGCTTCACCGCAGAATTCGACGATATAGCCCGTACCGCCTGCACTGCCAGTGGTACCAATGATAGCCAAAACAATATCTTTTGCCGTAATGCCCGCAGGTGCCTTACCAACCACTTCAATTTTCATGGTTTTTGCACGCGCTTGTTTCAGCGTTTGCGTCGCCATGACATGCTCAACTTCGGATGTCCCGATACCAAACGCTAACGCACCGAAAGCACCGTGGGTCGCGGTATGTGAGTCCCCACACACAATTGTCATGCCCGGTAAAGTGATCCCTTGCTCTGGGCCCATGACGTGAACAATCCCTTGGTATGGGTGGTTCAAGTCATACAGAGTGACGCCAAACTCTTCGCAGTTTTTCATCAACTCTTGCATTTGAATACGTGCCATATCACCGCAAGCATTGATATCTTTGGTTTGCGTGGATACGTTGTGGTCCATCGTTGCAAAGGTTTTGCTGGGTTGGTGCAATGGGCGGTTTTTAGTTCTTAATCCATCAAACGCTTGTGGTGAAGTCACTTCGTGCACCAAATGGCGGTCGATATAAATCAAAGGGATTTCATTTTCGACTTCACGCACGACGTGAGCATCATATAATTTTTGATATAAAGTCTTGGCCATGATTAAACCCCTTGTGCAATATAACGAGCAATAATATCGCCCATTTCACTGGTACTGATTGATTTGCCTGCACCCGCTAAATCGGATGTTCTGTGACCATCTTCTAACGCTTTATTTACCGCGCGTTCAATCGCATCTGCGGCATCAGTTTGGTCCAAGCTAAAGCGTAATAACATTGATGCCGATAAAATTTGTGCGATTGGGTTCGCAATATTTTTACCCGCGATATCCGGTGCAGAGCCGCCCGCAGGTTCATATAAGCCAAAACCATCTGCATTTAAGCTCGCCGAAGGCAACATGCCCATTGAACCGGTGATCATCGCGCACTCATCGGAAATAATGTCACCGAATAAGTTAGAGCATAAAACCACATCAAACTGAGAAGGCGCTTTGATCATTTGCATCGCGGCGTTATCGATATACATATGATTAACTTCAACATCGGGATATTCTTTAGCGATTTGATTCACAACTTCGCGCCATAATACAGAGCTTTGTAAGACGTTCGCTTTATCGATTGACGTCACTTTATGGGTACGTTTACGGGCAGATTCAAACGCGATGCGTGCAATGCGCTCGATTTCGTAACGGTGATACACTTCCGTATCAAAGGCGTATTCTTCACTGCCTTCGCCTTTGCGTCCTTTCGGTTGGCCGAAATAAATACCGCCAGTTAACTCACGAACACACAGAATATCAAAGCCTTGCGCAGCAATGTCTGCACGTAATGGGCAAAATGCCTCTAAGGCTTGGTATAAACGTGCAGGCCGTAAATTACTGAATAATTTAAAATGCTTACGTAATGGTAATAAGGCACCACGCTCAGGTTGGCTGTCTGGTGGCAAATGTTCCCATTTTGGACCGCCAACTGAACCGAACAATACCGCGTCGGCTTCTTCACAACCTTTTATTGTCGCTTGCGGCAGTGGCTCGCCGTGATTATCGATGGCCGCACCGCCAACATCGTATTCTTTAGTATTAATCGTAATGGCAAAGCGTTTGCTTATTGCATCCAACACTTTATGTGTTTGTGCCATTACTTCTGGACCGATGCCATCTCCCGGTAATACGGCAATTTGATAACTAGACATGGTTACACTGCTTCCTTTGTGTTTGATTGTGATTCTTGGTTTATTTTTTGTTTTTCGATTTCGACTTGTTCAGAACGCCAAATGCTGTTTAACACGTGAACCATCGCTTTTGCTGAGGATTCAACGATGTCTGTCGCTAAGCCCATACCGTGGAACTTACGGTTATGGCATTCCACCACGATATCCACTTGGCCTAATGCATTTTCGCCATGGCCTTTGGCAGATAACTGGTAAGAAACTAATTTCATTGGGTAATTGGTAATGTTGCTAAAGGCTTGGTAGATAGCATCAACAGGGCCATTGCCCGTTGCAGCTTCCGATTTCACTTCATCACCGCACTGCATTTTGACTGTCGCGGTTGCCACAATGCTTGAACCAGATTGTGTGCTGAAATAATCCATCACAAAGTGGTCGGTTTCATCTTGTTGCTTAGTAAAGAAAGCCAAGGCTTCTAAATCATAATCAAACACTTGACCTTTTTTGTCCGCTAAATTCAAAAATGCGGTATACAATTCGTCCAATTTGAAATCTTTGCCTTCGTGATAGCCCATTTCTTCCATACGGTGTTTCACGGCAGCGCGACCAGAACGCGAGGTTAAATTTAATTTTTCTGCTTTTAAACCAATCGACTCAGGGGTCATGATTTCGTAAGTTTCGCGGTTTTTTAACACGCCGTCTTGGTGAATACCGGAAGAGTGGGAGAATGCATTGCTACCCACCACGGCTTTATTGGCTGGAATTGGGGTATTGCATAATTGGCTAACTAATTGGCTGGTACGGTAAATTTCTTTGTGATTAATATTGGTATGGACATTTAACATTTGCTCGCGCAATTTAATCGCCATGATGACTTCTTCTAAGGCGGTATTCCCTGCGCGCTCACCTAATCCGTTGATTGTCCCTTCCACTTGGCGTGCACCCGCTTGTACAGCACTGATGGAGTTGGCAACTGACATGCCTAAGTCATCGTGGCAGTGGACTGAAATAATCGCTTTATCAATATTTGGAACGCGGTTATATAAATCCGTAATGATCCCGCCAAATTGATAAGGAGTGGTGTAACCAACAGTATCAGGGATATTAATGGTTGTTGCCCCTGCATTAATTGCAGTCTCAACGATACGGCATAAATTATCTGGGTCAGTACGGCCCGCATCTTCGCAAGAAAACTCAACATCATCGGTGTAACGACGGGCACGTTTGATTGAATTGATTGCCATATCCATTACGCCATCAAACGATTTATTTAATTTTTTCTCCATATGCAAATTGGAGGTGGCTAAAAAGATATGGATACGAAAAGCTTCAGCGACTTTTAATGACTCTGCTGCAACGTCGATATCATTTTCGACACAACGTGCCAATGCGCAGATGCGGCTATTTTTAATTTCACGTGCGATAGTTTGCACAGATTCAAAGTCACCAGGGGAGGAAACAGGGAAACCTGCCTCAATAATATCAACACCTAAACGTTCTAACGCAAAAGCGATTTGTAATTTTTCTTTGACTGATAAACTGGCCTGCAATGCCTGCTCGCCATCACGTAATGTGGTATCGAAAATAATGACTTGGTTGCTCATATTGTATTCCTCATATCGAATTTTGTTTTAATAAATTGAGTTTTATGTTCTTCCAAAGCCGCAGGCATAAAAAAACCCGCGGGTTGCGCGGGTTCTTAATGTTTGTGGACAGTGTATTTCTATTTTCCGTCCATAAGCATACCGCGCAAATTTAATGCGAGTAGTAGTAGGCTTAGTAGGCGGATAGAAAATGTCATTTAAACTGTCTCTCATAGGTTTCTAAATCAACTGTATTTATAGATACGTGATCTTAAAGTTAATGTCAATGATGGATTTCTGACTGTTTTTTACCAATTGTGAATTATGGAGTTGAGTTAGGGAATGTGACTGTTTTTGCTAATTTCAGTGATGTTTTTGCCTATATTTGAATTGAAAATTCAGGGTAAAATTCTTCTGGTGAATTTTTTTGATGCTTTTATTTATGTAAGTTATTGTTTTATCATTATCTTTTGTTTTTTTTAATTCAAGAATTTCCAGAAAAGATAAAACCCGTAAAATTAATCACTAACATCAATGGCTATTGATTAACTTAGTTATCTAATAAATGAATAAGTAAAAATTAATCTGATAATGAGAATATTTACAGAATCCAAATGCGATTTATTATGATTTCTTCGGGAAATTGCTTTATTATTTTTACTGAGAGTAATTGTGATTTTAATATAAAAATATCACTCATTACTTTGGTGAATATTTGCGTTTTATAATGATATCTATTCTGTGAATCATAATTAATGAGTAAAGTAATAGAAACGTCGTTTTAATAAATGCAGGGAAAGCGAAATAGCTTACTATCTATAAGTTGTTTCAGAAATAATATTTAGCGAGTTTATATATTCGTCGGTGTTTTTAAGGTGAATACGTCTTTTCGTTAATGAAAAATGATAAATATATTTAGTGGAGTAAAAAATGACTGATTTTGATACGATTTCAACAGGTAAAAAAGAAAGCAGCGATATTCACCTACGTAATGTTGATTTAAATTTGTTAACAGTTTTTGATGTGGTTATGCAGATGCAAAATGTCACTAAAGCCGCTCAAGTGTTGGGCATGTCTCAACCGGCGGTGAGTAATGCTGTTTCGCGTTTAAAATCAATGTTTAACGACGAATTATTTGTGCGTTACGGTCGTGGGATTCAGCCGACTTCGCGGGCGAAACAGCTATTTGGGCCAGTAAGACAGGCGTTGCAATTAGTGCATAATGAGTTACCAGGGGCGGGTTTTGACCCGCAAGATAGCGATCGCGTATTTAATTTATCAATCTGTTCTCCTCTAGATATTCGTTTAGCTGCGATGATCGTGGCGAAGTTTAAAATGGCCTCACCTAATATTAATGTATTTATTCATTCATTTTTGGATAATAACATTGCACATCAATTAAAATATCAGGAAATAGATTTCTTTATTGGGTATAACCAATTCGAAAAACCCGAATACCAACATCAGGTTTTATTTAATGATGAATTAGTTTTAGTTGCCGCAAATAACCATCCACGTATTGTTAATTCAATTTCAGAAACTGAATTAATGAGCGAGAAACATGCAATTATGTCAATGGATAATATAGGGTCATTTAGCACACCGTATTACAATAACACTGAGTTATCTCATACGATTAACTATAAGGGAACAGATCTAAGCAGTGTATTGAATATTGTTGCACAAACTGACTTAGTCGCTATTGCGCCGAAATGGCTTGTTGAACATTATTCAGGGCAGTTAAAACTACGTATGTTGCCGTTACCTTTAGAAAATGATACCCGTCCTTGTTATCTAACATGGCATGAATCGACTGCTAGGGATAAAGGCCATCAATGGATGAAATCACAATTTAGCCAGATGATCGCAGAATTGCTCGATCAAGCGGTTGCGGCTTAGTCTCACTCCTTAATATAAATTTGTTGTCGTGCTCTGAACCACAACATTCAGAGCACTAAGGCAAGTTAAATCACTCATCGTAGCGAGAGCAACGGTGAGTTTTGCAGCGAACATAACATTTGCAGAAAATTTACATATAAAAACTTTCCTCCTACGTTATTAGTCGATACACTGCCGATATTCAGCTAACACTTGTAAGCTGAAAATAGTGAAACGGTTAAGTTCTTGTGAAGATACCGAGTGACTTATATCAATAATGACCTATAGGGAATTAACTTTGATTACTGAAAATCTATATCCATACCATTTAGTAAATCGCTTACGTAGCAGAATCAATGCAAACGAATCAGCGAGTCGGATAGCTTTCAGTCAATGGAATAATGGGCAGCAAAGCTCATTAACATGGAATGAGGTGGGTGAACGCACGTCTGCGATCTCTCGTCACCTTTTAGCATTAGAAGTCTCAACACAAGAAAATATTGGGTTATTTGCCCATAACAGCATGGATTGGTCACTGATTGACTTAGCATCATTACAGATCAGAGCGGTGACGGTTCCACTTTATGCGACCAGCAGTGTTGAACAAGCCGCTTATATCATTAACGATGCCAACATTAAGGTGTTGTTTGTCGGTGAACAAACGCAATATGACATTGCGTGCAAATTACCTGCGCTTTGCCCCCAATTAAAAATGATTGTCGTCATAGATGAGGAAGTTGAACTGACTGATAACTCAGTGGCAACCTTGCATTTATCGACTTTTATGGCACAAGCTCAGCCTGAATATCAAATGGAGCTGGATGCACGCATTGCAGCCCATAATCTCAGTGATTTATTTACGATTATCTATACATCAGGCACTACAGGTGAGCCAAAAGGCGTAATGTTGGATTATTACAACATGGCTGCTCAGTTGTACCTGCATGATGAGCGTTTACAACTAACGGAAGAGGATATTTCGTTAAGCTTTTTACCCCTTTCTCATGTCTTTGAACGTGCTTGGAGTTTCTATGTTATGCACGTAGGGGCGCTTAATGTTTATTTAACGGATACCAACTTAGTGCGAGAAGCACTGGCAGATGTAAAACCTACCGTGATGTGTGCTGTGCCGCGTTTCTATGAAAAAGTCTATAGTGCAGTGCAAGGTAAAGTATCGAAAGCGCCATGGGCACGTAGAATGCTGTTTAAGATGGCTATCTCCCTTGGTAAGCATCGTGTGAAAGCGTTGTCAAAAGGCGGCGTACCATCATTAATCAATCGCGCTATCTTTCCATTAGCGGATAAGCTGGTTTTAAGTAAAATTCGCGAGGGGTTGGGTGGGCGTATTCGTTTTATGCCAGCCGCTGGGGCGCGTTTAGATGATGATGTTATTGCCTTTTTCTTATCCGCAGGCGTGGATATTAAATACGGCTATGGTATGTCAGAAACCTGCGCGACGGTTTCATGTTGGGAAGAGGGCAAATATCCTCTAGGTTCGATTGGTACACCATTATCTTCGGTTGAAGTACGTATTGGTAAAGATGATGAAATCCAAGTAAAGGGCCCTGTTGTGATGAAAGGTTACTACAATCGCCCAAATGAAACCTTAGATACGTTTACCTCTGATGGCTGGTTAAAAACGGGTGATGCAGGGAAAATAGACGAGCAAGGCAATTTATATATTACGGATAGGCTAAAAGACTTAATGAAAACGTCTAACGGTAAGTATATCGCACCTCAAATGATTGAAGGGGTGTTAGGCCAAGATAAATTTATTGAGCATATTGCCGTCATTGCCGATACACGTAAGTTTGTTTCTGCACTGATAGTGCCGTGTTATGACAGCCTAGAAGAATATGCACATTCGATTAACTTAAAATATCGTGATCGTCTTGAGTTACTGAAAGACTCTAATATTGTGGCGCTTTTTGAAGCCCGTTTAAAAGAACTGCAAAAAAACATAGAGAATTTTCATCAAGTTAAACGTTTTACCTTGTTACCAACGACGTTTTCAATGGAAAAAGGGGAGTTAACACCAACCTTGAAATTACGTCGTAAAATCATTTCTGAGCGCTATCAATTAGAAATTGAATCTATGTATCAAGAGTAATTAAGCGTTTTATTATCAGGCTTATCTATTTCGATAGGTGAGCCTGATGCTCTTATATATAAATCCTGCCTATATCTTTTCTTTTTATTCACGGTCAGAACAAAATATTTCAAATCGCCAGTTGGCTGGAAAATAGTCAATCTTTCTTCCGTTTTTTCCATATGCAGTTATTCCCTCTGCGAACGGCAAATGTTCAAGATAATGTGAAATAGTCACTATTTTTGTGCTGAAATGATGTTTGCTTCGTTTCAGCCAGAGAGATATGTTAATAGCACGCATTAACCTGTTTAAATGATAAAAATAAAGGGGTAATTGATACCTCTTAACTTGCAAATAATGTCTGGGGGCAAACTCATGGAGAAGTTGTCGGGAGCTGAAATGGTCGTCAAGTCATTGATTGACCAAGGAGTAAAGCACGTGTTTGGGTATCCAGGCGGTGCAGTATTAGATATTTATGATGCGCTTCATACTGTAGGCGGTGTGGAACATATTCTGGTGCGTCATGAACAAGCCGCAGTGCATATGGCCGATGGCTATGCTCGCTCAACAGGGGATGTTGGCGTCGTTCTCGTCACTTCAGGCCCCGGGGCAACCAATGCGATTACTGGCATTGCAACCGCCTATATGGACTCTGTGCCGATGGTGGTGCTATCAGGGCAGGTTGCTAGTTCTTTAATTGGTAATGATGCGTTCCAAGAATGTGACATGGTGGGAATATCCCGCCCGATAGTGAAGCACAGTTTTTTAATTAAAAGTGCGGAAGAAATTCCTGAGACGATTAAAAAGGCCTTTTACATCGCAGCAAGTGGCCGTCCTGGCCCTGTTGTGATCGACTTTCCGAAAGATACGGTGAACCCTGCACTTAAATTTCCGTATCATTACCCTGAATCTGTTTCTTTACGGTCATATAACCCGACCCTGCAAGGGCACAAAGGGCAGATCAAAAAAGCACTTTCTAAATTAGTCGCGGCAAAAAAACCCGTTTTCTATATTGGTGGCGGAGCGATTAACGCTAATTGTTCAGCAGAACTCATTGAGTTAGCAGAAGCATTAAAACTGCCTGTTGTTTCGACCTTGATGGGGTTAGGGGCTTTTCCTGAAACCCATAAGCAATCCGTCGGCATGTTAGGTATGCATGGGACTTATGAAGCAAATAAAGTCATGCATAATTCAGATGTGATTTTTGCAGTGGGCGTCCGTTTTGACGACCGTACAACCAATAATTTAGAAAAATATTGCCCAAATGCAACGGTGATCCAAATTGACGTTGACCCAACTTCAATTTCAAAAACGGTAAATGCTGATATTCCGATTGTTGGTGATGCGAAATTGACCTTAAAACAAATGTTAGGGCAGTTAGACCAAGCTTCAGCTAAACAAGATGAAAATGCATTAAAAGATTGGTGGAAAGATATTGAAGAGTGGCGCAAAAAACAGTGCCTACGTTATGAAACCAATCAAACTAAAGTCAAACCTCAGCAAGCCATTGAAATGATTTATCGTTTAACAAATGGTGAGGCGTATGTGACTTCGGATGTCGGGCAGCATCAAATGTTTGCTGCATTGTATTATCCGTTTGATAAACCAAGACATTGGATAAATTCAGGTGGTCTCGGCACCATGGGCTTTGGTTTACCTGCCGCATTAGGGGTGAAATTAGCCCATCCAAACTCAACAGTGGTTTGTGTAACGGGCGATGGTAGCATCCAAATGAATATTCAGGAGCTATCAACGGCACTACAATACGGCTTGCCTGTCTTAGTCCTGAACCTCAATAATGGTTTTTTAGGCATGGTAAAACAGTGGCAAGATATGATTTATCAAGGCCGCCATTCCCAATCCTACATGCAGTCACTCCCTGATTTTATTAAATTATCAGAGGCTTATGGCCATGTTGGTATTTCGATTGCTTCTCCTGATGAACTTGAAGAAAAACTCAAGCAAGCGCTAGTTGAGGTGAATGAAAACCAACGCTTAGTATTTGTTGATATCAATATTGATGAAACCGAACACGTTTACCCAATGCAAATCCGTGGTGGAGCAATGGACGAAATGTGGTTGAGCAAAACAGAGAGGACCTGATCATGCGTCGTATTTTATCCGTTTTATTAGAAAATGAATCAGGTGCTTTGTCCCGTGTCATAGGTCTGTTCTCTCAGCGTGGTTATAATATTGAAAGTTTGACGGTTGCGCCCACTGATGACCCAACATTGTCACGTATGACCATCCAAACCAAGGGTGATGCAAAAGTGCTTGAGCAAATTGAGAAACAACTGCACAAGCTGGTGGATGTTCTGCGTGTGAGTGAGCTGACGGCTTCAGCACATATCGAGCGTGAAATCATGTTAGTGAAGTTGCAAGCTTCAGGTTATGGACGTGACGAAGTGAAACGCTGTGCGGATATTTTCCGCGGGCAAATCGTCGATGTCACGCCAACGCTTTATACCGTTCAGCTCGCAGGAACAAGCGATAAACTGGATGCTTTCATCGAATCAGTACGTGGTGTTGCTGAAATTGTTGAAGTAGTACGCTCTGGTATCGTCGGTGTTTCGCGTGGCGACAAAATTATGCGATGAAAAATTTATCTTCCAAAGGTAGAATACTCGGATATAAGGCCTCGAATGACTCGAGGCTGTTCCCGAAATTAAAAAGAGGTTAACGTGAAACTGGATGAGATAGCCCGTCTAGCGGGTGTTTCCCGCACAACGGCTAGTTATGTGATCAACGGCAAGGCCAAGCAGTATCGAGTCAGCGATAAAACTGTTGAAAAAGTGATGGCAGTCGTCAGAGAGCACAATTACCATCCAAATGCAGTTGCTGCGGGCTTACGTGCAGGGCGCACCCGTTCCATTGGGTTAGTGATCCCCGATCTGGAAAATACCAGCTATACACGTATAGCTAATTATTTAGAAAGACAGGCACGTCAACGCGGCTACCAATTGTTAATCGCGTGTTCTGAGGATCAACCAGACAACGAAATTCGTTGTGTTGAACACCTTTTGCAGCGCCAAGTTGATGCCATTATTGTGTCGACTGCACTGCCACCAGAGCACCCTTTTTATCAGCGTTGGGCAAACCGTTCGCTCCCTATTATTGCACTGGATAGAGCCCTTGAAAAAGAGCACTTTATTAGTGTTGTAGGGGATGACCAAGAAGATGCTTTCATGATTTCAGCAGAGTTACGCAAGTTCAAAGCTGAATCGGTATTGTACTTAGGGGCATTACCTGAGCTGTCTGTCAGCTATTTACGTGAGCAGGGTTTTCGTAAAGCATGGAGTGATGATGCGCGTGAAGTTGACTATTTGTACGCAAATAGCTACGAGCGTGATTCTGCCGCAGACGTGTTTGCAAATTGGCTTGATAGCGGCAATGAGATGCCTGATGCGTTATTTACAACGTCTTTCTCATTGCTCCAAGGCGTACTGGATGTTGCACTCAAACGCAGTGGTCGTTTGCCTGAGCATATGGTTATTGCGACCTTTGGAGATAACGAATTATTGGATTTCCTCGGTTGCCCTGTGTTGTCACTTGCACAGCGCCACCGCGATATCGCAGAGCGCATTCTTGAGCTCGTGTTAGCGAGTCTTGATGAGAAGCAAAAACCCGATACAGGCATCACTCGCATACGTCGTGATTTATGTCGTCGTGGAAGTTTAGGCCGTAAGCAATAAATAGCCTGAACTTTGGGCAATCAGTGTAAAGCTTCTCAATAATGAGTGATGTTGATCACGATTATGAGTAATATAAGGGCCCCTACAATGTAGGGGTCTTTTTTTTATCGGTTAAAAATAGGTAAATATTTAACTTTAGGAATTATCTTAATCGATTGTTTGTTTATTTTGTAACAAAAGCTAAATGCAATAAAAATAAAAATAAAGCGAGTTTTTATTCATCGCTGTATTGGGTTGGCATTTTTTTTATTAACTTAAGTACTGTTTATTAAAACAGTTGTTTAGTGGTCTGAAATATAACGATTTTATTTTTCTAGAGCCGTGTTTTAGTCCTCGAAGGGGATTAACCCAGTTTTAAGAACAGATTAAAAGTAAAGAATTGGTACGAAATAGGCTGATTAAAAATGAGATAGAGATTGGATTTAGCGTGATTTTTATGATTTCTCAGCAATAAACAGTTGTTTTGTTATTTTGTGTGAAATTTATAAAATTAGCTAATTATATCAATTTGTTATTTCTTATTTTCTTTCCAAGTAAGATTTTACCCATCCTTATATTTTCTGAATTGTTCTGTAAATAAACCTAAAGCTGAGCGTGGCTGGCTTGACAAGGTTTTCATACCATTCGTAAACTTTATATGTGGAGAATTGTGGGGTAAAGTGGGTGACTAGGAAATGAAAGGGGTTTAATCGGGTATGTTTCGTGGGGCAACACTGGTTAATCTCGACAGCAAAGGGCGGCTAACCGTGCCTACTCGTTATCGAGGAATGCTGACCGAGGAAGCGAAAGGGCAAATGGTTTGTACCATTGACCTTCACCAGCCGTGCCTGCTGCTTTATACCCTACCTGAATGGGAAATCATTGAGGAAAAACTGTCTCGCTTATCCACCATGAACGAAGCTGAGCGACGTGTACAACGGCTTTTACTGGGTCACGCTAGCGAATGCCAAATGGATAATGCAGGACGTCTTTTGTTAGCCAATACATTGCGCCAACACGCAGGGCTAACCAAAGAGGTCATGTTGGTTGGCCAGATTAATAAATTTGAACTTTGGGATGAGCAAACTTGGTACAAACAAGTGGAAAATGATATCGCTGCGGAGCGCCTCACCACTGAACCACTCTCAGCCCGCTTACAGGATTTGTCACTATAACAATGACGCAACAGCAATTTAAGCACGTAACCGTATTATTGGATGAAGCCGTTAATGGCTTGAATATTAAGCCAAATGGCATTTATATCGATGGCACTTTTGGTCGTGGCGGGCATTCTCGCTTAATTTTAAGCCAACTGGGTGAGCACGGGCGTTTAATCGCCATTGACCGTGACCCAGAAGCGATTAAAGCGGCACAAGCCATTGATGATCCGCGTTTTATGATTAAGCACGGCCCGTTCTCAGACATTGCACAATACGTGGAAGAAGAAGGGCTGGTGGGGCAAATTGACGGTGTTTTATTGGATTTAGGCGTGTCTTCGCCGCAGCTAGATGACCCAGAAAGAGGGTTTTCATTTATGCGTGACGGGCCATTAGATATGCGTATGGACCCAACCAAAGGGCAATCAGCGCAACAATGGTTGATGAATGCAGAGGCTGATGACATTGCATGGGTACTCAAAACCTTTGGTGAAGAGCGTTTTTCGAAGCGTATCGCAAGGGCGATTGTGGAACGCAATCATAACCCAGAAGAAGAGCCATTGACCCGAACACGCCATCTGGCTGAGTTGATTTCTAAAGTTAGTCCGATGAAAGACCGACATAAGCACCCTGCAACTCGCAGTTTTCAGGCTATTCGTATCTACATCAATAGCGAGTTGGAAGAGATTGAGCAGGCGTTAAACGGTGCAATGGGTGTTTTGGCACCAGAAGGGCGCTTGTCGGTGATCAGTTTCCACTCTTTGGAAGACAGACTAGTTAAACAATTTATCCGCAAAAACAGTAAAGGGCCAAGTGTACCTGCTGGGATCCCACTGACGGAAACGCAAATTAAAGCATTAGGTGCAGCGCAGTTACGTGATTTAGGCAAAATGAAGCCATCGGATAACGAAATTGACGAAAACCCACGCGCACGCAGTTCAGTGCTGCGTTTTGCAGAGAAGGCGGCGCAATAATGGTTCCTGAAAGGCACAGCCTAGCACGCGTGATTGGACGTGATTTATTTCGCTACGGCATCGTTCCTTTGATTTTATTGGCTGCGATTATTATTAGCGCGGTATTTGTGGTTACTACGGCACACGAAACGCGCTTATTAACCGCGGCCAAAGACAAATTATACGAAGAGAAAGACTCGCTGGATATTGAATGGCGCAATCTGATCCTCGAGGAAAATGCCTTAGCGAGCCATAGCCGTATTGAGCGTTTGTCCGTTGATAAATTACAGATGGTTCAAGTTGAGCCATCACAAGAAAAAATTATTGTTTCTCAGCAATAAAAAAGGTTCCCAATGAAAGCACCAAAAACAGCAAAAAATAAGAAACAAGAAGAAAGTACCAGCTTTGTCCGCTGGCGCTTTATTTTGCTGTGCGGGTGCATTGTCTTGGCGCTAGCAGGGTTATTAACCCGTGTCGCCTACTTACAAATTATCGCCCCTGAAAAGCTAGTTAAAGAGGGCGATTTGCGTTCTTTACGTGTTCAGGAAGTTGCGACGGCGCGTGGTATGATCAGCGACCGTGAAGGTCGGCAGCTTGCGGTTAGTGTCCCCGTCAACGCAATTTGGGCTGATCCAAAAGAAGTGTTTGAGAAAGGCGGGGTTAGCAATGATGAGCACTGGAAAGCCCTTGCAGACGCACTCGAAATTCCACTCGAACAAATTACCAACAAAATATCGGCCAACCCGCGTGGCCGTTTTGTGTATTTAGCGCGCCAAGTTAACCCGTCTATCGGTGACTACGTTAAAAAATTAAAAATCCCGGGTATCTATCTGCGTAAAGAATCCCGCCGTTATTACCCGTCAGGCCCTGTAACTGCTCACTTACTGGGGGTGACAAACATTGACGGGGAAGGTATTGAAGGCGTTGAAAAGAGCTTTGACCGTTGGTTAAAAGGTTCGCCGGGAGAGCGTACTGTTCGTAAAGACCGTAATGGTCGCGTGATCGAAACCATTTCGTCTGTCGATAGCCAAGCGGCACATAACTTAACGTTGAGCATCGATGAACGTATTCAATCGATTGTTTACCGTGAACTGACCCGCGGCGTACAAGAAAACAAAGCGGAATCAGGCGTGGCGATTTTAGTGGATGTGCACACAGGGGAAATTTTGGCGATGGCAAATAGCCCATCTTATAACCCAAATAACCTTGCTGGCACCGCAATGGACGCCATGCGTAACCGTGCAATTACCGATATTTTTGAGCCGGGCTCAACGGTGAAACCGATGGTGGTAATGAGCGCGCTGCACAACAAAATTATCAAAGAAAACTCAGTGATTAATACCTATCCATATCGTATTAGCGGCCATGAAATTAAAGACGTTGCACGCTATGCGGAGCTAACTATTACTGGGATTTTACAGAAGTCGAGTAACGTGGGTGTTTCTAAACTGGCGTTAGCGATGCCTGCCACAGAGCTGGTGGATGTGTATAGCCGCTTTGGGTTTGGCAAGCCGACTAATCTGGGGTTAGTCGGGGAAAGTAGTGGCATCTTTCCAAGTAAAAAAACACGGTGGTCTGATTTAGATAGGGCCACCTTTTCTTTTGGCTACGGGCAAATGGTAACGCCGTTACAATTAGCGCGAGCCTACGCGACAATCGGTAGTTTTGGTATCTACAGGCCGCTGTCTATCACAAAGGTTGACCCACCAGTGCCGGGAACGCGTGTTTTCCCTGAGCCAATTATGCGCACGGTGGTGCATATGATGGAAAGCGTGGCACTGCCCGGCGGTGGTGGAGCACGTGCAGCGATTAAAGGTTACCGAATTGCAATTAAAACCGGGACCGCGAAAAAAGTCGGTCCTGAAGGGCGCTATGTTGATAAATACCTTGCTTATGCAGCGGGTGTCGCGCCAGCCAGTAATCCACGTTATGCGCTTGTTGTCCTGATCAATGAGCCGAGCGGCGGTAAGTACTACGGAGGGGCAGTTTCTGCTCCCGTGTTTGGCTCAATTATGGGCGGTGTCTTACGACTGATGAATGTTGAGCCAGATGCATTACAACCTAACGATAAAAATGAAATTGTGAACAGTCAAAAAGAGGTTAAAAGTGGCAGATCGTAATCTTTGTGATCTCCTTGCGCCATTTGGTGTAAGCACAACTCCTATCTCACTGCGTGAGATGACGCTAGACAGTCGAAAGGCTGCCGCGGGTGATCTGTTTATTGCTATAAAAGGCCATCAATCGGATGGTCGGCACTATATTCCTCAAGCGATTGCCCAAGGGGTTGGTGCGGTGATCGCTGAGGCTCAAGGGGAAGCGGAAGAAGGTGAGATCCGCTTTGTTCACGGCGTGCCAGTGATTTATCTCAATGACTTAAACAACCGTTTATCGGCTCTGGCGGGTGAGTTTTATGACCAGCCTTCAGCCAAAATGAAATTAGTGGGCGTTACAGGAACAAACGGTAAAACAACCACAACTCAGCTGATTGCGCAGTGGGCGAAAGGCCTTGGCGAGACAAGTGCAGTGATGGGGACGGTTGGAAATGGCCTGTTAGGGCAAGTTTCACCGACAGAAAACACCACAGGCTCGGCGGTAGATATCCAGCTTGAGCTCACGCAACTGTTAAATAAAAAAGCCACGTTGACTGCGATGGAAGTGTCTTCCCACGGTTTAGTGCAAGGGCGTGTGGCAGCATTGCAATTTGAAGCTGCTGTGTTCACCAATCTAAGCCGTGATCACCTTGATTACCATGGTGATATGGAAAATTACGAAGCAGCAAAATGGTTACTGTTTTCGACGCATCAAACCAAAAATCAAATTATTAATGCAGATGATGACGTTGGACTGAAATGGTTACAGCGCTTACCACAAGCGTGCGCTGTGACGATGGAAAACCGTATCCCCGCAAACTGGCAAGGCCCATGGTTAAAAGCCACTGAAGTGGAATACCATGATAAGGGCGCTACCATTCATTTTGACTCCTCGTGGGGCAAAGGCGCATTTGAAAGCCCATTGATGGGGGCGTTCAACGTCAGTAACTTATTAGTTGCGATGGCGACATTGTTAATGATGGATTATCCGCTCGAGCAATTATTAGCATCGACCTCATCCCTTTCCCCAGTTTGTGGTCGAATGGAAGTCTTCAGCGCACCGAACAAACCAACGGTTGTTGTCGACTATGCACATACACCTGACGCATTAGAAAAAGCCCTTGCGGCGGCTCGTTTACATTGTAAAGGGCAACTTTGGTGCGTATTTGGCTGTGGTGGCGATCGCGACAAAGGTAAGCGCCCACTTATGGGTGCCGCTGCGGAAGAGTGGGCCGATAAAATCGTGATCACTGACGATAACCCACGCAGCGAAGACCCTATTGATATTATCAACGACATCATGGCGGGCTTATTAGATTCAAGTCGCGCATTAGCCATTCCAGGTCGCCCAGAAGCGGTCACCAATACGATTTTGCAAGCCTCACCCGATGATGTGATTGTTCTTGCCGGTAAAGGCCACGAAGATTACCAAATTATTGGTAACCGTAAATTAGATTACTCTGACCGCTTAACGGTAGCGCGCTTATTGGGGGTGATCGCATGATTTCATTAACCCTCGCGCAGCTTGCAAAAATCACATCAGGGCAGATTGAGTCTGCACCTAATAGCGAATTCGTGATTGAAAACGTGAGCACAGATAGCCGTAAAATAGGTGAAAGTTGCCTGTTTATCGCCCTTAAAGGCGAACGTTTTGATGCTCATGATTTTGCTGAGCAAGTGGTTGCTGATGGTGCAAAAGCATTATTAGTCGACCATAAATTAGTCGTAAATTGCCCGCAAGTGGTTGTAGACGATACCCGTATTGCGATGGGGCAATTGGCAGCATGGGTTCGCCAGCAAGTGAGTGCTCGCATTGTCGGTTTAACCGGGTCATCGGGTAAAACCTCTGTAAAAGAAATGACCGCCTCTATTTTGGCAGAGCGTGGTAAGACTTTGTATACCGCAGGCAACTTAAACAACGATATCGGCGTGCCGTTAACACTGTTTCGCTTAACGCCAGAGCATGATTTTGCTGTGATTGAAATGGGTGCTAACCACCCAAATGAAATCGCCTATACCACCAATATCGTGAAGCCTGAAACCGCATTAGTGAACAATTTATTTGGTGCACACTTAGCAGGGTTTGGTTCGCCAGAGGGTGTCGCTAAAGCCAAAGGTGAGATTTACCAAGGTATCCCAGAAGAAGGGACGGCGATTGTCAACTTGGATAGCTACAGTGAAAAATGGCAATTCCAACCGCGCCAAACCGTGTGGTATTACTCATTAACACAGCAGCCTAAAGCTGATTTCTACCCGACCGATATTCAAATCAACCAATTAACAACGGATTTTGTGTTGCATACCCCCGTTGGGCACGTTGATATCACGTTACCTTTGCCGGGCGTACATAATATTGCCAACGTGTTAGCGGCGAGTGCATTAGCCATTTCGGTGGGTGCAAGCCTCGAAGATATTAAGAATGGCTTAGCAAATACTAAAGCGGTGCCGGGGCGTTTGTTCCCTGTTCGCTTAGCGGAACACAAAGTGGTATTAGACGACACATACAATGCTAATGATGGCTCTATGATTGCCGCCATTCACGTACTGGAAAAAATGCCGGGTTACCGCATTTTAGTTGTCGGTGATATGGGTGAGCTGGGTGATTACGCCGAAGAATGCCATCAGCGTGTTGGTGTTGCAGCTAAACAGGCGGGCTTAGATAAAGTATTCAGCGTTGGTCAACTGAGCGAGTTGATCAGCGAATTTAGTGAGTGTGGTGAGCACTTTACGGTAAAAAGCGATTTATTAACCCGACTAATTCCGCTAGCACAGCAGAATGATGTTGTTTCTATTTTAGTTAAAGGTTCACGCAGCTCCGCGATGGAAGATGTCGTGAATGCATTGAAGGAGTGCTTCGAATGTTAGTCTGGCTTGCCGAAATGTTGGTCCACAAGTTTTCTGTCTTGAACGTTTTTTCATACTTAACGTTCAGAGCCATTGTCGGTTTGCTGACTGCACTTGCGATCGCCTTATGGATGGGCCCGCACCTGATTGCTTATCTGCAAAAAATGCAGATTGGTCAAGTTGTCCGTAGCGAAGGCCCTGAGTCACACTTTAGCAAGCGTGGCACACCAACCATGGGCGGTTTATTAATCCTGTTTTCAATCACCGTGTCTGTCTTATTGTGGGCGCGTTTAGATAACCCTTACGTTTGGTGCGTATTGCTGGTGTTAATCGGCTATGGCATCGTGGGCTTTGTGGACGATTACCGCAAAGTGGTAAGAAAAGATACGCGTGGCTTAATCGCTCGCTGGAAATATTTCTGGCAGTCCGTTATCGCGTTAGTGGTGGCATTTTCTATGTATGCGATTGGGAAAGACACGCCAGCAACGCAACTGGTGGTGCCATTTTTCAAAGACGTGATGCCACAACTGGGCATGTTATATATTTTACTGACCTATTTTGTGATTGTCGGTACCAGTAACGCCGTGAACTTAACTGATGGCCTTGATGGTTTAGCCATCATGCCAACCGTGTTTGTGGCGGCGGGTTTTGCGTTAGTGGCATGGGCGACAGGTAATGTCAATTTTGCGGGCTACCTGCATATTCCATTCTTACCACACGCAGGTGAATTAGTGATTGTCTGTACCGCCATTGTTGGGGCAGGTTTAGGCTTCCTCTGGTTTAACACATACCCAGCACAAGTTTTCATGGGGGATGTGGGCTCACTGGCGCTTGGTGGTGCACTGGGCACTATCGCCGTGTTACTGCGCCAAGAGTTCTTATTAGTGATTATGGGTGGGGTGTTTGTGGTTGAAACCTTGTCCGTAATTTTACAGGTTGGTTCGTTTAAATTACGCGGTCAACGGATCTTCCGCATGGCTCCAATTCACCATCATTATGAATTGAAAGGCTGGCCAGAACCTCGTGTTATCGTGCGTTTCTGGATTATTTCCTTGATGCTAGTGCTGATTGGGCTGGCAACGTTGAAGGTGCGTTAATATGGTCGATTATCAGGGTAAGAACGTTGTCATTATAGGTCTGGGAGTTACAGGCCTATCTTGCGTTCAATTTTTCATTGAGCGTGGTGTTGTGCCACGCGTGATGGATACCCGTGCAACACCTCCGGGTGTGGATAAACTGCCTGAAAATGTGCAGTGCCATAGCGGAAGTTTGAACAACGTATGGCTTCAAGAAGCGGATTTGATTGTTGCAAGCCCAGGGATTGCATTAGCAACACCACAATTGCAGGAAGCTGCGCAAAACGGTATTGAAATCGTCGGCGATATTGAGCTGTTTTGCCGTGAAGCGGATGCGCCAATTGTGGCGATTACAGGGTCAAACGGGAAAAGCACAGTCACCTCGTTAGTGGGGGAGATGGCGAGCGCGGCAGGGATTTCTGTCGGTATAGGCGGCAATATTGGCACGCCAGCGCTGTCTTTACTCAATTCAGGCCATGCATTGTACGTTTTAGAGTTATCCAGTTTCCAACTCGAAACCACATCAAGCCTAAAAGCGGCTGCAGCAACGGTACTGAATATTAGCGAAGACCATATGGATAGGTATCCTCTGGGCTTAGCGCAATACCGCAGCGCGAAATTAAAAATTTATCAGGGTGCACAAAATTGCATCGTGAATAGGCAAGATGCGTTAACACTGCCTGAAAACCAATCAGCGGATGAATGTATTGGTTTTGGGGTAAACAGTGGCGAGTATTGTTTTGATTCAAAAAAACGTGTGTTGATGGTCAACGGCGAAACACTGTTAGACGTCAAAGAGATGCACCTGTCAGGGCAGCATAACTATTTGAACGCATTGGCTGCGTTAGCCCTTGCGGATGCAGTGAACATTCCGCGTCCAGCGTGTATTGAGGTATTGAAAACCTATGCAGGTTTAGCACATCGCTTTGAATTAGTGTTATTTAACAATGGTGTACGTTGGATTAATGACTCTAAAGCCACCAATGTGGGTAGCACTGAAGCGGCACTGAATGGTCTGCACGTTGACGGCTCAGTCTATTTATTGTTAGGTGGTGATGGTAAATCAGCCGATTTTTCATCATTAAAACAATATATTGCAGCGGATAACTACCATTTATATTGCTTTGGTCGTGATGGCAAATCATTAGCCGCTTTAGCCCCTGAAAAATCAGTATTAACTGACACGATGGAACAAAGTTTACGCCAAATTGCGCCGCAATTAAAAGCAGGGGACATGGTGTTATTATCGCCAGCTTGCGCCAGTTTAGATCAGTTTAAAAACTTTGAGCAACGTGGCGCTGTTTTTGCGCAATTAGCGAAGGAGCTTGGGTAATGACTATACCGGGTGCGATGCGTTTAAAAAATTGGGTCATTGGCGAAAAAAATGGCGTGATTTCAGGCTCAACGCTGTACGACCGTACATTAGTATGGTTGGCATTCGGTTTAGCGGCAATCGGCTTCATTATGGTGACCTCTGCTTCGATGCCTGTTGGGCAACGTTTGACAGAAGACCCGTTTTACTTTGCAAAACGCGACGTGGTCTATTTGGTTATAGCTTTCGCCTTATCATTAGCGGTTATGCGTATCCCGATGGCCTTTTGGGAAAAGTATAATTTCCTATTTCTGATGGGCTCATTGGGCATGTTAGTGGTGGTATTAGTCGCAGGGAGCTCAGTTAACGGGGCATCTCGCTGGATTGACGTCGGGCTTGTGAAAATTCAGCCTGCTGAAATTTCGAAATTTACCCTATTTTGCTATGTTTCAAGCTACTTAGTACGCAAGTCAGAAGAAGTTCGCACTCGCTTCCTCGGGTTTATCAAACCGATGTGTATTTTGATTGTGATGGCGTCATTACTGCTTCTACAGCCAGACTTGGGTACGGTCATTGTATTAGTCGTCACCACATTAGGTTTACTGTTTTTAGCGGGTGCAAGGTTAGCACCGTTTATTATTGGTATCGCCACCTGTGCGGTGGGGGTATTAGCGCTGATCTGGTTTGAGCCTTACCGTCTGCGCCGTGTAACCTCGTTCTTGAACCCATGGGATGACCCATTTGGTAGTGGTTACCAGTTAACACAATCGTTAATGGCATTTGGTCGTGGTGAAATGTTAGGCCAAGGGTTAGGTAATTCCGTTCAAAAACTGGAATACCTCCCTGAAGCACACACTGACTTTATTTTCTCCGTGTTAGCGGAAGAACTGGGCTATGTGGGAGTTGTATTAGTCCTGTTAATGGTATTTATGTTGGCATTTAGGGCGATGATGATTGGTCGTCGCGCGCTGATGTCTAACCAATTATTTGGCGGCTATATGGCTTGTTCAATCGGCATTTGGTTTACTTTCCAAGCCTTGGTTAACGTCGGTGCAGCCTCCGGTATGCTGCCAACGAAAGGGTTAACGTTACCCCTAATTAGTTATGGTGGTTCCAGTTTATTAGTGATGGCCGCAGCAATAGCGGTATTACTGCGAATTGATTTTGAAACACGCCTAGAAAAAGCGCAGGCGTTTGTAAGGAGTACCAAATGAGTCAGCCCAAAAAATTACTCGTCATGGCAGGTGGAACAGGAGGGCATGTCTTTCCGGGGCTCGCTGTGGCGCATTATTTGCAGGCTCAGGGCTGGGAAATTCGCTGGTTAGGTACTGCAGATAGAATGGAAGCGACCTTAGTGCCAAAACATGGCATAGACATTGAATTTATTCAGATTTCAGGTCTAAGAGGCAAAGGCATTGCTGCACAGTTAGGCGCACCATGGCGTATTTATAAAGCAATACGACAAGCGAAAACAATCATCAAGCGTTATCAGCCCGACGCGGTATTAGGCATGGGCGGGTATGTTTCAGGCCCCGGCGGTATTGCGGCCTGGCAGTGTGGTGTTCCGGTTGTTTTGCATGAGCAAAATGGCATAGCGGGCCTGACGAATAAATGGCTATCACGCATTGCAAAACGGGTTTTGCAAGCATTTCCGGGAGCTTTCCCTGATGCGCCTGTCGTTGGTAACCCTGTTCGTGAAGATGTGTTGGCACTTCCTGCGCCTGCTGCTCGCTTAGCTGGGCGAGAAGGCGCGATACGCGTATTAGTTGTTGGTGGTAGCCAAGGCGCACGAATTTTAAACCAAGTGATGCCTCAGGTTGCTGCAAAAGTAGGCAAACAGTTAAATATCTGGCATCAAGCGGGAAAAGGCAGTAAGGAATCCACTGAAGCGTTGTATAATGAACAGCTGCAAGTTTCAGGCAATTCTGAGTATAAAGTTACTGAATTTATTGACGATATGGCGCAAGCTTATGCTTGGGCAGATATTGTTGTATGCCGTTCTGGCGCATTGACCGTCAGTGAAGTTGCAGCGGCAGGTTTACCTGCTATTTTTGTGCCTTTTCAGCACAAAGACCGCCAACAATATTGGAACGCATTACCACTGGAAAAAGCAGGCGCCGCGAAGATTTTAGAGCAGCCACAATTTACCGCAGAAGCGGTAGCAAGCTTGCTGGATCAGTGGGATAGAGCAGAATTGTTGTCGATGGCTGAAAAAGCCCATGATTGTGCGATTAGTGATGCAACCGAGCGTGTTGCCGCCGTAATTTGCGAAGTGGCTAAATAGCTTTAGTCACATTTGATACGAATTTATAAAGAAGCGAAAACAGAGTGAATACACAACAATTAGCGAAATTAAGAACATCAGTGCCAGAAATGAGAAGAGTCAGGCACATCCATTTTGTCGGCATCGGTGGTGCTGGCATGGGTGGTATCGCTGAAGTGTTGGCAAATGAAGGCTATGAAATTAGTGGTTCAGACTTGGCGCCCAATGCTGTGACTCAACAATTAACCGAATTAGGTGCAACGATTTATTTTAATCACCGTCCGGAAAATGTTGAGAATGCCAGTGTGGTTGTCGTTTCAACGGCGATTTCAAGTGAAAACCCTGAAATTCAGGCAGCGAAAGAACTCCGTATTCCGGTTATTCGTCGCGCTGAAATGCTCGCTGAACTCATGCGCTACCGTCATGGTATCGCCGTTGCAGGGACTCACGGTAAAACCACTACGACCGCAATGATTTCAGGTATTTACGCTCAAGCAGGTTTAGACCCAACGTTTGTTAACGGTGGGTTAGTGAAATCAGCGGGCACACATGCTCGCTTGGGTAGCAGCCGTTACCTGATTGCAGAAGCGGATGAAAGTGATGCCTCGTTCTTGCATTTGCAGCCATTGGTGGCAGTCGTGACCAATATCGAAGCTGACCACATGGATACTTACCAAGGCAACTTTGATAATTTAACGGACACGTTCATTAATTTCCTGCATAACTTACCATTCTATGGCCGTGCAGTGATGTGCATTGATGACCCTGTTATCCGTTCATTGCTACCAAAGATTGGTCGTTACATCACTACTTATGGTTTCAGTGAAGACGCCGATGTGCGTATCACCAAATATGAACAAAAAGGTAATCAAGGCTTTTTCACTATTGCCCGTGAAAATATGCCGGAATTGACGGTCGTATTGAACGCACCAGGTCGCCATAATGCACTAAACGCCACTGCTGCAGTTGCGGTTGCGACGGAAGAAGGCATTGATGATTTACACATTTTGTCTGCACTAGTGGAATTCCAAGGCACTGGTCGCCGTTTTGATTTCTTGGGTAATTTCGCATTACGCAATGTTAACGGCAAAGAGGGTGAGGTCATGTTAGTGGATGACTATGGTCATCACCCAACTGAAGTGGATGCCACTATTAAAGCGGCGAGAGCAGGCTGGCCAGATAAACGCATTGTGATGATATTTCAACCTCATCGTTATACACGTACCCGTGATTTATACGATGACTTTGTCAATGTATTAGGGCAAGTGGATGTGTTATTGATGCTGGATGTGTATTCAGCGGGTGAAAAACACGTTGCAGGGGCAGATAGCCGCTCATTATGCCGCACAATTCGCGGTCGTGGCCAGATTGATCCGATTTATGTTTCGGAGCCGGAACAGATTTCTCATCTTTTAGCTCAAACTCTTGATGAAAATGATTTAATTTTAGTTCAAGGCGCAGGAAATATTGGTAAAATAGCCAAAACACTCGCGGAAACGAAATTACAGCCGCCGATGGTCGAGGAATAAACATGGCAGAGAAAATTGCGGTGCTATTTGGTGGGACATCAGCTGAACGTGAAGTATCACTTCAGTCAGGAAATGCCGTGCTGGCAGGGCTTCGTCAAGGCGGGGTTGATGCGCATCCTATTGATACCAAAACTTTCCCTGTTATTACGCTAAAAGAAGCAGGTTTTGATAAAGTTTTCATCGCATTACATGGTCGTGGCGGTGAAGATGGTACAATTCAAGGAATGCTTGAATACCTTGGCTTGCCTTACACGGGAAGTGGTGTGATGGCATCGGCACTGAGCATGGATAAACTCAGAACAAAACAATTATGGCAAGGTGCGGGACTAAGTGTATCTCCTTATATATACTTAACTAAACAGCAACATTTGCAGATGAGCCGTGAACAAATCACTGCAAAAGTTAACACACTGGGTTTGCCATTAATTGTAAAACCCAGTTTAGAAGGTTCGAGTGTTGGTATGAGCAAAGTGGATAGCTTAGATGCGCTGCCTGCGGCACTTGAATTAGCGTTTCGTTTCGACGAAACCGTATTAGTTGAAAAGTGGCTCAGTGGTCCTGAATACACCATCGCGGTGTTAGGTGATAAAACCCTACCGTCGATTCGTATCCAGCCACCGGGGATATTTTATGACTACGAAGCAAAATATTTGTCTGATGAGACGCAATATTTCTGCCCAAGTGGATTAGATGCACAGCGTGAGTCTGAGCTTGCCGAATTAGCGATGAACGCTTATTTAGCGGTTGGTTGTGATGGCTGGGGGCGCGTTGATGTAATGCAAGATAGCGATGGCCAGTTTTACTTGTTAGAAGTGAACACGTCGCCGGGTATGACAAGCCACAGCTTAGTGCCAATGGCTGCGCGTCAGGCAGGTTTAGATTTTTCGCAGTTAGTTGTGCGAATTTTAGAATTGGCTCGTTGATATGTCACAAGCAGCGTTAAACGTCAGGCATCATAAGAATCACAACGATGATGACCCACGTTCTGGTCCAAGTAATGGGGCATTTTTAGGTGGGTTGTTCTTCTTTCTCATCGTTGTGGGCACCATCGTTTGGAGCGGTTGGATGGTGATGACATGGATGAAAGATGCCGACAGATTACCGATGTCAAAGCTTGTCCTAACGGGTGAGCGGCATTACACCAAGAATGACGATGTCAGAAAGGCGATTTTATCATTAGGGCAACCGGGTACGTTTATGACTGTTGATGTCAACGCTATCCAGAACCAAATAAGCATGATGCCATGGATACGCCAAGTCACAGTGCGTAAACAATGGCCTGATGAATTAAAGATTCATATTGTTGAGTATCGACCATACGCCAGATGGAACGACCAAAACATGGTGGATGCGGAAGGCAGGGTATTTAACTTGCCCGCAAGCGAAAGTGGCAAAGGGGATTATGTCTTGCTTTATGGCCCACAAGGGAGCCAAAAAGAGGTCCTAAAAGAGTTAGCCAACTTTCAAAGTACGTTAGCGACAAACAAACTAAAACTTAAATCGTTATCAATGACAGCCCGTCATGCGTGGCAGATTATTTTGGATAACGACACCCGAATCGAACTGGGTAAAAAAGATGTTTTAGAGCGGTTAAATCGGTTCCTTGAACTGTATCCGCTCTTGCAGCAAACAACGGATAAACGAGTCGACTATGTTGACTTACGTTATACCAGTGGTGCTGCGGTGGGCTGGGCACCAGTTTTGGTCGATGCACCACCGGGGTTACAATAAAAAATATTGCTAATAACTCAAATTAGGCAGAAGAAATGATTAAAGCAACGGACAGAAAATTAGTGGTAGGCCTTGAAATTGGAACTTCCAAGGTATCGGCCCTTGTTGGCGAAATTCTGCCCGATGGTATGGTTAATATTATCGGGGTGGGAAGCTGTCCATCTCGTGGAATGGATAAAGGCGGCGTAAACGACTTAGAGTCTGTCGTAAAATGTGTTCAAAGAGCTATCGACCAAGCAGAACTGATGGCAGATTGCCAAATTTCCTCTGTCTATCTGGCGCTTTCAGGTAAACACGTCAGCTGCCAAAATGAAATTGGTATGGTGCCAGTTTCTGAAGAAGAAGTGACGCAAGAAGATGTTGATAGTGTTGTGCATACGGCGAAATCAGTGCGTGTTCGTGATGAACATCGAATTTTGCACGTGATCCCGCAAGAATTTGCTATCGACTACCAAGAAGGGATTAAAAACCCCGTTGGTTTGTCGGGTGTGCGTATGCAAGCAAAAGTTCATTTGATTACTTGCCATAATGATATGGCGAAAAATATTGTGAAAGCTGTTGAGCGCTGTGGGTTGAAAGTTGACCAGCTGATTTTTGCTGGTCTCGCAGCAAGCTATAGCGTCTTAACCGAAGATGAACGTGAATTAGGTGTGTGTGTGGTTGATATCGGTGGTGGTACCATGGATATGGCCGTTTATACAGGCGGTGCGTTACGCCACACGAAAGTGATCCCTTATGCAGGGAATGTCGTGACCAGCGATATTGCCTATGCTTTCGGTACGCCACCAAGTGATGCAGAAGCCATTAAAGTACGTCATGGTTGCGCTGTTGGTTCGATTGTGAGTAAAGACGAAACGGTGGAAGTGCCGAGTGTCGGTGGTCGACCACCAAGAAGTTTACAGCGTCAAACCTTAGCAGAAGTCATCGAGCCGCGGTATACTGAGCTGTTAAACTTAGTAAATGAAGAAATTTTAAATTTACAGGAACAGTTACGTCAACAAGGTGTCAAACACCATTTAGCGGCAGGTATTGTCTTAACGGGCGGTGCCGCACAGATTGACGGTTTAGTTGAATGTGCGCAAAAAGTGTTCCATACCCAAGTAAGAATCGGCACTCCGCTAAATATTACAGGGTTAACAGATTACGCGCAGGAGCCATACTACTCTACAGCAGTTGGGCTTCTGCATTACGGTAAAGAAAGCCATCTTGGTGATGATACCGAAACAGAAAAGCGTGCCTCAGTCACAGGTTGGTTCAGTAAAATCACCAGTTGGTTGAGAAAAGAATTCTAATTTTAATAAAGAAGCTTATTATTAGCTTCGAAAGTAGTAAGCACAAAACGGAGAGACATTATGTTTGAACCAATGGAGCTAACTAACGATGCGGTGATTAAAGTCATCGGCGTTGGTGGCGGCGGCGGTAATGCCGTTGAACACATGGTGCGTGAGCGTATTGAAGGCGTTGAGTTCTTCGCCGTCAACACGGACGCACAGGCACTGCGTAAAACCGCAGTTGGACAAACTATCCAGATCGGTACCGGTATTACAAAAGGTCTGGGTGCAGGTGCAAACCCTGAAGTCGGCCGCAATGCCGCAGAAGAAGACCGCGAAGCACTACGTAATGCATTAGATGGCGCGGACATGGTCTTCATCGCTGCGGGTATGGGCGGTGGTACAGGCACTGGTGCGGCTCCGGTCGTTGCCGAAGTGGCTAAAGAATTGGGTATTCTGACAGTTGCAGTCGTGACTAAGCCTTTCAATTTTGAAGGCAAAAAACGTATGGCATTTGCAGAAGCGGGTATCACTGAGTTATCAAAACACGTAGACTCACTGATCACTATCCCAAATGACAAATTATTAAAAGTTCTTGGTCGTGGTATCTCATTACTGGATGCTTTTGGTGCGGCAAACGACGTACTTAAAGGTGCAGTACAGGGTATCGCAGAACTGATTACTCGCCCAGGTTTAATGAACGTGGACTTTGCTGACGTGCGTACAGTTATGTCAGAAATGGGCTACGCGATGATGGGTTCTGGTGTGGCACGCGGTGAAGATAGAGCCGAAGAAGCTGCTGAAATGGCAATTTCTAGCCCATTACTGGAAGACATCGACCTGTCAGGCGCTCGTGGTGTGTTAGTCAACATCACCGCTGGTTTCGACCTGCGTTTAGATGAGTTTGAAACGGTAGGTAACACTATCCGTGCATTCGCATCTGATAATGCGACTGTGGTAATCGGTACTTCTCTCGACCCAGAAATGCACGAAGAGCTGCGTGTTACAGTTGTTGCAACAGGTATTGGTATGGACAAACGTCCTGAAATTACCTTAGTTAGCAACAAAATGTCACAGCAAGCGTC
Source organism: Providencia sp. UF-183 (assembly GCF_058246155.1). Lineage (NCBI taxonomy): Bacteria > Pseudomonadati > Pseudomonadota > Gammaproteobacteria > Enterobacterales > Morganellaceae > Providencia > Providencia sp. UF-183. The sequence goes on along the minus strand of NZ_JBSICD010000018.1, from coordinate 59,876 downwards.
AATGGAGCAACGCTATCAGCAAATGCAAAATAGCATGTCTTCATTAACCGAAGAGAAACCAGCAGCGGCTAAAGCGGTCAATGACCAAAATACGCAAACAAACAAAGAACCAGATTATCTCGATATTCCTGCGTTCTTGCGTAAGCAGGCCGATTAATTTTATTTATATTGGATTCTCCGCTTTTTGTGCTAAAATTTCCTACTGATTATCTTGTATGATGATCAGTAGGACTTATAACATTGCGAGAAATAGACGATGATCAAACAACGGACATTAAAACGTATTATTACAGCGACTGGTGTTGGTTTACATACCGGCAAAAAAGTTACGCTGACTTTACGTCCAGCGCCGGCAAACACCGGGGTCATCTACCGTCGTACTGACCTTAATCCACCGGTTGATTTTCCGGCAGATGCGAAATCAGTTCGTGATACCATGTTATGTACTTGCTTAGTCAATGAAGATAACGTACGTATTTCGACTGTTGAGCATTTGAATGCTGCATTAGCAGGGTTAGGTATCGATAACATTGTTATTGAAGTCAATGCGCCTGAAATCCCAATTATGGATGGCAGTGCTGCACCGTTTGTTTTCTTACTGCTAGATGGCGGTATTGAAGAATTGAATTGTGCGAAGAAATTTTTACGTATTAAAGAAACTGTTCGTGTTGAAGATGGCGATAAGTGGGCAGAAATGAGACCTTATAATGGTTTCAGTCTGGATTTCACTATCGATTTCCAACACCCGGCGATTGATAGCAGCACTCAGCGCTATTCACTTGATTTCTCTGCGGAGTCATTTGTGAACCAAATCAGCCGTGCACGTACATTTGGTTTTATGCGTGATATCGAATATCTGCAATCCCAAGGCTTATGCTTAGGCGGTAGTTTCGACTGTGCTATCGTTGTTGATGACTATAAAGTCCTCAATGAAGATGGCTTACGTTTTGAAGATGAATTCGTTCGTCACAAAATGTTGGATGCAATTGGTGACTTATTTATGTGTGGGCACAACATTATTGGCGCATTCACTGCGTTCAAATCTGGCCACGCACTGAATAACAAACTTCTGCAAGCGGTTCTTGCGAAAGAATCAGCTTGGGATCTGGTCACCTTTGAAGATGAAGCTGAACTGCCTGTGGCATTCAAAGCGCCTTCAGCTGTATACGCATAATTATTATGCGGCTAGCCCAAAACTGGGTTAGCGCTTTCTGTTGGTTGCACTAGTACTCTCTCCGGCTAGTGCAGCCAGCCGCTCAAACCTTTCTTTTAATCCTTTCGGGCTATTTTCTGCCAATTTCAATAATGCTTGTGCCGTTTGTGTGCTTATCTGCCTTTCGTTCATTTTTTGTGTTGATGCGACTGTTCGGTTAGTTAGTGAACTATTTTGTTTAGGTTTTCGCATTAAATCGGGATTGATTCTGATGTCGATAGACGATAATGATGGTAGAATAGATGTTCTTAATGCGGAAAGTAGGTTTAATTTTTCGTAATTAAGACGGGTCATCCAACTGGCATTTGCTACTTCAATGACCATAATATTATTACGGTAGTTTGCAACACGGCACATTGGCTTAACTTCAGCCGGCAATAAGCCCTTTACAGCGCGGTTCAGCTTGATAATAGCTTTCGCATTTCGCTGAATAGTTTGTAAAGTATTTGATGAATTTGCCAATGATCCCTCAAGAACATCGAAAAGTGCTTGTGGATGACTATCTCTCATTTGTGGCTCCGGCTAACAATGATGAAAACTAATGTACAGATAATAATATTGTCACGTATTCATTATATAAGAGTTTAATGGGCATTTTAAATTTTTGGCGACAACTTGGTAGAAAATACTTTTGGTCCCACTTACTATTAGGTGTGGTTGCCACGGGTGTCGGCTTGCCTACAATTTTAAATGCCCTTTCTGAATCTCAGCTTACGCAAGTTAGCTCATCGCCTGCAAACCGCCAAAACCAAGCGGTTAATGCTTTCGATAACTTGTTTGCGCAGCAAAATTCTCAGCGTTCTTCTTCCTCATCATCATACTCGGTTAATTATTGGCAGCAACATGCGGTGCGCAATGTTATTCGCCAGCTCACCTTTGCTTTTTCTGCCAATGAAGATGATGACGTAGCGACTGCAAAAGAAGAATCAGAACAGCTTATTGCACCACAGTTGATGCTAGATACGCTCTATGCCATGTTGGCACAGCGTTCGCTTCAAACGCATGAAAGCACAGTGCTAGTCAGTCATTATATTTACCCTCACTTCATTACCTACCAACCTGCGATTTGGGTTGCACAAGTACATGGCATCCGTGCTGGTCCATTAACTGCTTGATCTCTTAATAGATTTATCAATTCAATGTTGAGAAAATCTGCGCCTTAAATTTATGAAAAAAATAACTTATTGATTTAATGAGATTAAAAGTATGTTAACTAAAATTTTGACCAAAGTATTTGGTAGCCGTAATGATCGTACTCTGCGTAGACTGCGCAAAGAAGTAGAAAAAATTAACCGTCTAGAGCCTGATTTTGAAAAGTTATCAGACGATGAGTTAAAAGCCAAAACAGTTGAATTTCGCGAGCGTTTAGCGAAAGGTGAGAGCCTAGAAAGTATTATTCCAGAAGCATTTGCGACCGTGCGTGAAGCCAGCCGTCGTGTTTTTGGTATGCGTCACTTTGATGTACAGTTAATCGGTGGGATGGTACTGAATGAACGTTGTATCGCAGAAATGCGTACAGGTGAGGGTAAAACATTAACCGCGACATTACCAGCATATATCAACGCATTAACGGGCAAAGGCGTCCACGTTGTAACGGTGAATGACTACTTAGCAAAACGTGATGCGGAAAATAACCGCCCATTATTTGAATTTTTAGGTTTAACCGTTGGTATTAACTTACCAGGTATGGCGCCGCCTGCGAAGCGTGAAGCTTACGCCGCAGATATTACTTATGGTACTAACAACGAATTTGGTTTCGACTACTTACGTGACAACATGGCATTCAGCCCTGAAGAGCGTGTGCAGCGTAAACTTCACTATGCATTAGTGGATGAGGTCGACTCAATTCTTATTGATGAAGCGCGTACACCACTGATCATTTCAGGCCCCGCAGAAGACAGCTCAGAACTTTACCAAAAAGTGGATAAACTCATTCCACATCTGCAACGCCAAGAAAAAGAAGACTCTGATACGTTCCAAGGTGAAGGTCATTTCTCTGTTGATGAAAAATCACGCCAAGTCACTATCACCGAACGCGGTCTGGTATTAATTGAAGAACTTCTGGCGAAAGAAGGCTTAATGGATGAAGGTGAGTCGTTATATTCACCAGCAAACATTATGCTTATGCACCACGTAATGGCAGGTTTACGTGCGCATGCGCTGTTCACATTAGATGTTGACTACATTGTTAAAGATGGCCAAATCGTTATTGTTGACGAACATACAGGTCGTACAATGGAAGGTCGTCGCTGGTCAGATGGCTTACACCAAGCGGTTGAAGCTAAAGAAGGCGTTGAAATTCAAAATGAGAACCAAACCTTAGCGTCGATTACATTCCAGAATTATTTCCGTCTATATGAAAAACTAGCGGGTATGACGGGTACAGCGGATACTGAAGCATTTGAATTTAGCTCGATTTATAAGTTAGATACCATTGTTATTCCAACGAACCGCCCAATGGTGCGTAAAGATTTGCCTGACCTCGTTTACATGAACGAAGCTGATAAATTTACGGCAATTATTGAAGATATCCGTGAAAGAACATCTAATGGTCAGCCTGTTCTAGTTGGTACAATCTCTATCGAGAAATCAGAGCTTATCTCGAATGCACTGAAAAAAGCCAAAATTAACCATAACGTTCTGAATGCAAAATTCCACGCAATGGAAGCGGATATCATCGCAAATGCGGGTCAAGCAGGCGCAGTTACTATTGCAACTAACATGGCAGGTCGTGGTACCGATATCATGTTAGGGGGAAGTTGGCAGACGGAAGTTGCTGCATTAGAAGAGCCAACGCAAGAGCAAATTGATGAAATCAAAGCTAATTGGAAAGTGCGTCATGATGCGGTTTTAGCTGCGGGTGGCTTACATATTATTGGTACAGAGCGTCATGAATCACGCCGTATTGATAACCAGTTACGTGGTCGTGCGGGTCGTCAAGGGGATGCAGGTTCTTCACGTTTCTACTTATCAATGGAAGATGCTTTGATGCGTATCTTCGCCTCTGACCGTGTTACAGGCATGATGAAAAAACTCGGTATGAAACCGGGAGAAGCCATTGAGCACCCATGGGTTACTAAAGCAATTGCGAACGCACAACGTAAAGTTGAAAGTCGTAACTTTGATATTCGTAAACAATTACTTGAATATGATGATGTTGCGAGTGATCAACGTCGTGCTATTTATACCCAGCGTAATGAATTGCTCGACGGTGGCGATATTAAAGAAACGGTTGATAGCATTCGTGAAGACGTATTTACCACCACAATGGATGCATATATTCCACCTCAATCATTAGAGGAAATGTGGGATATCGAAGGTTTGCATCAGCGTTTAGTTAATGATTTTGACCTTGATCTGCCAATGAAAGAGTGGCTGGATAAAGAACCAGAGCTGCATGAAGAAACTCTACGCGAGCGTATCATGCAAAAAGCGGTTGAAATCTATGCGCGTAAAGAAGAAATTGTTGGCGCAGAAGCGATGCGTAACTTCGAAAAAGGTGTCATGTTACAAACATTAGATACCTTATGGAAAGAGCATTTGGCTTCAATGGATTACTTACGCCAAGGCATTCACTTACGTGGCTACGCGCAAAAAGATCCAAAACAAGAATATAAACGTGAATCATTCAGTATGTTCGCTAATATGCTTGAAGCCTTGAAATATGAAGTAATTAGTACCTTATCTAAGGTTCAAGTTCGTTTGCCAGAAGAAGTTGAAGCGTTAGAGCAACAACGCCGTGAAGAAGCAGAACGTTTAGCAAAAAGACAACAGCTGAGCCATGAAACGGGTGCAGAGTCTTTAATGACAGAAACTGAAGCTAAAATGGCAACAGAAGGCCATAAAATTGGCCGTAATGATCCATGCCCTTGTGGTTCAGGCAAGAAATATAAACAATGCCATGGTCGCTTAAACTAATCGATCTTTAATTTATATAACTAAATAATAGGCGGGGTAACCCGCCTTTTTGACGAAAAAATTATGGAAAAAAAACATCTGCATATTGCCGCTGGAGTTATTCGTAATTCACAGCAACACATTTTTATTACTAAACGCCCAGAAGGGACTCACATGGCAGGGTTTTGGGAGTTTCCCGGCGGAAAATTAGAACAAGGTGAATTACCTGAGGCTGCATTAATTCGTGAACTTGAGGAAGAAGTAGGGATTATTGTCACTGAATATGAACAATTTCACCGTGTAGATCATGAGTTTGAAGATAGAATTATTACGCTTTATTTCTTTATTGTGTCTGCGTGGGATAACGAGCCTTATGGAAAAGAGGGGCAGGATTCGCGTTGGGTAGAGCAAAAAGCATTGATAGCCGATGAATTTCCGCCTGCGAACCGTATTATTGTTGATATGCTGACACGATAATATATTGAAAATAAAGTGGAAAATATACAAAATTAAAGCTGATTTACATTTTCCACTTTATGAGAAATTCACAATCAATTATCGGGTTGCTCACTCCAGTCATCACTTTCAGAAATGTCACTCTGACTAGCAATGCGTTTCTCTTCACTCGCCCATTCACCAAGATCAATTAATTGGCAGCGCTTGCTACAAAAAGGTCGAAAAGGGCTAGCTTCATTCCAAATCACAACTTTTTGACATGTTGGGCAGTTAACTTCAATAATTTCACTCATAAAACATTTCTCTACTTTAACAGCAAGATAATTCAAAACGGATCATATCAGGGAGTATACCATTCTCGCTATCTATATGCAGGAAACGTAAAGCAAAGCGTGTTTTATGGCCTGAAATTTGTGGGTAAATAAAGTTTTCAGCGGGTAATTTTATGCGGAGCAATTCTTTGCCTTCAACACTATCTTGGTAAAAGCCATTATAGGATTCTTTGCTTTCAAACGTTCCTGCTTGGCGAATCAATGACAGAACTGTTTTTAAAGCATCATTAAGTGGGTCGAGACTTTGGAGCCAACCGCTGATAGCTTTATCACGCTCACTTTGTGGGACATTTAGCCATAGTTGTAATGTAGGTAAATCGAAACTGCAGCAACCACCGGGAATGCTTAAGCGTTGACGAACCATACTGATGATTTTATCTGTTCGTAAATGATGGCCAAAGCGAGGTGCTGACATTAAACGAGAAATTTTTGCTGATAAATCTGACAATAATGAGCTAATTAGCTGGTTATCAGCATTCGGATCACTAGCCCAATTTGATAAACGTGTGCGTTGCTTTTCAAGCTCTTTGATAAGATCTGAACGAACTTCGCCTCTATCAAGGATTTCAATAAGTTCTGAGACAGAACGGAAGAAGGCGATACCGGAAGAGTAGGAGGTGATATTGCTGAGCTCATAAATTTGAGACAAAAGAGTTTCAAGGCGCAACCAAGAACGGATCTTTTCATTCATTGGATATTCATAAGTGATAAAATTTGTAGCTGCTAGTTCGCCCATTTTAATTCCTATGTTTTTATTTTTGCTAATGTCAAATACTGATTGTGAAGATTTGCTACCTTGTCTTGAATGCTGGTGTCATTAGTATGGTTTGTAATAACATCATCAGCATAAGATAATCGTTTTTCGCGACTAACTTGTGCTTTTAATATATTTTTAACCTGTTCGAGACTTATATTATCTCTTTTTATTGTGCGTTGAATTTGTTCTTCAGGAGTAACATCTACAACTAATACTCTATTTGCTAAATGAGAAATGTTGTTTTCAATTAATAAAGGAACAACCCACAGGACATATGGATAAATAGCTTGCTTGAGCTGTTTTTGTGTTTCTTGTTGAATTAATGGATGAAGAAGGGCATTTAGCCATTTTTTCTCATCGGAATTTGAAAAAATAATTTCTCTTAAGAGATCTCTATTTAAAGCTCCCTCTTTAGAGACTATTCCATTACCAAAATGCGATATGATAGCCGCAAAAGCAGGAGTATTAGGCTCAACAACCTGACGAGAAATTACATCAGCATCGACAAGCGGGACTCCGAGTTTAGCAAATTCATTTGCAACGGTAGTCTTACCACTTCCTATTCCACCTGTTAGAGCAACTATATAAGGCATAAAATTATTCGTTCACCTATTGGAGATAAAAATAGATTACACTGAAATTACCCATTTGTCTTCATTCAAATTAATGTAACTGAAATAGTTAAAAATACTTATTAAACATGATTTTATATGGTTATAGTATGTTAATGATATAAGTTGCATTATCTACGAATTATAAGCCTGTAATGACGTTTCCTAAGTTAAATATTGGTAGGTACATAGCTAACATAATTATGCCAACCAACAAAGAGATACCTAGAAGAAGTATAGGCTCAAGGCTTTTAATTTTTCTCTCGATAAATAGCATATATTGATCTGTATAATAATTAGACAAATAATTCGTAAAGTATTGAAGTTTACCTGACTCTTCAGCAATCGCGATTAATTGAACGACTAAATTAGGAAATAAAGTTGTTTCTTTCATTGCGTTAGACAGTGAGCTACCTCTAAGAACAGCAGATAGAATATTTTCACAATCTTGTTTGTATTGTACATAATTGATTGTTTTTATTGTACAGCGCAAACAATCAATCAATGGAAGACCATTTTTATATGTTGATGATATTACTAGAAAATATAAATTTAGGTGGTAGTATTTGATTAAATCCTTAAGTATAGGGGTATGTAATAAGACATTATATAGGTATGGGGTTAAATTTTGCTTTATTTTAAATATAACGATAAAGCTAATAGCAACATACAACAAAAAATAAGTGTATTTTTTTTCGATAAAGTCAGATATATAAATCATGGTGGTGGTTATTAGTGGTAAATCATGCTGAAAACTATCATATATACTTTTAAATTGTGGAATTACATATAAAAATAAAATGAATAGCAACCCTCCTGAAAATAGACAAAGCGTAAATGGATAGCGTAATGATTTTTTGAGTAATCGCATTGTCCTTTCATGATGCTCTAACATAAAACTAATCGTATTGAAATTTTCATCATATTTTCCCGTTTTCTCTGCAACAAGAATAAGACTAATAATTGTGCTATTGAAAATTTGCGGGTAATTTTTTAAAAAATCAGAAAAAAGCTCTCCTTTTTCAATATGCAGAATCAAATTGTTAATAAACCCATCCCAAAAAGGAAGATGGCTATTTTCTGATAGTATTTTTAAGCTTTGTACCAGTGTTATCCCTGATGAGGTTAAGGCGCCTAATTGATGAAAGAAAAGTATTCGGTAGTTAATATTTTTTTTGCTTAAAGTAAAAATAGCTTTGAAATTAATTCGTAAGGGAGTTAAGTTTTTTTGCGTAATGATAATAAAAGCTTTTCTTTTATTTTTTGCTATCAAAGTATCTTTAATTATCTGGTTGTGAGCATTGAGTGCAACATACGAATAAATGAACATTTCATGCCCCCTCGATACCAACAACGGCATAAATTTCTTGTAACGTTGTTTCTCCTGACTCAATGAGTTTGATACCCGCTTGAAAAAGGCGCTCAAAATTTACACTGTTGCTACCTTTCTGCTCCGGTATATCTTGAATTATTTGCTGGTCAATGTACTCATAAACAGCGGTTCTTCCCATAAAGCCAGAAAAGCAGTGCTCACAGCCCTTAGATTTCCACTCGTTAATCGTTAGCAGGTTATTTAGCTGAGTTTTTGATGGCGCAGGTATTTTACATTTAGGACATAATTTACGCACCAATCTTTGGGCTATTACCATTTTTAAGCAAGACATAAGTTGTTTTTTTTCTACACCAAGCTGCACCATACGTTCAATAGCGCTTACAGTACAATTGGTATGCAGTGTTGATAAAACTAAATGCCCTGTTTGTGCTGCACGAGTAGCTATTTGGGCTGTTACTTCATCCCTTATTTCACCGATCATTATAATATCAGGGTCTTGACGTAATAGTGCTCTAAGAATAAAAGAAAAACTAAGCTCGGATTTTTCATGAACTTGTATTTGATTTATTCCGTGTAAAGGAATTTCTATGGGATCCTCTATTGTTGAAATATTTCGAGAAGATTGATTTAGAAATTCTAAGGCACTATATAAAGTCACCGTTTTGCCACTGCCTGTAGGCCCTGTTACTAAAATTAGGCCTTGCGGCTGATTTAAGGATTTTTTTAATGAGTCTAGAAGGGAAGAGCACATCCCTATGTGCTCTAATGAATATTTTAATTGGGTATTAAGAATTCTTAATACGAGTTTTTCACCATATAAGGTGGGGATACTAGAAAGGCGAATACTGTAATTTTGCCCATCAAAATACCAATTCATTTGCCCATCTTGTGGACGCCTTTTTTCCGCAATATTCATTTTGGAAAGTATTTTTAACCGTGCAATAATTTCATTGTGGATTTCGTATGGGGCGGAGGGAAGAAAGTAAAGTTTTCCATCAACACGGATCCTAATTTTTAAACCTTGTTTCGATGGCTCAAGGTGAATATCGGATGAGCGCTTATGAATCGCAGTTCTAAGTAAATTCTCAACAAAATCAACAGCAGGGGATGTTATGTCTAATGACTCCGTCTCTTTAGGCTGATAAGGAACAATCTCCTCTTTGATTTGATGTATTGCACTATTGAAATAATGGTCAATTTTTTCTTTAGGCCAGATGTCATAACAAACAGGCACGCTAGCAATAAATTTTAGAGTTGCCATAAGGTTATCATCGGGCTTTTTAACCGTAGCGATTGATAATCGCTTCTGATTATAATCGACGATAATAATATAGTGTTTATCGCATAGTTTTTTCAGTTCTTTATAGATAAATTGGTTGTCTTTCGTTGTGTTCATAATTGTCCTTAATTAAAAACTAAACGTCTTTTCACATAAAGATTTTAAATTTGCATTATTTTTTACTTCGCATATAACATTCCATTTAAATGGTGTGTTATTTGTTGTGGGAATAGGTGTTAGGGATATATTAAGGTCCGATAACGTTTTATCTCCACTAAGTTTTATAACACCTGCTTTTACATCAATAGTTTTGATGTGTTTCCCTGATACATTATTTGGAATGTTGTCATTTCCACTATCACATTGAGATAGGCTACCAAAGTTAAAGTGGCATATTTCAACGCTATTTTTGTAAGGTAAAACGGTTTGAAGGACATCGGTCATTGCCGCTTTTTGCATATAACTTTGATAACTAGGAATAGCAATAACACCAAGTATAGATATGATTGCAATGACTACCATTATTTCGATAAGTGAAAATCCTTGTTGACGCATGATAAAACCTCCGTTGTTAAGTGAGGCTCTAGCATAAAGCGTATTTTCTAGAGATTTTATTTAGAGTAAATGATATTGCGAAGCGCTTTGTAGATAAATAAAGAAAATGATTAGTTATTGCATTTTTTTTCGAGCCGCTTCGCAGAATATAATTTATCATTAATTTTGGTTTGTTTTATGCTTTTAATTAAAGAAAAATAAGTGTGCGAATAAAATGAATAGGGATATTGAAAAATATATTAGCAATTAAAAAATAGATTAATTATTAATTGCTAATAATATTATTAAATTAACATGAAAGTAGGCCATTATAATATTGCCAATCAAAGAATGGACCAGGATCGGTTTTACGCAAGGGGGCTATATTGCTATGACCCGTAATATTATGGGCAATCAATGGATATTGAGTAATCAGTTGTTGCGTTAAAATTGCGAGAGATTGGTACTGTGATTCAGTAAAGGGCTCAAAATCAGTCCCTTCTAGCTCAATCCCTATTGAAAAGTCATTGCATTTTTCTTTTCCTTGGTAGCTAGACTGCCCAGCGTGCCAAGCACGTAAATGGAAAGGAACATATTGAATGATAGAGCCATCACGACGAATTAAACAATGAGCAGAAACACGAAGATGTTTTATCTCATCAAAAAAAGGATGCTCTTGAGGGTTTAAGGTCCCTGTAAATAATTGGTTGATATAAGGCCCACCAAATTGGCCGGGAGGAAGGCTAATATTATGGATAACCAGCAATGAGGGGGTAACCCCATCAGGCCGTTGATCATGATGCGGTGAGGGGATATGAGTCACATTATTTAACCAACCATCATGTATTTTCATCTCGTTATCCATAGTATTCTGTTTTCTTTTTGTCAGCGCTCGTTATCTTTGGATGGAAAGATTAGCATAGATACAATAAGACGAGAGCATATTTTGGAGTAAGAAATGGCTATACGACGTTATGATGAGCAGCAAAGACGCAGCATTCTATTAGAACGATTAGCGGTTGATATCCCTTTTATGGTGACGGTTGCGTTAAAAGAAGATCTAGGGCAAGTTGTTGACTATAAAAGAGATATTACAGGGCAACTACTTAATGAAGGTACAATGGCAGCCGCCCGTATAATTACACGGGAAAATGGCGTCTTTTGTGGTAAGCAATGGCTCGAGGAAGTCTTTCTGCAGCTAGGCGGGCAAGTCAAAATTGATTGGAAAGTGCAAGATGGCGATACTGTTGCACCAAACCAAGTATTGTGTGAAATGCAGGGGCCATCTCAAGTTTTATTAACAGGGGAGCGGACTGCACTAAATTTTATTCAAACTCTCTCCTCTGTTTCGACAGCAACCGCAATATATGTAAAAGAAATTGCAGAGACGCGCGCTAAGTTACTTGATACTCGTAAAACCATTCCTGGCCTAAGAACTGCGCTGAAGTATGCTGTTCTTATGGGTGGGGGGTTTAACCATCGTTTAGGTCTTTCTGACGCATATTTAATTAAAGAAAATCATATTATTTCAGCGGGTTCTGTGGATAACGCAGTTGAACTCGCCAGACAAGCGCATCCTGACGTGCCTATTGAGATTGAAGTGGAAAGCCTAGACGAATTACTCCTCGCGCTAAAGGCAGATGCAGATATCATCATGTTAGACAACTTTACACCAACAATGATGAAAGAGGCCGTAGTGTTAACCGCTGGGAAGGCTGCGCTTGAAGTTTCAGGTAATGTGACATTAAAAACAATAAAGGAATTTGCCGAAACGGGTATTGATTTTATTTCAGTCGGAGCTTTGACTAAACACATTCAAGCAATGGACTTATCAATGCGTTTTGTTGAGAACCACTAGTTACAAGGGCTTACCCTATCGATTATTTGGCAAGAGAATTGTATGAAGCAAACTCGTCATATAGTTCTCTTGCTCCTTATACATCTCTTATTGCTATATTGGTAATTTGTTAGAATGAAAATAGGAAAGGGCACTTCTCAATAAATTTGACATTCCACTGAAATGAGATGACCAATCTTGCCAAATCAGGGCTTATTAAATTTAAGTTAAGTTTTTTTTGATTGCATTTTTAACATTAATGAAACAAAAAAGATGTAGGTTATAAGTATAATATAAAGGTTATAAGTGCATCTGATTTTTAAATCATAAAAAGTGAATAATTAGTCGGTATAATTTGTGGTTTTACGATTCAGCTTTTGGTTTTAAGCAGTAATGATTGTTTTTTATGTTAAAAATTCTCTTACCTAGTTGCTCACTTAGTTATCAAAACATGCTAAATTTTAAAAAAAATTGTTAAGATTTGCAGGATTTTATGATTTAGCGCAAGGTCTTTATGGACAGATAGTGAATACTTTGTTACTTTATTAGCCCATAAACAAATTGGTATTACCAATTAACACTGGGTAATACGTAATCAATAATTACTCACTAATGAATATGGCAGATTATGACTTACGGTAAAATTCGCCAACCAAAGTTATCAGATGTAATAGAGCAACGGCTTGAACATCTCATTTTCGAAGGGACATTGCGCCCTGGCGAAAAGCTGCCCCCTGAACGCGAACTTGCAAAGCAGTTTGACGTATCTAGGCCATCAGTGCGTGAAGCTATTCAAACATTAGAAGCGAAAGGGCTTCTATCTCGTCGCCAAGGCGGCGGAACCTTCGTACAAAAGAAAATGTGGCAAAGCTTTAGCGACCCTTTAGCTCTACTACTTGAAGGTAATCCTGAATCTCAATTTGATCTTCTCGAAACTCGTCATGCCCTTGAAGGTATTGCGGCTTATTATGCTGCTCTTCGCGGTACTGAAGAAGATCTTGACCGTATTCGTCAAAGTTATGAACTTATCGAAATAGCGCAAAAAAGCGGCGAATTAGATGCTGAATCTGATGCAGTACTTCAGTATCAACTCATTGTGACGGAAGCGGCTCACAATGTGGTTTTGCTACATCTATTGCGTTGTATGATCCCGATGTTAGAACAAAATATCCGTCAAAACTTTGAATTTTTGTATACCCGTAAAGAGATGTATAACGCAGTTAGCTCCCATAGAGCGCAAATTTTTGCAGCAATAATGGCAAGAGAGCCTGAAAAGGCGCGCGAAGCATCTCACCGTCACCTGTCCTTTATTGAAGATTTGCTATTGGATATTAGTCGAGAGCAAACTCGCAGAGAACGTTCTTTACGGCGCTTACAGCAACACCCTGATTTAACTTAATAATATAGATCCTGACTGCTGCGTCTATATTATTGTGAATGCTCTAAAAGAGAGTTAAAGCGGCAACTACATCAGGGCCTATCTTCCCGCTGTTTTAGCAACATTGGGAAAATAGCAGGAAGATAGGCTCCACATAACCATATAAAATAGATAACAGATAAGGAATACACCATGTCAGATATGTTAAAAAATGACGTGGATCCGATTGAAACTCGCGACTGGCTACAGGCGATTGAATCGGTCATCCGTGAAGAAGGTGTTGATCGTGCTCAGTTTATTATCGAACAGGTATTAAGCGAAGCGCGTAAAGGCGGCGTAAGTATTGCTGCTGGTGCATCTGGTCGTTCTGATTACATCAACACAATTGCTGTTGAAGATGAGCCTGCATACCCTGGTAACATGGACTTAGAGCGCCGTATTCGCTCTGCAATTCGCTGGAACGCAGTAATGACTGTTCTGCGCGCGTCTAAAAAAGACTTGGAACTGGGCGGCCATATGGCTTCTTTCCAGTCATCAGCAACCTTGTATGAAGTCTGCTTCAACCACTTCTTCCGCGCTCATAATAACAATGATGGCGGGGACTTAGTATTCTTCCAAGGCCACATCTCTCCAGGAATCTATGCACGTGCTTTCTTAGAAGGCCGTTTAACTGAAGAGCAAATGAACAACTTCCGTCAAGAAATTGGTGGAAATGGTCTGTCTTCATATCCGCACCCTAAATTGATGCCTGATTTCTGGCAGTTCCCAACCGTATCAATGGGTCTGGGCCCAATCAACGCTATCTATCAAGCTAAGTTCCTGAAATACCTTGATAACCGTGGCCTGAAAGATACATCTGCGCAGCGCGTATATGCATTCTTAGGTGATGGTGAAATGGATGAGCCAGAATCTAAAGGTGCAATTACTATCGCAACACGCGATAAATTAGATAACTTAGTTTTCGTTATCAACTGTAACCTGCAACGTCTGGATGGCCCAGTAACAGGTAACGGCAAAATTGTTAATGAATTAGAAGGCATCTTTAGTGGTGCTGGTTGGCAAGTTATCAAAGTTATGTGGGGCGACCGTTGGGACGAGCTGCTGCGTAAAGACACGAGCGGCAAACTTGTTCAATTAATGAACGAAACCTTAGACGGTGACTACCAAACCTTTAAATCACGTGATGGCGCATACGTCCGTGAGCACTTCTTCAATCGTTACCCAGAAACTGCTGCATTAGTTAAAGATATGACTGATGATGAGATTTGGGCACTGAACCGTGGTGGTCACGATCCGAAGAAAGTCTATGCTGCATTTGCGAAAGCAAAAGAAACCAAAGGCAAACCAACTGTTATTTTAGCGCAAACCATTAAAGGCTATGGTATGGGCGAAACAGCAGAAGGTAAAAACATTGCACACCAAGTGAAGAAAATGAACATGGACGGCGTTCGCCATTTCCGTGATCAATTCAATGTGCCAGTGGCTGATGAGCAAATCGAAAAACTGCCATACATTACTTTCGAAAAAGATTCAGAAGAGTACAAATACCTGCACGAGCGCCGTCAAGCGCTGGGTGGCTATTTACCTGCTCGCCGTGCAACTTTTGATGAGAAACTGGAAATCCCTGCTCTGGCAGATTTCAGCCAATTATTAGAAGAACAATCAAAAGAAATTTCGACCACGATCGCTTTCGTTCGTGCATTGAACGTGATGTTGAAAAACAACTCTATCAAAGAGCGTTTAGTGCCAATTATCGCTGACGAAGCGCGTACATTTGGTATGGAAGGTCTGTTCCGTCAAATCGGTATTTATAGCCCGAAAGGTCAGCAATATACGCCGCAAGACAGAGAACAAGTTGCCTACTATAAAGAAGACTCGAAAGGTCAAATCCTGCAAGAAGGTATCAACGAGCTGGGTGCAGGTTCTTCTTGGTTAGCTGCTGCAACATCTTACAGCACTAACAACTTGCCGATGATCCCATTCTATATCTACTACTCAATGTTTGGTTTCCAACGTATTGGTGACTTAATGTGGGCAGCGGGTGACCAACAAGCGCGCGGCTTCCTGATTGGTGGTACTTCAGGTCGTACAACGCTGAACGGTGAAGGCTTACAACACGAAGATGGTCACAGCCATATTCAATCACTGACTATTCCTAACTGTATTTCTTATGACCCAGCATTCGCTTATGAAGTTGCTGTGATTATGCAAAACGGTTTAGAGCGCATGTACGGTGAGAAACAAGAGAACGTGTACTACTACATCACGACGCTGAACGAAAACTACCACATGCCTGCAATGCCAGAAGGCGCAGAAGAGGGTATCCGTAAAGGTATCTACAAACTGACTTCTGTTGAAGGTAGTAAAGGTAAAGTGCAGTTATTAGGTTCAGGTTCAATGATGCGCCACGTTCGTGAAGCGGCGGATATCCTGTCTGCTGAGTATGGCATCGGTTCTGATGTTTACAGCGTAACTTCATTCACTGAATTGGCGCGTGATGGCCAAGATTGTGAGCGTTGGAACATGCTGCACCCATCTGCAACACCACGCGTTCCATACATTGCACAAGTGATGAATGATGCGCCAGCGGTTGCATCAACTGACTACATGAAACTGTTTGCTGAACAAGTTCGTACTTACGTGCCTGCAAGTGATTACCGTGTACTGGGTACTGATGGTTTTGGTCGTTCTGACAGTCGTGAAAACCTGCGTCACCACTTTGAAGTGGATACCAGCTATGTCATCGTAGCAGCGTTAGGTGAATTAGCTAAACGTGGTGAAGTTGATGTTAAAGTCGTTGAAGAAGCGATTAAAAAATACAACATCAACCCAGAAAAAGTTAACCCACGTTTGGCATAAGAGGTAAATATCAATGTCTATTGAAATCCAAGTGCCAGATATCGGTGCTGATGAAGTTGAAGTCACCGAAGTGATGGTTAAAGTTGGCGACAAAGTAGAAGCAGAGCAATCGCTCATTACCGTTGAAGGTGATAAAGCCTCTATGGAAGTCCCATCACCACAAGCGGGTGTGGTAAAAGAAATTAAAATTGCGACTGGCGACAAAGTCAAAACTGGCTCGCTGATCATGGTCTTTGAAGCAGAAGCGGGTGCAGCTGCGCCTGCTCCAGCACAAGCGCCAGCTGCTCCTGCGGCAGCACCAAGCGCAGCAGCGTCAAAAGACGTTGCTGTACCTGATATCGGTGGCGATGAAGTTGAAGTTACTGAAATCATGGTTAAAGTTGGCGATACCGTGACTGCGGAGCAATCTTTAATTACCGTTGAAGGCGATAAAGCTTCAATGGAAGTCCCTGCACCATTTGCAGGTACCGTTAAAGAAATCAAGATTGCGACAGGCGACAAAGTGAAAACTGGCTCGCTGATCATGGTCTTTGAAGTTGCAGGCGCAGCGCCAGCCGCAGCTCCAGTTGCACAAGCTGCAGCACCAGCGGCTCCAGCAGCCTCTGCAATTAAAGATGTTAACGTTCCAGATATCGGCGGTGATGAAGTTGAAGTTACCGAAGTGATGGTTAAAGTGGGTGACACCGTTTCTGCTGAGCAATCAATCATTACGGTTGAAGGCGACAAAGCATCAATGGAAGTTCCTGCACCATTTGCTGGAACCGTTAAAGAAATCAAGATTGCGACAGGCGACAAAGTGAAAACTGGCTCGCTGATCATGACCTTTGAAGTCGCCGGTGCAGCACCAGCTGCGGCGTCAGTTGCTCAAGCAGCGGCACCAGCACCTGCAGCAGCGCCAGCAGCTTCTGCACCTGCGAAAGCAGCTGATAGCAAAAATGAATTTGTTGAGAACGATGCATACATTCATGCAACACCGGTTATTCGCCGCTTAGCGCGTGAGTTTGGTGTTAACTTGGCGAAAGTAAAAGGCACTGGTCGTAAAGGCCGTATCCTGCGTGAAGACGTTCAAGCTTACGTGAAAGATGCAGTCAAACGTGCTGAAGCTCCAGCTGCGGCAGGTGGCGGTTTACCAGGTATGCTGCCATGGCCGAAAATTGATTACAGCAAATTTGGTGAAGTTGAAGAAGTCGAACTGGGTCGTATCCAAAAAATCTCTGGTGCAAACCTGAGCCGTAACTGGGTGATGATCCCGCACGTTACGCTGATGGAAGAAGTGGATACCACTGAAGTTGAAGAATTCCGTAAGCAACAAAATAAAGAAGCAGAGAAGAAAAAACTGGACGTGAAAATCACGCCATTAGTTTTTGTCATGAAAGCGGTTGCTCGCGCTCTGGAAGAAATGCCGCGCTTTAACAGCTCGATTTCTGAAGATGCACAGCGTCTGTTCTTGAAAAAATATATCAACATCGGTATCGCGGTTGATACACCAAATGGCTTAGTTGTTCCTGTCTTTAAAGACGTTAACAAAAAAGGCATTTTAGAGTTATCTCGTGAACTGATGGAAGTTTCTAAGAAAGCGCGTGCAGGTAAACTGACTGCGGCTGATATGCAAGGCGGATGTTTCACCATCTCTAGCCTTGGTGGTATCGGTACAACCGGTTTTGCACCAATCGTGAACGCACCAGAAGTTGCTATTATGGGGCTGTCACGTTCTTCAATGAAACCTGTTTGGAACGGTAGCGAGTTTGTTCCTCGCCTGATCCTGCCTATGTCACTGTCCTTTGACCACCGTGTCATCGATGGGGCTGATGGAGCACGCTTCATCACCCTAGTAGGGCAATTAATGAGCGATATTCGCCGTTTAGTGATGTAAGTAATAAGACCGGCGAATAAGCCGGTCTGTTTTATTTAGGCTGAGGCAGAATTTTTTGCTGCTGCTACGAAAGGTTGGGAGTTACATCACGAAATGAGCCTTTTCAGGGTGTTAACAATTCTGTAAACTGCTCTCGGTGTGTACTTTTCCAGTGGAAGATCGTTTATTCAGCAGTACCGCTGGACAAAACAAAAAGAGGTCATGATGAGTACTGAAATTAAAGCCCAAGTCGTTGTGCTTGGTGCAGGCCCTGCAGGCTATTCTGCGGCTTTCCGTTGCGCTGACTTAGGTTTAGAAACTGTTTTAGTAGAACGTTATTCAACCCTTGGTGGTGTTTGTTTAAACGTTGGCTGTATCCCTTCAAAAGCTTTGTTGCATGTTGCAAAAGTGATCGAAGAAGCGAAAGCATTAGCAGAGCACGGTATCGTATTTGGTGAGCCAAAAACCGATATCTCTAAAGTTCGCTTATGGAAAGAAAAAGTCATTAATCAGCTGACAGGTGGTTTAGCTGGTATGGCGAAAGGCCGTAAAGTTACCGTCGTTAACGGTCTGGGTAAATTTACTGGTGCAAATACACTGGTTGTTGAAGGCGAAAACGGTAGCACGACTATCAATTTCGATAACGCAATCATTGCAGCGGGTTCACGTCCAATTCAATTACCATTCATTCCTCATGAAGACCCACGTATTTGGGATTCAACCGATGCGTTAGAACTGAAAGAAGTTCCAGAGCGTCTTCTGGTTATGGGTGGTGGTATCATCGGTTTAGAAATGGGAACTGTGTACCATGCACTGGGTTCTCAAATCGATGTGGTTGAAATGTTTGACCAAGTCATCCCTGCGGCTGACAAAGATGTGGTTAAAGTATTCACCAAACAAATCAGCAAAAAATTCAACCTGCTATTAGAAACGAAAGTAACTGCAGTTGAAGCGAAAGAAGACGGTATCTATGTGTCTATGGAAGGTAAAAAAGCTTCCGCAGAACCACAACGTTATGATGCTGTGTTAGTGGCTATCGGCCGTGTTCCTAACGGTAAAAACTTAGATGCAGGCAAAGCTGGCGTTGAAGTTGACGATCGCGGCTTTATCCACGTGGATAAACAAATGCGCACTAACGTTCCGCACATCTTTGCTATCGGTGATATCGTTGGTCAACCAATGTTGGCTCACAAAGGTGTTCATGAAGGTCACGTTGCCGCAGAGGTTATCTCTGGTCTGAAACACTACTTTGACCCGAAAGTTATCCCATCTATCGCTTATACTGAGCCAGAAGTTGCTTGGGTTGGTTTAACTGAGAAAGAAGCGAAAGAGCAAAACATCAGCTACGAAGTGGCAACTTTCCCATGGGCTGCATCAGGTCGTGCAATTGCATCTGACTGCTCAGAAGGTATGACTAAGCTGATTTTCGACAAGCAATCTAACCGTGTTATCGGTGGTGCGGTTGTCGGTGTGAACGGTGGCGAATTACTGGGCGAAATCGGTCTAGCAATTGAAATGGGCTGTGATGCAGAAGATTTAGCATTAACTATCCATGCTCACCCAACACTGTACGAATCAATTGGTATGGCTGCTGAGATCTACGAAGGTAGCATCACTGACTTACCAAATGCAAAAGCGAAAAAGAAAAAGTAATTTTCTAATTCGCAGTGGTAAATAGTCTCTCTAGTCGGCTATTTATCACTAACGTATATAAAGAAGCCAATGTGGAAACACATTGGCTTTTTTGTATCTGTCTAAAAATAAAAAAATATTTTATTTAATTCACTAATGCTTATTTTAAATATAATTATTTAATTCTGAAATTTCATATTATTAGAATGATATCGCTTAGTTGACTATAAAAAATTAAAATCTTATTTTCCTTATTGAGTTATTTAATCGCTAATAAGGATATTAGATTATGGAAAATATGAGTCATATAGATTCAATGACAGTAATAGGAAGTCACTCCCCACCCAGTAGCTTTAGTCATTATTTTCAAAATGAAATGAATCATGTTTCTGATGAGCAATATGAGGACATAAATAAAAATACATGGGTTACTGATTATTATGATAGGTTAAAAGAAGCGGATTATTATGATAGCTTCCATAAAGAGCCTCCTCAAAAGGAGTTTTATGATTATCAGGATCAGGTACAGTCACCACCAGAGTTACCCGTTTTAAAATATGAATCGCCAAAATCACCACAAGAAATTATCGAAGATAAAATTGTTATATTAAGGGGGGAACTGAGTAATATTGAAAAATCTTATGAGTGGAAGTTTTTGAATAACCCAGAGCAATACCCTTGTACTTATCAATGGAAGTTTTATTCATCAGAGTTAAATATCACTGCAACATTAAAATTAAATACGAAGCAAGATAGAGATAGAATTTTATCTAATAATTTTTCAGGTAACATACCGGGTATACCCCGAGTTGATTTTTTAATGTAGAGCCATTTTATAAGGCAGTTAATCAGCGCGTCGAAATAGAAGCAAGAAATCATTTATTGGCTTTTAAAGCGCGGCATCAAAATACGTTGAATGAAATTCAGTCTAATATAAATGAATTAAATAAACTGAGAATAGCTCGAAGTAGTGTATTGGCTATCCCCACGCCAAGTGTTCCTACATTATCTTATCATGCAGGTTCAAACTCGCAAGTAACACAAACGGCAAATAGTGGCCTTGCGAAAGGTATCGAAAATACATTTGGCAATATTCGCGATGGTCTAGCGGAAACGTTTGATTGCTCTTTTGGCATGAGCTGCTCAAATGATATCGATCAAGCAAATAAAGATCCGAATGTTGGAAAAGAGCTAACCGCAGAAGAGAAAGAGGCGCTTGGAATCTCTAGTGGTGGTAGTGCTACTGGCACACCTAATGGATTTGAGCCAGATGATGAAGAGTATAAATATAATCAACAGCAACAACAGAAAGAGAGTAAATTTAAAAACTTCTCTGAAGAAGATCTCATTTCCTCAGCAAATAAACCAATAAATAAACAAGGACTTTCTACGGCAGCTCGTGCATGGGATAAGCATGCCGCTAGACCTGATGGAGTATTTGAACCATTAAAAGGTAATCCAGCGCAAAAAAATGCTGCTGCTGAAAATTTTATTCGAGAAATTCTTAAAGACCCTAAAGTAGTCCGAAAAGATTTAAGTGGCGGTGCATTCGAATATCGTTTACCTAGCGGAAAAGGTATCAGATATAATGCGGATGGTTCGTTTAATACGGTGTTAGATCCAACTAAGGTAAAAAAATGAAAGATAATAAATTAGAATTATTTTTTTCAAGTCCAATGGAATATGAGAGTCTAACGTTAGAGGTTCAATTAAATTGGGATAAGGTTGTAGAAATTAATCAAGATAAAGGTGTTGATAATTTAGAGGCCGAACTATTTGGTTCAGATCTATCTCGCAACTTTATAGCTAAAATGCCTTTAGATGATCTAATTGCAATATTAATTGAAGCTAGAGATACATTGAAGAAACAGTGAGTCTCTAGCCTAGCAAGTAAAAGATCCCATTTTACTGGGATCTTCTTAGTCGTCTTACTCACTCCTCACCCTGCTGGATAATCAACAGTCCAGCTTGGCGCATCGAGGGCAGACTCTACCTATGGCGTGTTTAGTTGCACAACGGTTTCAAGCGACTATTGAGGAAATACCTCAATCATTTCACAAAGTGAAGATATTGGATGGCTGGTTGATAGAAAAATTAAAGCCGTTGAAGATTAATAAAAAATAGTAGTGAAATAATAAAGGCTAATACATGAAAGTAGAACTTGAATTACTTGAAGAATGTATTGTGACAATTTTTAATGAAATGAGAAGTCAAAACATTAATGCTATTAATTTAGAATCGGATTTTTATTGGAATGTACCTATTGAATCTATTTATGATATCTATAAAGAGCCAATTCAGCTTGATATTGGCCAGCTAGAAGACGATTATAAAATATTATCTCAGGCAAAAGAAAAAAATATTTTAGTAAACCATAATTTAAAGAGTGTATCTGCTATCTTAAGATATATAGCAGAAAAATATCCTAATTAACTTTTTTATTAGCTACGCCATAATGAAATAGTGTAATGAGCCTAGTCATTATAGTCTTCGCTGCATCTTTAAAATAGAAAAACAATAAATATAGGTAATGAATTGAAGTCATTGATGCTGAATTATTGGATGCTCGGGTATTAAGATTTAGTATAGATGGTAAGAAATTTATTAGTTTTAGAGAACTATAAGGTTTGCAAATGATTGATGGGGTATTTTATGTTAGAATACAGTGTTGGAAGTTCTTTAAGCCGAGATGATTTATATGCTGAGCTCTCCTTTAATAATGTTCAGTGGGGAGAAATATCATTATCTGAAGATAAAAGAGAGGTGAAAATTATTATTTACCCTGATTCAGATATTTTAGAATTTAATTACAATGAATTTTTATTATTGATAGAGAAAGCTAAAGACCATCTTTTACGTTTAGAGCCTTTAGTTTAATTTCCGCACAATCAGGCTGGTTCCCCCCATTTTTAGAGTGGGGGAACCAAAGTGGAAGAGTTATTAATATAAAAATTAAACGGGGTTGGAGTAATAAATGATGAAGCTTTGCTATAGCATTGATGATAAACAGGCGAGCAAATTTATAAGCTTTTTAACTTTAGGTGTATTAACTGCATTAGATAGAAATTTGATATCAATTGATGAAGCGGAAGGATTTATTTTCAAACCGTATTTGGCCAAATTACTTGAGCAAATTGGATTAGATAAAAAATTAATAGAGATAATTAACCTAGGTTGTGAATTAGATGATGTAGAATGTTTAATTCCTGAACAGCTTCAAGCAAGTATTGATGAGTTAATACAGAAAACCATCACCGTAATTTCACAGAGTGAAAGCTTTGGGCGACTAGTTGATAAAGAAATTAAAGTCGTTAAAGATTAGCTTTGAGGCTGTAATTTAACGGGTTATCTTCTCGTTTGTCAGATTATTGATTATTTGCTTAGGCACTCCATAATCAGCAAATTCATGGTGTACCTAAATCATTCATACATATCAAGCTAACAGCGTACTTGATCTGATTTGATAACTTCTTATGATACAGGCCATCGTTTATCATCTAGTTAAATAACTAAACCATCATGCAACTAAAACCAACTGCGATTTTAATTCACGTACCTGATGTTCAAGCAGGGCTGGCTTGGTATCAACAGGCATTTCCTCAAGCTATTGCTGAATATTTACCTGAGTTTGACTTTACCTTATTGCATGTGGGGGACTTTACGATAGAAGTGGTGCAAGCGGATGAAAAAGTCAGTGAAGGTAAAAAAGGAACTGTGCTGTATTGGCAAGTAGACAATTTTGCTTTGGCGTTTGAGCACTTTACTCAGTTAGGGGCTAAGTTGTATCGTGGACCTATGTTAATAGATGGTAACAAGCAAATGTGTCAGTTCGTTGATCCCTTCGGAAATTTGCTTGGAATAAAAGGCCAATAAAATCAATTAAATCCTTTAAGTTGATTAAAACCAATCGCAATGATTTACCTTATCAATTAGTAATGTAAATAAAATTGCGATAATAAATATAATTTGTGATACCTGAAGGAAAAAGCCACAAAAGAGGGTGCTTTACTCAGCAAAATGCATTATAAAAAGTATGGTTTTTTCAGCTTTTTATGATGATTTATAGTCTCTTAAGCTAAAAAATAACCCGTAATTAAGTGTTAAGGCATGAAGTTAGTAGATAAATGTTACTTTCTTGTGAATGAATTAACATTACGTTTAAATTCTGCTATGCTGAGAGCCCGAAGCTGGACATAATTTTACCGCCATTGAGATTATGCGAGCAAATTCCTCTGACCTGGCACCGGATGATAATTTTGTCAATAAGGTGCAGACAGCCGGGTATATAAATAACAAAGAAGCGAGGAGAACGTCGTGCTAGAAGAATACCGTAAGCACGTAGCCGAGCGTGCCGCTCAAGGGATTGTCCCTAAGCCATTAGATGCGTCACAAGTAGCTGCACTGGTAGAGTTACTGAAAAACCCACCCAAAGGTGAAGAAGATTTCTTGTTAGACCTGCTGACCAACCGCGTCCCCCCTGGTGTTGACGAAGCAGCGTACGTAAAAGCTGGATTTTTAGCCGCTATTGCAAAAGGCGAAACATCCTCCCCTCTGATCTCCCCTGAAAAAGCGATTGAACTGCTTGGTACTATGCAGGGTGGATATAATATCCATGCACTGATTGAAGCGCTGGATGATGCTAAATTAGCTCCTATCGCGGCAAAAGCCCTTTCCCACACCTTATTAATGTTCGATAACTTCTACGATGTAGAAGAAAAAGCGAAAGCTGGGAATGCACACGCGAAACAAGTTATTGAATCATGGGCAGATGCCGAGTGGTTTAAACAACGCCCTGCATTAGCCGAAAAAATGACTGTCACGGTATTTAAAGTGACAGGCGAAACCAATACCGATGACTTATCACCTGCACCAGATGCATGGTCACGCCCAGACATCCCTCTGCACGCGTTAGCGATGCTGAAAAATGCCCGTGAAGGTATTGAGCCAGATGATGCGGGTAACGTTGGACCAATCAAACAAATCGAAGCACTGAACAAAAAAGGCTTCCCACTGGCGTATGTCGGTGATGTTGTGGGTACAGGTTCTTCACGTAAATCTGCAACCAACTCCGTACTGTGGTTTATGGGCGATGATATCCCATTCGTCCCGAACAAACGCGGCGGTGGTGTTGTTTTAGGTGGCAAAATTGCGCCAATCTTCTTTAATACAATGGAAGATGCGGGTGCGCTGCCAATTGAAGTGGATGTCTCTAAACTGAATATGGGTGATGTCATTGATATCTACCCATTTAAAGGTGAAGTTCGCAACCACGAAACCAATGAATTACTCGAAACGTTTGAATTAAAAACTGACGTGTTGATTGACGAAGTGCGTGCAGGTGGTCGTATTCCACTGATCATCGGTCGTGGTTTAACCAGCAAAGCGCGTGAGTCATTAGGTTTAGAAGCAACTGACGTCTTCCGTCATGCGAAATCCGTTGCACAAAGCAATCGTGGTTTCTCATTAGCACAGAAAATGGTTGGTCGAGCCTGTGGTCGCCCAGGTATTCGCCCGGGTGAATACTGTGAGCCAAAAATGACCTCTGTCGGTTCGCAAGATACGACAGGCCCAATGACACGTGATGAGTTAAAAGACTTAGCGTGTTTAGGCTTCTCTGCGGATTTAGTGATGCAGTCATTCTGCCACACTGCGGCATATCCAAAACCGGTTGACGTAACAACTCACCACACATTACCTGATTTCATCATGAACCGTGGTGGTGTTTCTCTGCGTCCGGGGGATGGTATTATCCACTCGTGGTTAAACCGTATGTTGTTACCAGATACTGTTGGTACAGGTGGTGACTCTCATACTCGTTTCCCAATCGGTATTTCGTTCCCTGCGGGGTCTGGTCTGGTGGCGTTTGCTGCGGCAACAGGGGTTATGCCACTGGATATGCCAGAATCTGTATTGGTGCGCTTTAAAGGTGAAATGCAACCGGGTATCACGTTACGTGACCTTGTACATGCTATCCCATTATATGCGATTAAAGACGGCCTTCTGACGGTTGAGAAAAAAGGGAAGAAAAACATTTTCTCTGGCCGTATTTTAGAAATTGAAGGTCTGCCAGAACTGAAAGTTGAACAAGCGTTTGAATTAGCGGATGCCTCTGCTGAGCGTTCAGCCGCAGGTTGTACGATCAAACTGGATAAAGCGCCAATCACAGAATACCTGCAATCTAACATCGTCCTGTTAAAATGGATGATCGCAGAAGGTTATGGCGACCGTCGTACTATCGAACGTCGTATTAAAGGCATGGAAAGTTGGTTAGCAGATCCACAACTGCTTGAAGGTGATGCAGATGCGGAATACGCAGCTGTAATTGAAATCGACTTAAATGATATCAAAGAGCCAATTCTGTGTGCACCAAATGACCCAGATGATGCACGTTTACTGTCTGATGTTCAAAACGAGAAAATCGATGAAGTGTTTATCGGTTCTTGTATGACTAACATCGGTCACTTCCGTGCCGCAGGTAAGTTATTAGACTCGCATAAAGGCCAATTACCAACACGTTTATGGGTTGCTCCGCCAACGAAGATGGATGCAGCGCAATTAACGGAAGAAGGTTATTACAGCGTATTTGGTAAGAGTGGGGCGCGTATTGAAGTCCCAGGCTGTTCACTGTGTATGGGTAACCAAGCACGTGTGGCAGATGGCGCTACCGTCGTTTCGACCTCAACGCGTAACTTCCCGAACCGTTTAGGTACTGGAGCGAATGTGTACCTTGCATCCGCTGAGTTAGCGGCTGTTGCATCACTGTTAGGTCGTTTACCAACCCCAGCAGAATACCTGCAATATATGGACAAAGTGGATGAAACCGCGGCAGATACTTACCGCTATCTGAACTTTGACCAGTTATCACAATATACTGAAAAAGCTGACGGTGTGATTTTCCAAACCGCAGTCTAATTCATTATTTTGGTAATTATAAGGCCTCTACAAACAGAGGCCTTTTTTATGCTTTAAAGATATTCAGAAATCTCAATCAGGTTTAAATCCACATCACGTAAATAGATAGATAGGATTGGCCCCATTGCGCCTGTTCGTTTCACGGGGCCTTCGATAATTTCTACACTTTGCTGTTGAATATGTGCCTGAACTTCAGCGAGAGGGATATCGCTGATAAAACATAAATCTAACGCACCGGGTACAGGTAAGTGTGCTTTGGGTTCAAACTCTTTGCCATACTGATGGATATTGATTTTTTGCTGGCCAAATTGCAGAGCATAACGCTGCTCGCCAAAGGTTATGACCTGCATTTTTAAAACGCGTTGGTAAAAATCTAGGCAGGCGTCTAATTGCGTTGTCGTGAGAACAATATGGTCTAATCGATTGATCATTGAGACTCCTATTTCGTACATTCACATTATTTGCATTAATTTTAAGCGAGTTTTATCGCGGATGCGTTGAAATTCATGCCATTATTGAAATATCTCAGAATAGGCGTTAATACCTCTCAACAAATCGAATTGTCTCGCGTTATACTGAGCCATAATGACGCAAAGAGTAGAGGTATTGCATATGGACTACCAATTTTTCCAAGATATTACCGGAGTTATCTCCGCAAAATTCTCGATGGATCATGAGGCGATTGGATATTGGCTAAATGAAGAGGTTAAAAACGACCTTAGTCTGCTCGATACTATCGAAGAAAACTACGAAAAGTTAAAAGGCAGCGAAAATCAGTGGGAGCTGATTGGGCACGAATATACGTTACTGCTTGATGATGAAGAAGTGATGATTAAAGCTAACCAGTTATCGTTTGAAACTGAAGGCCTCGAAGAGGGAATGAGTTACTATGATAATGAAAGTGTTGCTTTTTGTGGTATTGATGACTTCCTATTAATGTTAAAAGACTATCGTGTTTTTGTTATCGAAAACCGATAAATGCATTTTTTTTAGTGATAAGTTTTGTATTTTAACAAATTATCGCTATTATTTGCAGTGTAAAACTAGCGATTTAACGTTCTAGTTAAAATGAGCTAGCAGAAATTTATTTTTTGATAACAAAAGCGAAAGGAACACACATATGAATACTGATGATGTTACAGGTGCGTTGAATGATGCAACGAATTGGTTTGTCGCAAACCAAGATCTGTTAGTCCAGTATGTGGTGAATATTGTTTCTGCCATTGTCATCCTGATTGTCGGTATGATGATTGCGAAATGGGTTGGCCGCGGTTTACACCGTGTAATGACCATGAAAGGTATTGACACAACCGTCAGTGACTTTTTATCGGCCATTGCGCGCTATACCATTGTTGCGTTTACCTTAATTGCCGTTTTAGGCAAGATTGGTGTTCAAACGGCTTCTGTTATTGCGGTGATGGGTGCGGCAGGTTTAGCGGTTGGTTTAGCATTACAAAATTCACTGGGTAACTTTGCCGCCGGTGTATTGCTGGTGGTATTTAGACCACTTAAAGCAGGGGAATATGTGACAATCGGTGCTGTTGAAGGTACCGTACAAAACGTGCAAATTTTCTCAACGACGCTAAGAACTGGGGATGACCGCATTATTGTGATCCCAAATGGTAAAATCATTGCAGACAACATTATTAACGTCTCGCGTGAGCCAAACCGCCGCCGTGATATTATCGTTGGTGTTGCTTACGATTCTGACATTGATGTTGTGAAGAAAGTGTTAGGTGACATTGTTGCTGCTGACCCGCGCATTCAACATGATAAAGGTGTGACCATCCGCCTTAATGAAATGGGCCCGTCGACTTTAAACTATTTGGTACGTTACTGGACAACCAATGGCGATACTTGGGCGGTGTATTGGGATCTTATGGAAAACTTCAAACGTGCATTAGACAAGCACAATATTGGTATCCCATTCCCACAAATGGATGTGCATCTGCACCAACAAGGTTCAGAAACCCATAAAATTCAATAAATGAATTTTTAATTAGATTCAATAAAATAGCGCTATTTATGGCGCTATTTTTGTCTCTGTATTTCCCTTCCATTATATAAGTCTAACTTATGACCTATTAGAGTTAATCATTTCCACTAATAATTTTTTCTCGCTACTATTTGCGCATACGAATTGAATAATTATTAGGGTTTTTTGCATGTTTACAACGTATGTTCAGGGCGCACTTCTTGGTGCAGCGATGATTTTACCGCTAGGGCCACAAAATGCCTTTGTTTTACAGCAAGGCAGCCGTAAACAGTTTCATATGATGAGTGCATTTCTATGCGCTTTAAGTGATACCGTGTTAATTATTGGTGGGGTATTTGGCGGCAGTGCGCTATTAAGTCAATCTGAAATATTGATGCAGTTAATTACATGGGCAGGGGTTATTTTTCTGGCATGGTATGGTTATGGCGCATTTCGCACCGCGCTCAGCCCAGATGATGCCGTCTTACAAGCTGAAAATAAAGTCATTACCCGCTGGAAAGTGATTGTTACGCTATTTGCCGTCACATGGTTAAACCCGCATGTGTATTTAGACACTTTTGTCGTACTTGGTAGTGTGGGAGGGCAATTAGAAAGCCAGTTACGGCCTTGGTTTACGGCGGGGGCGCTGACAGCATCATTTGTTTGGTTCTTTGCTTTAGCGATTTTAGCCGCATGGTTTTCGCCTGTGCTGAATAAGCCACGCTCACAAAGAATTATCAACGTTTTTGTGGGGAGTGTGATGTGGTTTATTGCACTTCAATTGGCAATACAAGGGCTTAAAGGATTAGGGGTAATATCCTAATAACACAACATAACCTCAACAGAATGATAAATACTGTGAATTTCTTATTATTCTGATCTGCACTTTTTTTATGATGTGTTACTGTTAATTTGTACTCGGGATAGTTTATGGTGAACTATCCCTTTTTTAGCGACAAATTATTGTATTGGGAGGTTCTGTGAAATTAAAATCTTTAGTTCTCGCTGCCATGGTGGCAGGTACGGCGGTTCCTACCCTGTCTCTGGCCGATGCGTTACCGAATGGCCCGCACATTACCACATCTGGTAATTCTGTTGTGAAAGCAACGCCAGATATGGCGACGTTGAACATTGTTGTTGAAGTGACTGCAAAAGACGCCGCTGCGGCAAAAGCTGCTGTAGACAAGCGCGTTGCCGAGTATTTCGAATTCTTAAAGAAAAATGGAATCGAAAAACAGGACATTAACGCGGCCAATGTGCGTACGCAGCCAAAATATGATTACAGCAGTGTAAAACAAAAATCGACGATTGAAGGTTATACTGCAATCCGCTCTGTTGAAGTGAAAGTGACTAAACTGGACCAACTGAATACCCTGTTAGACGGTGCGTTAGCGGCAGGTTTAAATGATATTAACTCAGTGCAATTTGGTGTGTTAAAACCTGAGCAATATCGTGATGCAGCCCGTGCGCAAGCCATCAAAAATGCAACAGAGCAAGCGACTGAAGTCGCAAAAGGGTTTAATGCGCAGTTAGGCCCAGTGTATAGCATCAGTTATAACGCGCCTGCGGCAGTGCCTTACCCAATAGCGGCGAGAGCCTATGGTGGGAAAATGAAAGCCGCTGTTCAAGATCTCAACATTGATGAGACCTATGAACAGCAAAGCATTGATTTTAATGACCAAGTTGATGTGGTGTTTGAGCTAAAACGTTAACTTTCAGCTGCAATTTCATCTTCTTGTTTTAACATCTGGCGCCCGGTTTTTAATAGGGCGTCAGTCACTCTCTTCATCGTGCGGCTTTCAGGCGCAAAGCGATGCCAGTACAGCATACGGCGTTGGCACAACCCCGGCGTTAAGTCGACTAACTCACCATTTTTTAATTCATCAGCAATCTGCAAATGTGGGATCATGCAGCAGGTAGAACCCTGCTTAGCCAATTGCACAAAGGCTTCGGACGAATTAACAATATGGCAAGGAACACTGCCCGGCGATAAGCCAAAGTTTTGCTGAACAAACGCTTGGTGCATATCATCCAAGTGGTCAAATGCCACTGCGGGGGCCTTTAATAGGGATGAGCGAGTGACACCATCTGGGAAATATTTGGCGGCGAAATCAGGAGAAGCAACAAAGATATAGTCCAACGCGCCGAGTTTATCGACTAAACAGCCGGGTAATGCTTGTGGCTGGATACTGATTGCACCTACCACTTCACCCCGTCTTAAACGTTCTTGAGTACGGGTTTCGTCTTCCACTTGGATATTCAACCGAATAGGGCTATTACCTAAAACAGGGTTGAGCGCAGGGAGGAACCACGTTGCTAAACTGTCGGCGTTGACGGCAAGGGAAAGTAACAGAGGCGTTGAACCCGTATTTTCATCCCCAAGCCATTGTTCTTCCAACAATTCAACTTGATGAAGCAGCGCTAACAGCTTTTGCCCTTGTTCAGTCGGATGCGGCGGAACGGTTCGCACAAGTAACGGTTGCCCAAACAGGTTTTCTAGCTGTTTTATCCGTTGTGAAACAGCGGATTGCGTGATGCAAAGCTTTTGAGCTGCACGCTCAAAGCCGCGTTCGCGGATAACGGCATCCAGTGCTTGTAATGCGCGATAGTCGGGGCGCTTCATCAAAAAGTCTCCTTGTTGTTATTCTGCTAAGCACTATGCCATATTTTTATTGATAACACCTGCAATTATTGCGGGCACTCGACAAATCACAAGAAGTAACGCACAAATGCAGCGAACAACACTGCAACTTATTGCGGGCTCGGTATATACTAATTCTTAATTACGTCTCAATTAAATAGCAAAAGGCATGAGCATGACGCAGGATGAATTAAAAAAAGCGGTGGGTTGGGCAGCACTGGAATACGTAAAACCCGGCACAATTGTTGGTGTCGGTACAGGGTCTACTGCATCACACTTTATTGATGCATTGGCAACAATGAAAGGGCAAATTGAAGGTGCTGTTTCTAGCTCCGAAGCGTCTACGCAAAAACTTAAATCGTTGGGTATCCCTGTTTTTGATTGTAATCAAGTGGACTCATTAGATGTTTACGTTGATGGTGCGGATGAAGTCGACCATCATATGAACATGATCAAGGGCGGCGGTGCTGCGTTAACACGTGAAAAAATCGTTTCTGCGATTGCAAAAACCTTTGTGTGCATCGTTGACCAATCAAAACTGGTTGATGTGTTAGGCAAGTTCCCTCTGCCTGTTGAAGTTATCCCAATGGCGCGTAGCTATGTGGCGCGTGAATTGGTCAAACTGGGTGGTACACCGGAATATCGTCAAAATGTGGTTACTGATAATGGCAACGTGATTTTAGATGTTCACAATTTAAGTATTGTTGACCCTGTTGCATTAGAAAACACCATCAATGGTATCGCAGGCGTTGTGACTGTTGGTCTATTTGCTAATCGTGGTGCTGATGTTGTCCTGATGGGCACAACGGATGCCGGGGTTAAAACGATCAAACTATAATCGCAATTATTTGCGATAAATTAATTTGGTTAATCTACAGGCCAGCAAACTATTTAGTTGCTGGCTTTTTTGTGCAGTAAAAAAAAGGCATTAACGTATTTGGTTAGTGGGTAGATTGAAAAATAATTGACCAGTTTTATAAATATCATTAATTTGAAATTTATTTCATTATTTTTATTATCCCGCGATTTTGGTGATATATCTCACACTAATATGCATTGTGCAGGAAAAATCCTTATTTTGTGTTACTGCTCCTGATTTTCTACCATTTAACTTCTTTTTCCTCGCGCTTTTTAGTACGCCTTAAGCAAACGGTTGTATTGATACTGCGCTGAATTTTGCTATGTTGGTATACTCTTTTCAGATTTCAAGGTAGATGAATGTGCTGGTATGGATATGCCTTGAATTATGTTGAGCAAAACCATGAGTCAAACAAGCAAATTCATCTGTCACAAATTTAAAACGTTCACGATAGGGTAGGGAAATGGTCAAGGTATCTTTGCATAAAGACAAAATAAAATTTTTACTGCTAGAAGGTGTTCACCAAAGCGCGGTTGATAACTTAAAAGCAGCGGGTTATACCAATATTGAATACCATAAAAGCGCATTGTCTGATGAAGAATTAAAAGAAGCGATCAAAGATGCGCGCTTTGTCGGTATCCGTTCCCGCACTCATTTATCCGAAGAGATTTTCGCTGCCGCTGAAAAGTTAGTGGCGGTTGGTTGCTTCTGTATCGGAACCAACCAAGTGGATTTAGACGCCGCGGCAAAACGTGGTATCCCTGTCTTTAATGCACCATTCTCAAACACCCGTTCCGTTGCTGAGATGGTATTAGGCCAGCTATTACTGTTGTTACGTCGTATTCCTGAAGCGAATATGCAAGCGCACCGTGGTATTTGGGAAAAACAAGCGAAAGGCTGTTTTGAAGCACGTGGTAAACGCCTTGGTATTGTTGGATACGGCCATATCGGTACTCAGCTGGGGATCTTAGCTGAAGGCATTGGTATGAATGTTTTCTTCTATGATATTGAAAATAAACTGCCTTTAGGAAATGCAACCCAAGTACGTTCTTTGACTGAGTTACTCAATATGAGCGATGTCGTCAGCTTGCATGTTCCAGAAACGGCCAGCACGAAAAACATGTTTGCTAAAGAACAGTTTGACCGCATGAAACCAGGTTCAATCTTTATCAATGCGTCACGTGGTACCGTGGTGGACATTCCTGCATTGGCAGCAGCGCTGGAAAGCAAGCATTTATCCGGTGCAGCGGTTGACGTATTCCCAAGTGAGCCCGCGGCAAATAACGACCCGAATGACCCGTTTATTTCTGAGCTGATTAAATTCGACAATGTGATTTTAACGCCTCACATTGGTGGCTCTACAGAAGAAGCACAAGAAAACATTGGCTTAGAAGTTGCGAGTAAACTGGCAAAATATTCTGATAACGGTTCAACGCTTTCTGCGGTCAACTTCCCAGAAGTTTCTCTGCCTGTACACACTGAAGACACTAACCGTTTCTTGCATATCCACGAAAACCGTCCGGGTATTTTGAATAGCATTAACCAAGTGTTTACTGACAACAACATTAACGTTGTGGGTCAGTATTTACGGACGTCAGGTAATGTGGGTTACGTCGTTATCGATGTACTGATGCAAACACCAAATCAAACGGATGAAGCACTACAGAAACTGAAAGACCTGCCGGGCACTATTCGTGCACGTCTGTTGTTCTAAGTTCCCATAACCCGTTTTTTCTCATGATATGGCGCAGGTATTGATTACCAGCGCCATATTTTTTTCGGGGTAATAATTTCAGGCAGCGGAATATCCCAATACGCAACAGGTAACTGTTCAACCTGTTGGCAATCATGAGCTAGCCCGATGGGGTAAAAACCACTTTGTTGCCAGTTCGCTAGCGTTCTATCGTAAAACCCACCCCCCATTCCTAAGCGCTGCCCTTGGTTATCAAAGGCCACTAACGGAATTAACATCACATCAAGTTGTTCAGGGGGGAGAACATCGCGCACATCTAAGGGGGGCTCTGCAATATTAAAGCGGTTTTTGATTAACTGTGTGTCTGGGCGATAGTGCAGAAATAATAGATGATGAGCACTAAAAGGGTGTAAAACAGGTAGATATACTTGTTTATTTTGTTGCCATAAAGCATCGATAAGTGGCTGGGTATTAATTTCACCATCAAACGATAAAAACAGTGCGATATTTTTTGCTTGTGCAATTTTAGGGTGCTGCAACGCATTGAGTTTAGCTTGTTCAGCCGCTATTTTTTGCTGCTCAGGGGTTAACTGACGTCGAGCTTGGCGTATGGCTTGGCGGATTTGTTGGCGCTGCGTAGAAAGTGTGTCTTGCATATAAATAACCTACAGTGGACGGCGATAGGAAATAGCAATATTCAAAATAGTATATCGCAAGGCCAGAAATAGTGTAGGTTAATAAATTGAGTTTGAGGGATTAAGCGATTGAAAGTACAGCAAGAAAAAATTGAGGGTCTCCAAGATGCCGTTGTAGGCTGTAACCCTTGAACCCTTGGTTCAAGGTGAACGCAGTTTAGCAACCTTTAGGCTTCCTGAACGAATCAGGCATGCTCACCAGCGCAATAACCGCATTCTTTTTAGTTGAAATATCGGCTCAGGGGACTCGCCCACTCACGCGCATCTCAGAGAAATTTGGTTTGAGAACTTTTCGTTACTCAGTGACTTCATTGTACGAAACTAGATTTAAAATGCAACCCTAATTTTGTATATTTTTTTCTACTAGTGTCTGATTAATAAGCAGATTTACTCTAAGGGCAATACTTGCCTCTCAGTGATCTTCACCTGGTCGTGCAACGCTTGTTCAATGGTATGTTGCAACATTTTTATCTTCTCTTCCATATTATAAGCATAATCACGCGTTTTTGTCTTTTCTTGTGCTAATTCGTGACAGACGTTCAATGCTACGATAAAAATAAGCTGTTCCATATTGGTAACGCCGCTTTTATCTTTCAGATTTTGCAAGCGTTGTTCTAATTCTTTAGCCGACTCAAGAAGGGCCTCTTTTTGTTCTGATGGGCAATTAACGCGCATTGAACGCCCAAAAATCTGAATGTCGACAGGTTGTGCGGACATGAAACCTCCATACTGAATAATACTCGCCATAAATACATCATATTTGGCGCAATTAATAGATAAGACAAAAGCATACTGGTTAGCGACTACCCTTGATGGTAGCATATCACGAATCATAAGCTAACATGACGAATTCAGATGTCTATACAAAAATCTTTACCAAACTATGAATCACTGGACAAACTGCTGCAACAGCACTCAATAGCACTTACCGCTGCGGAAATCCATGGTTTAATAACGGGGTTAATCTGTGGCGGAAGTCGTGACCATGGCTGGCAAACACTTGTCCATGACCTTGCAAACGATGGCCTTGCATTCCCACAAACGGTCGCTCAACCTCTACGCGAGCTGTTCGATACTACATTTGAAGCACTTGATGACAGTGAATTTGCATTTACCATGCTATTCCCTGATGAAGATGCGTCGATATTTGACCACGCAGATGCATTAGCGGGCTGGGTTAATCACTTTTTATTAGGTGTGGGTGTCGCACAACCGAAACTAGCTGATAAAAAAGAAATCAGCGAAGTCATTACGGATCTGCGTAATATCGGGATGCTTGGTTACGATGAAGATGAAGACCAAGAAGAACTCGAACAAGCGCTGGAAGAAGTGGTTGAGTATGTGAGAGTGGCTGTGCAGTTATGTTATATCGCGTTAGTTGAGCCGAAAAAAGGCCCAACAGCAGCTGAGAATAACAAGCCGATCCTTCACTAATCCCGACTTGTTTGTCACTAAAAACACGCCACTTTGTTTTATCGAAAGGTAGAACGAAGCGGCTTTAGGTCGATTTTAATCAGTGTTAAGTCATTATCGTCGCGCATATTGGCAGCAGTAATATGTTAGCAACCTAATAATTCAGATAATAAGGCAAAAACGGTATGAATAAACAGGAATTTGTTGCTCGTCGCAATGCATTATTGGCAAAAATGGACGTGGGGAGTGCCGCAATTATTTTTTCTGCGCCGCCTGCGCAGCGTAATGCCGATTGTGAATACCCGTATCGTCAACACAGTGATTTTCTGTATTTGACAGGGTTTAGTGAGCCAGAAGCAGTATTAGTACTGATTAAAAGCGATGAAAAACATGGCCATACCGTTCTTTTTAACCGCGTTCGTGATTTAACGGCAGAAATTTGGTTTGGTCACCGCCTAGGTCAAGAAGCAGCCCCTCAAAAACTGGGTATCGATAAAGCATTACCTTTCGGTGAAATTGAAGAGCAACTTTACCAATTACTGAATGGATTGGATGTGGTTTACCATGCACAGGGTGAATTTGCTTACGCAGATAAGCTGGTGTTTGATGCGCTGGAAACCTTGCGTAAAGGTAGCCGCCGTAATTTACATGCGCCGCAAACGGTTATCGATTGGCGCCCAATTGTTCATGAAATGCGCTTGTTTAAATCTGAAGCAGAACTGAACACAATGCGTGAGGCGGGGCGTATTTCTGCCTTGGCACATATTCGCGCAATGGAAAATTGCCGCCCAAATATGTATGAATATCAACTCTGTGGTGAGTTAGAACATGAATTTACTCGCCATGGAGCGCGCTTCCCATCTTATAATTCGATTGTTGGTAGCGGCGAAAATGCCTGCATTTTGCATTACACCGAAAATGAATGCCAAATGAAAGATGGTGAGTTAGTACTGATTGACGCCGGTGCCGAGTTTGACGGCTATGCAGGGGATATTACTCGTACTTTCCCCGTTAATGGCAAGTTTAGTCAGGCACAACGTGAAATTTATGGCATTGTTCTCAAAGCATTAGATACTGCATTAACGTTGTATCGCCCAGGTACCAGCATCCATGAAGTCACGCGTGAAATTGTGCGGATTAAAACCGAAGGGTTGGTTGCACTCGGAATTTTACATGGCGATGTCGATCAATTGATCGAAAACAAAGCATATCAAGCCTTCTTTATGCATGGTTTAAGTCATTGGTTAGGGTTAGATGTGCACGATGTGGGGTTCTATGGTACAGACCGTGACCGTACATTAGAAGTGGGCATGGTGCTGACTATTGAACCTGGTTTATATATTGCGCCAGATGCTGATGTGCCGCCGCAATACCGTGGCATCGGTATTCGTATTGAAGATGATATTGTGATCACTGAAAACGGGAATGAAAACTTAACGGACTTAGTGGTCAAAGACCCTGATGAAATTGAAGCCCTAATGGCAGCTGCAAAACAGCGTTTGGGGTAGGGGTTATTAACAGTAAAAGGTTAATCATAAAAAGGTAAGAAACAACCCATGAATGTGATCATCGTGGGTGGAGGAATGGCTGGCGCGACATTGGCACTGGCGATTTCTTCACTTAGCCAAGGAAAATTATCGGTTTCATTAATCGAGGCCTCTTTGCCAGAAGGTAAACACCCCGGATTCGACGCGCGTGCTATCGCATTAGCCCATGGTACGTGCCAATATTTAGCGAAAATAGGGGTATGGCCTGCGTTTGCTGATTGCGTAACGCCGATTACTCACGTTCATGTGTCTGACCGCGGGCATGCGGGTTTTGTGAATATCAACGCAAAAGACTATCATATTCCAGCACTTGGCAATGTGATTGAGCTGCATGAAGCCGGTGCTCGCCTCTTTTCATTATTACGAAAAGCACCAGGGGTAACGCTACATTGCCCCGCAAAAGTTGAACGTATCCATCGCGAACAAGATTCTGTTACCGTGACATTAGATACAGGTGAAACGGTGAGCGGGGCGCTAATCATTGCCGCCGATGGTAGCCGTTCTTTAGTGGGTCAAGCCTGCAATATGCAGTGGCAGCAGGATGATTATGGCCAAGTGGCGATTATTGCCAATGTGAAAACGGCCATTGACCCGCAAGGCCAAGCTTTCGAACGTTTTACCGAGTTTGGTCCACTGGCGTTATTGCCTATGTCAGAAGGCCGTAGTTCGCTAGTATGGTGCCATCACCAAGAGCATGCGGATGCGATTAAAGCATGGGATGATGCAACCTTTATCAACAAGTTACAAACCACATTTGGTTGGCGCTTAGGGAAAATAGACATGGCGGGCAAACGCCATTGTTACCCGCTGGCGCTGCGCAAAGCACTGAATCCGGTGAGCCATCGAGTCGTTTTAGTCGGAAATGCCGCTCAGACGTTACATCCCATCGCGGGGCAAGGGTTTAACCTTGGTATCCGTGATGTGATGCAACTGGCGCAAATTCTGGTTAAGGCTCATGAAAATCAGCAAGATATTGGCAGTTATTCCCTATTAAGCCAGTATCAACAAGCGCGTGCAATTGACCGAGAAAAAACCGTGACCATGACAGACGGTTTGGTTCGCGTATTTGCAAATCGCTGTATCCCATTAATTGTGGGGCGAAATTTAGGTTTAATGGCAATGGAAATGTTGCCGCCTGTCCGCGATGTTTTGGCTCGCCAAACATTGGGTTGGGTTGTTCACCAATAACCACGAAATAAAGAGGAAAAAAGTATGCAATCGTTTGATGTGGTTATCGCTGGTGGTGGCATGGTGGGGCTTGCCCTTGCATGTGGCCTTGAAGGAAGCGGCCTGCGCGTTGCTGTGGTGGAAAATCACCCACCGAAAAAGACATTTTCTGCGTCGGAGCCTTATGCATTACGGGTATCCGCGATTAATGCGGCAAGTGAAAAACTGTTAACTCATTTAGGCGTTTGGTCAGCGATTAAGAGCATGAGAGCCGCTGCCTATAATGGTATGGAAGTGTGGGATAACAACAGTTTTGGTCGTATCACATTTTCAGCGCAAGAGCGCAACCTGACCCATTTAGGCCATATTGTTGAAAATAATGTGATTCGCGATGCATTGTGGCAAAAAGCGTCAGAGCTGCGTGATGTGACATTATTGGCACCTGCCACCATCAAGAAGGTGGTGTGGGGTGAGAATGATGTGTTTATCACGTTAGATGATGAAAGTATGCTGACCGCAAGGCTAATTGTTGGCGCTGATGGCGCAAATTCGTGGTTACGCAGCCATGCCGATATCCCTCTGACATTTTGGGATTACGAACATACCGCGCTGGTGGCAACCATTCGCACAGAAAAGCCACACGAGGGTGTTGCGCGTCAATCTTTTGATGGCGAAGGCATTCTAGCCTTTTTACCATTAGCTGATCCGCATCTTTGCTCTATTGTTTGGTCGCAACCAGCAACAGAAGCCGCAAGGCGCCAAGCACTCGATAAAGCTGATTTTGATAAAGAACTTGCCGTTGCATTCGATGTTCAGCTTGGTTTGTGCCAAGTCGAAAGTGACCGCATGACCATTCCACTCACAGGGCGTTATGCACGGCAGTTTGCGGCGCAGCGATTAGCCTTATTGGGCGATGCTGCCCATACCATCCACCCATTGGCTGGGCAAGGTGTTAACCTTGGGTTTATGGATGTGGCGATGTTAATCGGTGAAATTAAACGCTTGCACCGTGAAGGTAAGGACTTTGGTCAGTATTTTTATTTGCGTGATTATGAGCGTAGCCGTAAACACAGTGCTGCATTGATGTTGGCGGGGATGCAAGGTTTTCGTGAGTTGTTCGATGGCAATAACCCTGCGAAAAAACTTTTGCGCGATATCGGTTTAGTATTGGCAGATAGCCTACCGGGTGTAAAACCCCAACTATTGAACCACGCGATGGGGCTGTTTGATATGCCTAAGTGGCTGGAACAGTTACAGGTTGAAGTGACTGAATAGTTGGTATTTATTTTAATCTGAGAAGAAGGGTTGAAAGTGAAACCCTTCTTTTTTTTGTTATATAAGCTCTATTTTTTGTCGTTAACCGAACTGGGTAGAACCACGGTTATAGGTTAAGTCAGGCAGGACGGTTGATTGACCTTTGATTAAGTTTTCAAGTGCCTTCCAGTCACCGTATACCTGGCCACTATGATGTGGTGCCGCTATTCTTCTAATTGAGAAATCAAGGTCATTGGGTAATGACTTTAATTCGTTATCGCATTGGAAATAGTGAACTAACGCTCTAATGTATTTATCACGATCGGAATCAGTATACCCCTCTGCCATGCGACCATATACCCAATCTGTGTCTTCATTTTCTACCGTAAAATAATTGTTTCTCATCTCTTGAATGCCATCAGCTAACTTCTTTGCTGCTGTTTTTATTTCATTGGTTAATTTTTTTGCGTCAGCTATTGAATCAGTTCCTTTGAGTTTGTTAATCAATGTAGACATCGGTTTTCCTTCCGCTTCTGTAGGAAAATGGTTTGCACTTAGCTCCGTTACAAAAGAGTGTTGATGGCTTTCCATGTGCTTTTGTGGAATGAGGTTTTGTGTGCTGTATTCACTGGTCGGTGCTAAAGGAATACTGCTTTTTGTTGAACTTACCTGAAACATATTAATTCATCCTTTGTGTAATATATTGCATTTTTCTTTTTGCCAGTTAATTATGCTGAATTTTGTGCCAAAAAATTTCATATTTCGATAGGAATTGTTTTTTAGCTCTCTGTTTTTCATTTCTCTTATGCCTGAAAAAAACTAATTACATCAATTTTTCGCATTAGTTTTTCTTATCTAATGAGCTTTTGATTAATTTAATCATCCTCGTGTTTAGGGGGTAGTTTGGTG
Source organism: Providencia sp. UF-183 (assembly GCF_058246155.1). Classification (NCBI taxonomy): domain Bacteria; kingdom Pseudomonadati; phylum Pseudomonadota; class Gammaproteobacteria; order Enterobacterales; family Morganellaceae; genus Providencia; species Providencia sp. UF-183. The sequence goes on along the minus strand of NZ_JBSICD010000018.1, from coordinate 18,841 downwards.
GTATTTTGAGCTAAATAAGCAGTGAAAGGCTGTTTTTGAGTGATCATTCTCAATTATTTAACAAAATTCACTGGTAAAAGTAGGGGGTAATCAGTAATACAGTGGGTAGGTCGCCCTATTTTTTTTTATAGGATCAGAAGACAAATAGTGGTAGTTTTTTTACAGAAGTTATCGTTTGCGTCAGGTTAAAAATGCCCATTTAATAATTGCCAATTGGTATTTTTAACCCGTAAACATTCCAAAATATCTTAATCGAACAAAGAGGGTATTCATGGTAAAGCAGACAACACTGTATGACGAGCATATTGCTTGTGGTGCAAAGATGGTGGATTTTCATGGTTGGATGATGCCATTGCATTATGGTTCGCAAATTAATGAACATAATATTGTTCGAACGGATGCAGGGATGTTTGATGTTTCCCACATGACCATTGTCGATTTGCATGGTAGTGGCTGCCGTGACTTCCTACGTTACCTCTTAGCAAATGATATCAATAAACTTACTGAGCAAGGCAAAGCACTGTATACCGGTATGTTGAATGCATCTGGTGGCGTGATTGATGACTTGATTGTGTATTACTTTGCTGATGATTTTTACCGTCTTGTGGTTAACTCCGCGACACGGGAAAAAGACCTCGAATGGATTGAGCAACATGCCTCAGGTTATACGGTTGATATCCAAGTGCGTGATGATTTAGCCCTTCTTGCTGTTCAAGGCCCTAAAGCGCCAGAAAAAGTCCATTCATTATTGACCCCAGAACAAAATCAAGCCATTGACGGCATGAAACCATTTTATGGGGTTCAAACAGACGATTTGTTTATCGCCACAACAGGGTACACTGGCGAAAAAGGCTATGAAATTGCAATGCCAAAAGAGCAGGTAATTGATTTTTGGCATAAATTATTGAAAGCTGGCGTCCATCCTGCTGGGCTAGGTGCTCGTGATACATTGCGTTTAGAAGCGGGGATGAACCTATATGGCCAAGATATGGATGAAAGTATTTCTCCCCTTGCAGCCAATATGGGGTGGACTATTGCGTGGAAACCTGAAGACCGCCAGTTTATTGGCCGTGAAGCCCTCGAAAAGTTACGTGAGCAAGGAACTGAAAAACTTGTCGGTATTGTGATGCGTGATAAGGGTATACTGCGAGCAGGGCAAGTGGTTCGCTTTACGGATGATCTGGGTGAATTGAAAGAAGGCGTTATTACCAGCGGTTCTTTCTCTCCTACTTTAGGTTTCAGTATTGCGTTAGCGCGTGTCCCGAACGGAATTCAAGACAAAGCGATTGTTGAAATTCGACAGCGAGAAATGCCAGTTGAAGTGGTTAAACCGGGCTTTGTCCGCGAAGGTAACTGCTTAGTGTAATTTGGGCTAACCCAATGAATAAATTTAAAATGAGAGGCTAATGATGAGCAATACACCTAAAGAGTTAATGTATACCCGTGAACATGAGTGGCTGCGTGATGAAGGCAATGGTGAATATACCGTTGGTATCACAGAACATGCGCAAGAAACGTTAGGGGATATGGTGTTTGTTGATTTACCTGAAGTGGGTAATGTTGTGAGCGCAGGTGATGATGTAGCAGTGGTTGAATCTGTAAAAGCCGCGTCTGATATCTATGCACCACTGAGCGGCGAAATTGTGGCAGTGAACAGTGAACTGAGCGATTCTCCAGAGCTGGTGAACGAACAGCCGTATCAAGAAGGTTGGATTTTCCGCATTAAAGCATCAGATACCGCAGAGTTGGCGGATTTGATTGATGCGGCGGGGTATAATTCTATGATTGAAGCTGAAGAATAGTTTATTCGTCATATTTTGTGTTGTGGCGGTGTTGGCTGCACTCGATAACTTGGGGCACATACTGGTGTATGCTCCCCAAGATTGTCTCGCTTGTTGCCTAGCCACAACGCAAACTAGATAGAATAAACACCTTTTAGAGTGTTAAAAAAAACAAATAGTTAGAAATAAGAAACAAGAAACAATCGCTACATCACTGATTTTGAGTGTTATCTCGCAAGTTCCGTAATAACCGCCCGACAACTTATGCATAGCAGACAAAGGATGGGAACACAGATATGTCGATGTCACTGAGTCAATTAGAAAACCGTTCAGAATTTATCTCGCGCCACATTGGTTCTTCAGAACAACAAATAAAAACCATGTTAGATACCGTGGGGGCGTCATCGCTCGATAACCTAATGGATAAAATTGTGCCGAAGGCCATTTTACTTCCAGAGCCGCCAAGAGTAGGCGGCGGAGCCACCGAACAAGAAGCATTGGCTGAATTAAAAGTCATTGCATCGTTGAATAAACGCTACAAAAGTTACATTGGGATGGGCTATGCACCTGCCGTATTACCTCCTGTTATCTTACGTAACTTACTGGAAAATCCGGGCTGGTATACAGCTTATACGCCTTATCAACCTGAAGTTTCCCAAGGCCGCTTAGAATCTCTGCTCAATTTCCAACAGCTCACCATTGACCTAACTGGGTTAGACCTTGCCTCTGCATCATTATTGGATGAAGCCACGGCTGCGGCAGAAGCGATGGCGATGGCGAAACGCATTAGCAAATTAAAAAATGCAGAACGCTTCTTTGTGGCGGATGATGTTCACCCGCAAACCCTTGATGTGGTACGCACACGTGCAGGGACTTTCGGCTTTGAAATTATCGTCGATAGCGCTGACAAAGTGTTAGAACATGAGGGCGTATTTGGTGTGTTGCTACAACAAGTTGGCACAACGGGTAATGTCCATGATTACACTGAGTTGCTTGCACAACTAAAAGCGCGCCAAATTGTCAGTTGTGTTGCGGCAGAAATGATGGCACTTGTGCTATTAACTGCACCGGGTAAACAAGGAGCAGATATTGTTTTCGGTTCCGCGCAACGTTTTGGTGTACCGATGGGCTATGGCGGTCCACATGCGGCGTTTTTTGCGTGTCGCGATGAGTTTAAACGCGCCATGCCGGGTCGTATTATTGGAGTTTCCCGTGATGCAGCGGGCAATACTGCGCTACGTATGGCAATGCAAACCCGTGAGCAACATATTCGCCGTGAAAAAGCGAACTCCAATATTTGTACTTCCCAAGTCTTGCTGGCAAATATTGCCGCCATGTACGCGGTATATCATGGCCCTGAAGGGCTTAAATTGATTGCAGGGCGTATCCATCGCTTTACCTCTATTTTAGCGAAAGCATTAGCGGATGCGGGTTTCACATCACGCCATAAAACTTGGTTTGATACCTTAGCGATTGAAGTGGCCGATAAAACCGCAGTGTTAGCGCGTGCAGAAAAAGCAAAAATCAATTTACGAACCGATATTCATGGTGCTGTAGGTCTTACGTTGAGTGAAACAACCACTCGCCAAGACATTAATGAATTATTCGCCGTAATAACTGGTTCTGATGACAAATTAAATTTTGAAAAACTAGACCAGCAAGTGGCTGAAAATGAACAAGTCATCCCCGCAGCATTACAGCGTAAAGACGAAATCTTAGCGCATCCTAATTTCCACCGTTACCACAGCGAAACGGAAATGATGCGTTATATGCACAGTTTAGAACGCAAAGATTTAGCGTTGAACCAAGCGATGATCCCACTCGGTTCTTGCACAATGAAGCTCAATGCCGCTGCGGAAATGATCCCGATTACGTGGCCAGAATTTGGGGAATTACACCCATTCTGCCCTGCGGATCAAGCGCAAGGTTATCATCAAATGATTGAGCAGCTTTCCCATTGGTTGGTGCAATTAACCGGTTACGATGCAGTTTGCATGCAGCCAAACTCAGGTGCTCAAGGGGAATATGCTGGCCTGTTAGCGATTCGCCGTTACCATGAAAGCCGCAATGAAGGCGCGCGTAATATTTGTTTGATCCCAGCTTCGGCACACGGGACTAACCCAGCCTCTGCCCATATGGCGGGAATGGAAGTGGTGGTAGTGCGTTGTGATGATGAAGGTAATATCGATTTAACAGATTTACGTGAAAAAGCGCAGCAGCACAGCAACGATTTATCCTGTGTGATGGTCACTTATCCATCAACGCATGGGGTGTACGAAGAAAGTATTCGCGAAGTGTGTGAAATTATTCACCAACATGGTGGGCAAGTGTACCTTGATGGTGCCAACATGAATGCGCAGGTTGGGTTGACGACGCCGGGCTTTATTGGCGCGGATGTTTCTCACCTTAATTTACATAAAACGTTCTGTATCCCACACGGTGGTGGTGGCCCAGGTATGGGGCCTATCGGTGTGAAAAAGCATCTCGCACCTTTTGTGCCGGGGCATTCCGTAGTCGAATTAGATATGGTTACTGACCAAGGCGCCGTTTCTGCTGCGCCGTTTGGTAGTGCGTCAATATTACCGATTAGCTGGATGTATATTCGCATGATGGGTTCGTATGGCTTAAGAAAGGCAAGCCAAGTGGCAATTTTGAATGCGAACTATATCGCTAAGCGCCTTGCGGGTCGTTATGACATTCTGTACACAGGGCAAGAAGGCTATGTGGCTCACGAATGTATCGTCGATTTACGTCCTATCAAGAAAGATACTGGGATCAGCGAATTAGATATTGCTAAGCGTTTGATTGACTATGGCTTCCATGCACCAACAATGTCTTTCCCAGTCGCGGGAACATTGATGATTGAACCGACTGAGTCTGAAAGTATCACAGAAATCAATCGTTTCATTGATGCGATGTTAGCGATACGTGATGAAATTGACCAAGTGGTTGAAGGGAAATGGACGTTAGAGGATAACCCACTGGTGAATTCTCCACACGTGCAAACTGAGCTGGCGAGTGACTGGCCACACGCTTATAGTCGCGAGCTAGCCGTATTCCCAACGGAACAAACCAAAGCGAATAAATATTGGCCAGCGGTAAAACGCCTTGATGATGTCTATGGCGACCGTCATTTGCATTGTTCATGTGTACCGATTGAAGAGTATATGTAACAGTCCGAATTGGTAAACTAGATATATTTAGTTGGATCAGTATTAGGCTTGCTTCCTTTTTCATTGGGGGCAAGCCTTTTTACTTTTCTATCGTTTAACCAGAATATTGGTCAATACCTGTAAAGCCGTTACCTTGGTAAAGCTTTTTAACCTCACCCGTTGTTATATTCGCTTGATATACGCCGCCAAGGAGATCGGCGACATACATCAGTTGTGCCGATTTATCGTAAGTTAGACCTATTGTTTCCTTGAATCCTCGGCTGATCACGCGGTGATCCGTGAGCCCATGAAGGGTCACGTTGGCACAGTTTAGGCTATTACCATCAGGTTCAGCACCTCTATCCGTCCAATATAAAATATTGGCTTCTTCATCGAGTAATAAATCGATAGGCTCAGGTAAATTAGCCAAGAGTAACTGAATATCACTTCGGCTTTCGGGGGATTGCGAATTTTCAGGGCTTAATGGCGCTCTAAAGAGACGGCCTAAATTCCCTTTCGGTGTTCCTTTTTGCGTCCAGTAAATCCAATTATTTTTTATATCAATGGCAATGCCTACACATTGTTCAAGTATATCAACTTGATCATTTTTATCTCGCGGCCTAGCAATGTGGGTTATTAGATCGGAACCATCAATGAAGCAAGAGGAAACCATTCCACCTTCACGATCGCACCAATACAACCGTTGATTGAGCAGATCGAGTTGTAATTGTTTGGGGGTTCTTATTGCCCCTTTGCCTAATAGCATTTTTCTATTGCTACCATCAAAGTGCATAACATTGATTGAGCCATCGTTTTCATCAAAATTATCCCCCATATTGCTCCAATAGATTAAGCGATTATCAGGATCAACGGCGATACCGTCAGGTGTACCACCGAGACCTTCAATGAGTGGCATCAGGTGATGAGTTGATTTATTGAACTGAACAATAGAAGGGGAATGAATATCAAGCAATAATAAATAAGGGGAAGCATTTTTATTGTCTTTTGGCATATTTGACCTCATTGACAGCGAATAAAAACTAAATAAAAGATAAATTACTAGGAAATTATTTATCTAAGTATAATTTAATTTAATAGATTGCTATTAATTAGGTTAGTTTCATTTAAGGGGCGGTAAGTGAAGAGATGCTTTCAGGGGGAGGCTAAAGCGACAGAAAAGCCGCTTTAGCCTATTAATTAAAGTAGCCAACCTTTTTGTTGGGCAAGCTCTAATTGTTGTTTAAGCTGTTGGTAAAACTCAGGAAGAATTTGCTCAATGTAATCACATTTGCTGAGCACTTGTTCGAGTCGAATATGATTTTCGACCCAGCTTTGCCCTTGATTATGCAAATTCATCAGCATTGGCATTGCCCTATCAATCGCATTCGCATAAACCGACTCAGGGGTTTCTAATGCATCATATTCATTCCACAGCGCCAACAATGTTGCGTTTTGTGGGCTAGGTAGAAGGTTAAAAATACGGTTTGCGGCTTTGACTTCCTCTGCATGAATAGCATCACGAGCGGCATTATCGAAAACCAATACATCACCCGCATCAATTTCAACAATGTCATGCACGAGAGCCAGTTTAATCGCATGTTCGATATTCACGCCTTGAACATAAGGCGCAAAACTCATTGCCGCAACGGCAAATTGCCAGCTGTGTTCCGCCGTATTTTCGTGGCGTTCACGGTTGAGCAACTTATTTTTACGATAAACACTTTTTAGTTTATCCAGTTCCATTAAAAATTGGACGACTTCAGTAAAAGCCCCAAAATTGACCACCTCAGCGGGCTTGTTACTTAATGCTGATGACATAAAAACCTCAATTAATGTTCTTCTTCTAATGAATAAGGTAAAGCAGCAATGGTTAAATGGCTTTGTTCATCGGCCATAACGCGGAAAACACTGTCGGCTTCCATATCGTTATTCATAATGATTTGCACATAAATTTCGCCATTACCTAAGCGTACAGCGGCAAGGACAGTACCTGTACGGCGCCATTTGTCACCTAATTGCCATTCAACGCCTTCACCAATAGTGGGAAGTGTTGTGGCAGTGCCTTTTAGTAAATACATTGCACGTTTATTGGCACCACGGAATTTTGCTCGAGCCACCATTTCTTGGCCGGTATAACAGCCTTTTTTAAAGCTGATCCCATGAGGAAGTGCTTGCAGATTTGTAGCTTGCGGTAAGTGCTGCGCACTATTTTCTTGGTCAATAACAGCAAAACCCGCTTCAAGCTCTAACGCAAGCCATTGATCATCACCGACTTGAACAGCACTTAATGTGTCAGATATCTTTTGTGCTATGTTTTCAGTGGCTATCACTAAGAAGCGTTCTGCAGGGAGTGAAAAGTACAACAACGTGGTATCGCCCTCAGTGACAACTTGGTTTTGCTCATCAGGTAATGTGGTAAACAACGTTGCGAGTGCTTCTCTTGCCCCTTTTCCTGCAACACCCAGCAATTTCAGTTCAGGTTTTTTCTCAAATGTAATCTTAGAGAAAACTGCATATTTTTTGAGCTCAGCTAATTGTGAATCTGCAACGCTGCGTCTAAGCAAATAAGAAAAACCATCTAAATGATGGAATAGGCGTAGGTCGCTCCACATTTTGCCTTTTGGATCACAGTGTGCTGTTAAGGCATGGGCTTGTGTCAGTGTTGCGATATCCGCGGTCACTTGCCCTTGCAGGTATTTTTCTGCGTCGAGGCCAGTAAGATGAATGAGTTCCCAGTTTTCCAGTGAAATCAAAACGAGTGGTAAAGACTGAGATTCAAGGGGAAATTGCTGTGTACTATCAATGTGGGTAGTCATGATTTCACCTGTTGTTCTTTGATAGATAAAGGTGCTTAATGGTAAAATAGCTAGATAACATTGCAAGTAGTTATTATGATGCAGCTTGCATTATCTCGGATTTTTTTAGCACCTGTTTGTAGAAAAACGGCATTTTACTACTAAAATTACAACAATGTAGTCTATGACATGTTTTCTTCGTAGATAATCTGTTAGAGTATTGAAAATAATCAATCTTATCAGTTAACTGCAACAAAAGGTCGTAGTGGAATGGATATTGAGAATAAAGCACGAATTCATTGGGCGTGTCGGCGTGGAATGCGTGAGCTAGATATTTCAATCATGCCGTTTTTTGAGTATGAATACGATAGCTTATCAACGCAAGACAAACAGATATTTGTTCGTTTATTAGAGTGTGCGGATCCAGACTTATTCAATTGGTTAATGAATCACGGTCGTCCAGAGGATGACGAGCTGTTCCGTATGGTTAAACTCATTCAGGAAAAAAATAAAAATCGTGGTCCTGTGGAAATCTAATCTCTCCATTTCGTGGAAGACACAATTTTTTTCTACCTGTGTTCATGGCGCAGTCGGTATATTTTTACTGCTTGCACCATGGTCACCAGGTAATTCCATGTTTTGGCTACCATTGTTGGTCATCGTGGTCGCCAGTTGGGCAAAAAGCCAAAAAAATATCAGCAAAATAAAAGGTGTCGCCGTGCTGGTAAATGGCAATAAAGTTCAATGGAAGAAAAACGAATGGAATATCGTGAAAGCGCCATGGCTAAGCCGTTATGGTGTGTTACTTACATTAGAAGCGTTGCAAGGCAAGGCACAAAAAATTCATTTGTGGGTAGCCAAAGATTCAGTTTCAGAAGAAAACTGGCGGAATCTCAATCAGTTATTACTCCAATACCCTGATATTTAAAAGTAAATGGATTAACGTCTAATAGGGACATTATTTACCGCCAGAATTGCGTCTTAAAGAGACGCTTCGATTTCTTGTAAAATTTGCACACACCACTGTGCAATGCGCTCATCAGTTTGCTCAAATTGATGCACTTCATCAAGGGCTAACCCAACAAACATGTCACCAGTTTCATTCAAAGGTTTAGGGCTATCAAAGGTGTAACCATCCGTTGGCCAGAAACCAATAAACTGTACGCCTGTGGGTTTAAGTTGATGATAAAGCAAGCCAAGAGCATCAAGGAACCATTCGCTATAATCTATTTGATCGCCTAACCCATACATAGCAACAATTTTGCCTGTTAAGTTAAGATTGGGAAGCGCGTCCCAAATTTCTAGCCAGTCTTCCTGTATTTCACCAAAATCCCACGTAGGTATTCCCAAAATCAGAATATCGTACTGTTCCATTTCACTGGGAGGGGTATCGTTGACATTATGCAGCGTGACGAAATCATCACCGAGAATGTCACGTATTTTTTCGGCAACCATTTCGGTATAACAGGTACTAGAACCGTAAAAAAGACCTATTTTCATATATATTATTACTATGTCCAGCTATGGTTTTTATCACAAGAAGGGTATTGTAACAGATGCACCCCCATGCAGGCATAATAGAATCGTGTGGTATCATTCAAAGGAAACGAATTGGTCGTGGAAACAAAACACCTTAATCCATTAATTGAACAATTTCTTGATACAATTTGGCTTGAACAAGATTTAGCTGAAAATACACTAGCCTCGTATCGAAATGACCTTCAATCGCTAGATAAATGGCTTGATGCGCATCAGTTGCATTTAGAAAGCGTTCAATCAATTGATTTACAATCTTTTCTCGCAGAGCGTATTGATGGCGGCTACAAAGCGGCAAGCTCAGCGCGTTTATTAAGTGCGATGCGGCGTTTATTTCAATATTTATATCGTGAAAAACTGCGGGCGGATGACCCTTCTGCTGTTATAGCAGCACCTAAAATACCGCAGCGATTACCAAAAGACCTTAGTGAACAGCAAGTGGACGATTTATTAAATGCGCCTGCAACAGAAGACTCGCTAGAATTGCGGGACAAAGCCATGCTAGAGGTTTTATATGCCTGTGGTTTACGTGTTTCTGAGCTGATCGGTTTAACGTTTTCTGACATTAGTTTGCGCCAAGGCGTCATCCGTGTTGTCGGGAAAGGCGATAAAGAAAGATTGATTCCTTTGGGGGAAGAGGCAATATATTGGCTGGAGAAATACATTGATGAAGGCCGCCCTGATTTATTAAAGGGTAAAACCAGCGATATTTTGTTTCCAAGTAAACGTGGAACAAAAATGACCCGGCAAACATTTTGGCATCGAATAAAGTATTATGCGGTGCTGGCACAAATTGATGCGGAATCGCTCTCGCCCCACGTCCTTAGACATGCCTTTGCAACACATTTATTGAACCATGGGGCAGATTTACGTGTCGTACAGATGTTATTAGGACACAGCGATTTATCAACAACGCAAATTTATACTCATGTTGCGACGGAACGATTACGTGCGCTACATGAACAACATCATCCAAGAGGATGACAATTAAAGGATTATTAATGAAACGTAAATGGCTATTATTGGCAGCAGCTTGCTTTGTTGCAATGACGACAACTACCTATGCTGCAACAGAAGAAAAAGTCATTCGTGATACATTGGCAAAATACGATATGACAGTAGAGTCGATTAAACCTTCGCCTATTGTCGGGTTAAATGTCGTAGAAACTACGACAGGTATTGTGTACATCACGGATGATGGTAAGTATTTACTTCAGGGGCCGATTTACGATATGAGTGGAAAAACCCCAGTCAATATTAGTAATCAACCGTTAATGAAAAAGGTAGAAGCCCTCAAAAATGAAATGATTTATTTCAAAGCGCCGCAAGAAAAATACGTGGTGACGGTTTTTACCGATATCAGTTGCGGCTATTGTAAAAAGCTCCATGAAACTGTAGGCGAACTTAATAGCAAAGGTGTGACGGTGCGTTATCTTGCTTACCCTCGTCAAGGTGCCCAAAGTGATGTGGGTAAAAAAATGGCGTCTATCTGGTGTAATGGCTTACCACAAAATGCGTTAACACAAGCGTTTAAAGGCGAAGAAGTCGCGATGATTGATAACTGTAAAATTGATCTAAGTAAGCATATGAGTGTTGCTAACTTATTTAAAGTGACAGGTACCCCTGCGATTATTTTACCTGATGGTCAAATGCTACCTGGCTTCCTAAAACCTGATGCGCTTATTCAATTACTCGACGAAAAATAGTTAATTATTGTGAATGTAGAAACTTTTTTACGACAACGGCACGTTGATGGTGAGTCCGCTCAACTTCCAGGGCTCCCTGAATTATTGCAGCGCATTTACCTGCATCGTGGTATCACGGATATGGCTCAGCTAGAGCGTAAAGCCACAAATTTGCTGGATTATCGTTCGCTATCAGGCATTGAAAATGCACTTGTCTTACTTTACCGAGCACTGACGGAGCATGAATCCATTACCATTGTAGGGGATTTTGATGCGGATGGTGCAACAAGTACAGCACTGGCAATTCGCGCATTAAAATCGATGGGCTATGTCAATTTAAATTATATCGTACCGAATCGTTTTGAAAATGGTTATGGGTTAACACCGTTGGTGGTAGAAGAAGCTCACAAGCGGGGGGCAAATTTAATTATCACCGTGGATAATGGGATTTCATCTCATGAAGGTGTAGCCGTTGCTAAGCAGTATGGGATTAATGTCATTATTACCGACCACCATTTGCCGGGTGAAACGCTGCCTGAAGCCGACGCTATTATTAACCCAAACCTCAATGAGTGCCACTTCGGCTCAAAATCATTAGCGGGCGTCGGGGTGACATTTTATTTAATGTCGGCACTGCGCGCACATTTACGCCAAAAAGAATGGTTTATCCAACAAGGGTTAAGCGAACCTAATTTAGCGGAATATCTTGATTTGGTGGCATTAGGTACAGTGGCGGACGTGGTGCCCCTTGATACCAACAATCGGATACTGGTTCACCAAGGATTAAACCGTGTTCGAGCAGGGCGTTGCTGCGCAGGTATTAAGGCGTTAGTTGAAGTTTCAAAACGTGATTTATCGAGGCTTGTTGCCAATGATTTTGGCTTTGCGCTTGGTCCGCGATTAAATGCGGCAGGTCGGTTGGATGATATGTCAGTGAGTATTGAGTTATTGCTGACTGATGATATGGCCTATGCGAGGGAGCTTGCTAACGAATTAGATGGGTTAAATCAAGCTCGTCGTGAAATTGAACAAGGAATGCAGCAAGAAGCATCCGTTCTTTTTAATAAATTTGAGTACAGCGATAATCAATTACCAAACGGCCTTGCCATCTATCACCCAGAATGGCACCAAGGGGTTGTTGGAATTCTAGCCTCTCGAATTAAAGAACAATATCACCGACCTGTGATTGCATTTGCGCCTGCCGGGGATGGTGTACTGAAAGGCTCTGGGCGTTCAGTTCAAGGTGTGCATATGCGCGATGCCCTTGAACGGCTTAATACGCTGCAACCAGGCTTAATGCAAAAGTTTGGCGGTCATGCAATGGCCGCAGGGTTGACCTTAGAAGAAAATAATTTTGCAGATTTTAAGCACCATTTTGAGCTTTTAATGGGCGAGCTTATTGCTCCTGAGCAACTTGCCGGTGTTGTTTGGAGCGATGGTGAACTTTCTCGCAACGAGTTTTGCCTAGAAACCGCAGAACTCATTCGTGAAAGTGGGCCGTGGGGGCAATCGTTCCCTGAGCCTGTATTTGATGGCCATTTTCAGTTATTACAGCAGCGTTTAGTGGGGGAGCGTCACCTTAAACTGATGTTAGAACCTATAAACGGTGGGCCAATGCTTGATGCGATTATGTTTAATATTGATGTGCGTAGGTGGCCGGATAACAGTATTAAAAAAGCTAAAATTGCATTTAAGCTCGACGTAAATGAATATCGCGGGCAAAAAAGTGTACAGCTGATGGTTGAACATATTTGGCCTGATTAATCATAAATATGTTGGGGTAACTTAGGCTGAATTAGCACCTCAGAGCGCTATAAACCTGTGATAAATTCCGTTATACTAAATGGTTTGTAAATAAAAAATTATTTTTGACCAACCATAAGATATTGAAAATGACGTTTGAAATAAACCCAGTAAAAAGTAAGATTCAGGACCTGTCTGATCGGACAGCGGTTCTGAGGGGGTATCTTTGACTATGATGCCAAGAAAGAACGCTTAGAAGAAGTCAACGCAGAGCTTGAGCAACCTGATGTCTGGAATGAGCCAGAAAGGGCGCAAGCACTCGGTAAAGAACGCTCATCCCTTGAGGCGATAGTTGAAACAATCGATCAGCTAACACAAGGCCTTGAAGATGTTGAAGGTTTATTAGAGTTGGCGGTTGAAGCTGACGATGAAGACACATTCAACGAGGCCGGTGCTGAGTTAGAGCAACTGCAAGGGAAATTAGAGCAGCTGGAGTTTCGCCGTATGTTCTCTGGTGAATATGACAGTGCTGATTGCTATATTGACTTACAAGCAGGTTCTGGTGGCACTGAAGCTCAAGATTGGGCAAGTATGTTATTACGCATGTACTTGCGTTGGGCTGAGTCAAAGGGCTTTAAAACCGAGATTATTGAAGAGTCTGATGGTGACGTTGCGGGTCTAAAATCAGCAACAGTGAAAATTATTGGTGATTACGCTTACGGCTGGTTAAGAACGGAAACGGGTGTTCACCGTTTGGTTCGAAAGAGTCCATTTGACTCCGGTGGGCGTCGTCACACTTCGTTTAGCTCGGCCTTTATTTACCCTGAAGTTGATGACGATATTGATATCGAAATTAACCCTGCGGATTTACGTATTGATGTGTACCGCGCTTCAGGTGCGGGTGGTCAGCACGTAAACAAAACGGAATCAGCGGTACGTATCACCCATATTCCAACGAATATTGTGACGCAGTGCCAGAACGACCGTTCGCAGCATAAAAATAAAGACCAAGCGATGCGCCAGTTAAAAGCGAAGCTATATGAACTGGAAATGCAAAAGAAAAATGCAGACAAGCAAGCGATGGAAGAGAACAAATCAGACATTGGCTGGGGAAGCCAGATTCGTTCTTATGTCCTTGATGATGCAAGAATAAAAGATTTACGTACTGGTGTGGAAACGCGTAACACGCAAGCCGTGCTGGATGGTGATTTGGATAAATTCATTGAAGCTAGTTTAAAAGCTGGCCTGTGAGGAAAAAATGTCTCAAGAGCAACAGGGTGCAGAACAAGCTCCCGATTTGAATAACGAACTGAAAACCCGTAAAGAAAAACTCGCGGCGTTGCGTGAAAAAGGAATTCCATTCCCAAATGATTTTCGTCGTGAAGATCTTTCTGACAAAATTCATGCGCAGTATGGTGAAAAGTCATCAGAAGAATTGGAAGACTTAAATATTGAAGTCTCTATTGCGGGTCGTATGATGACTCGCCGTATCATGGGTAAAGCCTCATTTGCAACATTGCAAGATGTCGGCGGGCGTATTCAAATCTACGTATCTCGTGATGATTTAGCCGAAGGCGTTTATAACGAACAGTTCAAAAAATGGGACTTAGGTGACATTTTAGGTGCCAAAGGTCGTTTATTTAAAACGAAAACAGGCGAACTGACGGTTCACTGCCATGAAGTTCGTTTATTAACGAAAGCCTTGCGCCCGCTACCAGACAAATTTCACGGTTTATCAGACCAAGAAACACGTTATCGCCAGCGTTATTTGGATTTGATTGCAAATGATGAATCACGTAATACGTTCATTGTGCGCTCTAAAATCTTAGCTGAAGTGCGTAATTTTATGGTTGCCCGCCATTTTATGGAAGTTGAAACCCCAATGATGCAAGTCATTCCTGGTGGTGCATCAGCGCGTCCATTTATTACGCATCACAATGCGTTAGATATTGATATGTATCTGCGTATTGCACCAGAACTGTACTTAAAACGTCTCGTTGTTGGTGGTTTCGAACGTGTTTTCGAAATTAACCGTAACTTCCGTAATGAAGGTTTATCACCTCGCCATAACCCTGAGTTCACCATGATGGAACTCTATATGGCGTATGCAGATTACCGTGACCTGATTGAATTAACGGAAGATTTATTCCGTACACTGACACAAAAAGTGTTAGGCAATACAGTCGTTCAGTATGGTGATCAACAGTTTGATTTCGGTCAACCGTTCACTAAATTGACCATGAAGCAAGCTATCTGTAAATATCGTCCAGAAACGAATGTGGCTGACTTAGACGATATGGATAAAGCTGTAGCGATTGCAAAATCGTTAGGTATTAAGATTGAGAAAAGCTGGGGCTTAGGCCGTGTTCAGTGTGAAATCTTCGAAGAAGTTGCGGAAAGTCACTTAATTCAACCAACTTTTATCACTGAATACCCAGCTGAAGTTTCCCCTTTAGCACGCCGTAATGATGATAATCCATTTATTACAGACCGTTTTGAGTTTTTCATTGGTGGTCGCGAAATTGGTAATGGCTTCTCAGAATTAAATGATGCAGAAGACCAAGCAGAACGTTTTGCAGAACAAGTTCGTCAAAAAGACGAAGGTGATGATGAAGCAATGTTCTATGACGAAGACTATGTGACTGCGTTAGAACATGGTTTACCGCCAACTGCGGGTCTTGGTATTGGTATCGACCGTATGGTGATGTTATTCACTAACAGTCATACTATTCGCGACGTTATTTTATTCCCAGCTTTACGTCCGACAAAATAATCTGTGTTATTTTGTGCCCAGATAACTCTGGGCACATTGTTAACTCTTATTATGTTCAGTAATTCCTTTCATTTTATCCCTTATATCCACGAATCAATCTAACTAATATCAAAATAATATGTATTTACCTATTTTTATCCTAGGCATTAGCTAATTAGTAAAAAGTAGTCTATATAATAATGTTGAAAATAAATTTGAGTTACGAATGGTATCAATTTAGTATAAGTAATTATGTCAGAGAGTTGGTATACTTACACAGGTATTACATAGGGCCTACGCTGTTTTTTTTAACATAACCCGTTGAGTACACATGAAATTTATTGTTCCTGTCTTTTCTATAATTGGGGTTTAGGTGAAGTTACTTATTTTCAGGTGAAATGGTTATACTAAAATTTTTAAAGCAATATAAAGGCTATTAGACTGATTAAAACACTTTTTTTGTGTGATAAAGCTATTTTATTTGTGAATAAATGTTTCAGCAGCAAGATAAAAAAGAACTCGAATTTTGTGTTATTGAACTGTTATGTTTATGGTTACATAAGCTAGTAAAATAATGTTTAGATAACATAATATAATTAAATGGCACGTTAAAAGTGTTAATTTATGACTGACTTGGTGTATTAATAAGAATAAGCTCATAAAAGTAACGAAAGAGTAGCGATAAAATAAATTTAAAACTAAAATTATTTTAATCTAAATTTATGAGATGACTCTATTTCTACATTCGGACTTATAGAAAATAACTAGTTTTTAGCTTACACTAGGTTTCTTGGACATCATTATAATAGCGAAGAAAAGTACTGGTAAGGTAACCATATGTTTTTAAAAAATAAATTTCATGTTGCATCTTTGCTTATAGCAGGTACGGCTCTTCTTTCTGGCTGTACATTTGGCTCAGACACATATAATACAGCAACGCCGAACACCCCAAAACAAACAGTAAATGCAAATACGACTCCAGTTGCTCCGCAACCTGCTGTAAATGCAACTCAAACTGATGATTCATACCCAGAATCTCAAAAAGTGTTAAATAGCGCTATTAATCGCACTCCGATAGCGACAACAACTTATGGACAAAGTGGCGCTGATCAACAAACGTTTGCACACCTCAATACGTGCGTTAAGGAATTAAACGCACTAAAAACACTTTCACCAAAAGATTACAATCGTTTAGTAGGTTCATTTAAGGAAGTGAGTGATATCAACCGTCTTTACAGAGAAGTTGAAAGCACCGCGAGCCCTGACACAATTGAATTACTGCAAATGGCGATTGAGTCTAAAACGAAAGTACTCTGTGCAAAAGTTCGCTATAACTCAGTATTGTCTACCGAATCAACATTGAAGAAAATTAGTGGATTATGAGAATAAACCTTAGACTTTGTGTGTCGCTGGCACTTGTTACGACATTTTTTAGTCATGCTCCAAAAGCAGACAAATTTAATAGCGTTATTGATGATTTTGATACTTACCTTCAATTGGAAAATGAAGGCAAAGTAAGTGAGCAAAAGCAGCAGCAACAGCCAGTTAATACACAAGCTCAAGGTTACGATATCTTCTCTTCCTTATCGACGGTGCCTGCGCCAAAGGAAAGACAAAAGTCCGCGGCGGCGAATAAAGGAACCAAAGGTAAGACAACGGGTAAAAGAAAATCAGGTGCAGCATCGACTAAGCCAGTCGATGCTGCTAAAACGACACCGATAGAACCAGAAAATACAACCTTTTCTGGAGTTTGCCCGGTGATTGTTGATAATGCATCAGCGCCGGTATTGCTTTCATCTTATCCTTATTTTTTTCAAAGTAATCAATGGAACTCTGCGTATCTTGCAAAAGATTTTGCAAAATACCAGCTCGTCCTCGATCCTCTGGGGTTATATTCATCTAAATTTGCACGGCCATCAGGGATAGATACTACGGCGTATCTTGAACAGCTCGCTAAATTAATTGAACGCCAACAGTTAACCAACTTATATAAATTTGGTATAGCTCAAGGTGTAGGCCAACTTATTGCTTACAATAATTTGTTAAATGATGAGCAGTTAGTTGCTGAGTTAATTAATCACAATAAGAGTATTGCGCAATTAACACAGACAATCGCCGAAAAAGAATTTGAAATTAATAAGCTTAATGACGATGTTAAGCAAAATAAACATCAGATAACGCAGTTACAAGCGTTATTAAATTCATCATCAGATGATCAATCGTTAATTGATACGTTAAACCATAAGCTTGCAGAAGCAGAAAAAACGATTGAACAAAAACAGAATAATTTAACCCAGCTCAGTCAAGAAAATCAGCAAACTCAAGAAACAATTGCTCAGCTTGAAAAACAATTAAATGAGAGTGCAATTGAACAATCAAAAATAAAGCAGCAATTGGCTGAAAAAGAGCAGCAATACGCTGCTGCGAATTTAAAAATTGAGCAATTAACCGCGAATATAGCTAAATTAGAACTGGATGCCAAAAACCAGTTACAGATTGCTGGCAGCACTGATGAGCAAGTGAAATTAGTGACGAATGAGCTATTACAGCAAAAAGAATTGCTCAAACAAAAAGAAACTGAGCTGAACACAGCAAAAAGTGAGAAAGAGGATGTCCAATCCGCTTTAGCTGCACAGCAAGCGGGTACTAAACAGTTAGAACAGCAAAACCAGCAATTATTGGCTCAATTAGCTGAAAAAGAGCAACTTGCTGAGAAAATTCAGGCATCATTAGCAGAAAAAACAGTACAAGCAGAGCAAAAAGTTGTCTTAGAACAAGCACTAAAAGAGGCTCAAACCGCACAAAATGTACTCGCTTCTCAGTTAGCTTCAAGTGAAAAGCAACAAGCTGATTTACAAGCTAAATTAAGCCAAAACGAACAAAATTATGCCACGGCGCAAGCACAGTTGCAGCAAGCTGATACAGATTTACAGAAACTGCGTAAAGATGTTGAAAAACAAACGGCATTGTTAAATCAAGCCAGTGATGAGCAAGTTAAAGCCATCACCGCAGATTTAAATAAACAAATTGCGTTGCTGAAACAAAAAGAAGACGGGCTGAAAAAAGCCGAAGCGGACAGCCAATTAACCCGTGATGCACTGGCAAAACAGCAAGCTGCGGCCAAAGATCTAGAGCAGAAAAACCAGCAATTAGCAGCGCAGTTAACGGAAAAATCACAGCAGGCTGATAAAATTCAAGCGGCATTAGCCACACAAACAGCGAAGGCGGCGGATAAAGCTGCGTTAGAAAGCGAATTAGCGACGGCGAAGAAACAATTAGCTGAACATGAATCAATGCAAAATACATTGGCGAAGCAATTGGCCGCCAGTGAAAAGCAACAAGCTGATTTACAAGCTAAATTAAGCCAAAACGAACAAAATTATGCCACGGCGCAAGC
>NZ_JBSICD010000114.1:0-247 GCF_058246155.1 Providencia sp. UF-183 | reverse complement strand
GCATCGGCCTCTCGCGCGCCGGTGACTACCGCGAGATCCTCAATACCGATTCGCACCACTATCACGGCAGCAACGCCGGCAATCAGGGGCGGGTCTCTTCCGAAGCGGTCGGCAGCCACGGCCGCGACTTCTCCATCTGCGTAACGCTGCCGCCGCTGGCGACCATTTATCTGTTGCGGGAGGCGCCATGACGGAGCTGACGGCCGGCCTCGCCGCGCCGCTGGGCGCGCATTACGACGGCGAAGGC
>NZ_JBSICD010000017.1:0-114518 GCF_058246155.1 Providencia sp. UF-183 | reverse complement strand
AGTTTTACCGTGGTCAACGTGGCCGATAGTACCAACGTTAACGTGCGGTTTTGAACGTTCAAATTTTTCTTTAGACACGACTCTATTCCTTATGGAGTTCCCTCTTCACGATAAAGAAGGAACTTAAATTAAAGTAGTTAACCGATGTAAAATCGATTATTTAGCGTTACGAGCTTCGATAACAGCCTGTGCAACGTTGTTTGGTGCTTCATTGTACTTCAGGAACTCCATAGAGTATGAAGCACGACCTTGTGTCTGAGAACGCAGGTCAGTAGCATAACCGAACATTTCTGACAATGGTACTTGTGCACGAACGACTTTACCAGTAGGCAGGTCATCCATACCTTCAATCATACCACGACGACGGTTCAGGTCACCAATAACATCACCCATGTAGTCTTCTGGTGTTTCCACTTCGACTTTCATGATTGGCTCAAGCAGAACAGGTTTAGCTTTTTTGAAGCCATCTTTAAACGCGATTGAAGCCGCAAGTTTAAACGCCAGTTCAGAGGAGTCAACATCATGGTAAGAACCGAAATGCAGACGAACACCCATGTTAACAACAGGGTAGCCAGCTAATGGGCCAGATTTCAGCTGCTCTTGGATACCTTTGTCAACCGCAGGGATGTATTCAGTTGGAATTACACCACCTTTGATTTCGTTGACAAATTCGTAGTCCATTGGCAGGCCGTCTTTATCGTTTTTGTTCAGTGGGAACATATCGATAAGGACATGACCATACTGACCGCGACCACCAGACTGTTTCGCGTGTTTACCTTCGATGTCAGTCACTTTAGCAGTGATTGCTTCACGGTAAGCAACTTGAGGTTTACCAACGTTCGCTTCAACTTTAAATTCACGACGCATACGGTCAACCAGAACGTCCAAGTGCAATTCACCCATACCAGCGATGATAGTCTGATTAGTCTCTTCATCACTTGATACGCGGAATGATGGGTCTTCTTGAGCCAGACGGCCTAATGCGATACCCATTTTTTCTTGGTCAGCTTTCGTTTTTGGTTCGATTGCAACAGAGATTACTGGCTCTGGGAATTCCATACGCTCCAGGATGATTGGTGCATCAACTGCACATAAAGTATCACCTGTAGTTACGTCTTTCAGACCGATAGCCGCCGCGATGTCACCAGCGCGAACTTCTTTGATCTCTTCACGTTTGTTAGCGTGCATCTGAACGATACGGCCAAAACGTTCTTTTTTCGATTTCACTGCGTTCAGAACTGTGTCACCTGAGTTAACAACACCAGAGTAAACACGGAAGAACGTTAAGTTACCAACGAATGGGTCGGTTGCAATTTTAAATGCTAATGATGAGAATGGCTCATCATCACTTGCGTGACGCTCAGCAGGCGTGTCTTTACCATCGTCCAGAATACCATTGATTGCAGGTACATCTGTTGGCGCAGGTAAGTAATCAACAACTGCATCCAGCATCGCCTGAACACCTTTGTTCTTAAATGCAGAACCACAGGTAACCAGGATAATTTCGCTTGCAAGAACACGTTGACGTAATGCAGCTTTAACTTCTGCTTCAGTCAGTTCTTCACCGCCCAGATATTTTTCCATCAGTTCTTCTGATGCTTCTGCTGCGGTTTCGATCAGGTTGTTGTGCCACTCTTCAGCTGCTTCTTGCATGTTCGCAGGGATATCTTCGTATTCGAAGGTAACGCCCTGGTCTTCATCGCTCCACTTGATTGCTTTCATTTTCAGCAAGTCAACAACACCAGTGAACGACTCTTCTGCGCCGACTGGTAATTGCAGTGGAACTGCGTTAGCCGCTAAACGTGTTTTTAATTGCTCAACAACACGTAAGAAGTTCGCACCCATACGGTCCATTTTGTTAACGAACGCGATACGTGGAACTTTATATTTGTTAGCCTGACGCCATACAGTTTCAGACTGTGGCTGAACACCACCAACTGCACAGTAAACCATTACTGCGCCATCAAGAACACGCATAGAACGTTCTACTTCGATTGTGAAGTCAACGTGTCCCGGGGTGTCGATGATGTTGATACGGTGTGGCTCATATTGTTTTGCCATACCAGACCAGAATGCAGTAGTCGCAGCAGACGTGATAGTAATACCACGCTCTTGCTCCTGCTCCATCCAGTCCATTGTTGCTGAACCTTCGTGGGTTTCACCGATTTTATGGTTTACACCAGTATAGAACAGAATACGTTCAGAAGTAGTGGTTTTACCTGCGTCGATGTGTGCGCTGATACCGATATTACGGTAGCGCGCGATGGGCGTTTGACGGGCCATTTTTTCCTCTCTCGTGGGCGTTCAATTCTTCATATAAAGGGCAGCAAAAGCTACCCTGAGATACATCACTAAGATTGGTAAGAAATTACCAACGGTAGTGTGCGAACGCCTTGTTAGCTTCTGCCATACGGTGAACGTCTTCACGTTTCTTAACGGATGAACCTTTGTTCTCAGCAGCGTCTGATAATTCATTTGCTAGGCGAAGTGCCATAGATTTATCACCGCGTTTACGAGCAGCATCAACGATCCAACGCATTGCCAGGGCATTACGACGAACCGGGCGAACTTCAACTGGAACTTGGTAAGTTGAACCACCAACACGGCGGGATTTAACTTCCACAGTCGGACGCACGTTATCCAGTGCTAATTCGAATGCATCAAGTTCAGTTTTACCAGAACGCTGAGCCAGAGTTTCAAGCGCAGTATATACGATTGCTTCAGCAGTAGATTTTTTCCCGTCTACCATCAGGATATTTACAAACTTGGCCAGTAATTCTGATCCGAACTTAGGATCTGGAAGAATTTTACGTTGACCTATTACGCGACGACGTGGCATGGATATGACTCCGTTGTTAATTCAGGTTTGTCCAAAACTCTACGAGAGTATTTTGACATTAAGATTAAAATGTTTGGCCTTACTTAACGGTAATCCATTAAGCCTTAGGTTTTTTCGCGCCGTATTTAGAACGAGCTTGCTTACGGTCTTTAACACCAGAACAGTCCAGTGCGCCGCGAACGGTGTGATAACGCACACCTGGCAAGTCTTTAACACGACCGCCACGGATAAGGATTACGGAGTGTTCCTGCAAGTTGTGGCCTTCACCACCGATGTAGGAAGATACTTCGAAACCATTCGTTAAACGAACACGGCATACTTTACGTAATGCTGAGTTTGGTTTTTTAGGAGTGGTAGTATATACACGAGTACATACGCCACGTTTTTGCGGGCAAGCTTCCAGTGCTGGAACGTTGCTTTTAACAACTTTCGAGCTACGAGATTTGCGTACCAGCTGATTAATAGTTGCCATTATTAAAAAAGCTCCTGGTTTTTTTGCTTCGTAAACACGGATTTTGACCTCGTTCGCCAACATGACGATACACGAGGACGCGAAATTTTATTGCCGACTGAGTCAGGTGTCAAGAAATATACAACTTTTAGTGCCTTTACAGGGCTAAATGTTGCTTTTGGACTTCTGTTAGCTTCACAAAACCTTGATATGTGATCACAGAAACGGCGGGTGATAGGGTATTTTGCAACCCTCGAGCATTAATATCGACATCCAAGGCATATAATTGTGCCCCCGTTTTTTGCAATGCATCAAGGTAAGGTGACTGCGATATTGCAGTAGCCACGCCATCTTGCATCAATAAAACCGCGTCTTTATCTGTAATTAGGCGAAGTATGGCCGGAAAATCACAGTTAAACGGAGATGTTGCTAATGTATAAAGCATAGAAACGATCCTACTATAGATCAAAACGCAACCCAAGCTTAAAATATGAACAATTGGTTAAAATTTCAATACCACATCACAATCGGCTAATTTTAGCTGAATTTCACGTGCGCTGAGAGTTTTAGGAGTAAGTACAAACTCGTTTATTTCTGATAATCCGCGCTCTCGAAGTGATTCCTGACAAAGATAAATATTTTCAATGTCATATAACGGCAATATTTTAAATGTTGCAATATAGTCCCGTGCAAGAATAGCTTTAGGTTGTTGGTTTGCTAACAGTTGGAAGACACCATCAGCAATAAAAAACACCTCAATTTCATCCGTTAACGCAGACGTTGCCAGTAAGGCATCCAACCCTTCACGCCCGCTTGCATTTCCATGTGGCATTGTTGTAAAAACGAAGGCGATTTTTTTCACGCGATACCTTACTTTCCTAAAATTGAAGGGTTCTATCTGTTGTCATCATCGCTTCAGCTAAGCTACCTAACCCACTCATAATAAATCCATCAGCTAAATTATTAACGGGTAATGATAAGTTTTGAGCCTGTTCTTGATCAACCACACCACGTCGTAGCGCCGCAGAAACACAAATGTGCATTTCACAACCCGCCTCTTTTGCCAATTGCTGCCAAGCCGCGAGCAAATTGAATTCGTCCGTTGCGGGGGATGTGAGTAAGTTTGCGTTCAGAACGCCTTCACGATAAAAAAACACGGTTTTTAACGTGTGCCCTTCTGCAAGAAGGGCTTGGGCAAATTGATACGCACTTGCAGCTTGTTGTGTCCCATACGCAGGGCCCGTCACCAAGATGCAGTACGTTAATGGATTAGCGTGACTCATTCACCACTCTTAAACTGACGAATGTATAAATAAACGGTGTGTTTTGAGATATTTAAGCGGTCTGCTACTTGGTTAATCGCATCTTTGATATCAAAAATACCTTTTTCGTAGAGGTTCAGAACGACTTGTTTATTCTTCGCATTATTCGATACGTTACGATCAGCGCCCACTTCTTCAATGGTGTATTCTAATGTTTGAGCCACTAAGTCATCAACAGACGAAGCAAAGTTCACATCTGAAGTCACTTCTTGTTTTGTTTCTGGAACAAATGATTGAATAATTTCGGAGAAAGGTACATCTAAATTCATATTGATGCACAGTAAACCAATGACACGCTGCTTACGGTTGCGGATCGCAATCGTCACTGATTTCATTAAGTCGCCGCTTTTCGCTTTAGTAAAGTAGGCTTTAGAGACGCTAGATTCTTCATCTGCCATATCGTGCAGCATACGCAGCGCAAGGTCAGTAATTGGGGAGCCAATTTTACGCCCTGTGTGCTGACCGTTTGCAATCCTCACCGCAGAACAATTCAGGTCTTCCAATGAGTGAAGAACAATCTCACAGTGCCCACCAATTAGCATTGCTAAGCCATCAACCGCCGCTTCATATGATTTTAAGATTTCGTGGTCGGTTTCAGCAAAAGGCTGGTTATCCAGTATATTAATATCGCTGAGGTCGTGTGACTGTAAAGAATCTGACATTTTCAACATCATCCTTCTAATGTAAACATTTCATCCAGTTGACTAATAAGGCATTCATTATTCGACTAATTTGCCTTTATTGCACCGCGTATAATCAACAATTGTGATGATAAATAATAAAATAGAGTCTTCTGAAGTTAAAACTCCAAGACGTCGCCGTCAAGCGAATGAATGCAAGACAGTCTGTTTTATCACAAGTTTTAAACAATTTGGGGATTTTTTTGCCGAAAATTCACCACGGTTAGACTCTGTTGCAACGCCAGGCAGTGACTTATCTAAAACTGGATCATAAGCCTTGATTTCGCATAATTTATAACGAAAAAAAACCAACTTACTGCTGTTAAATATATACAGTTCATTCACTGCAATGAGTTTTCATTAATAATACATTTAAACCGAAATCATAATTAAAACAATAAAATTATAATTTCTTACCATTTTATTTGGCCAGAATAGTATCAAGATATTATATTCAATTATTCAAACTTAATAATGATGTAATTCTATCTACATGCCAAATTAATTAATGAGGTTTATTTTGATTAAACGGAAAATCTACATGCTAATTATTTACTTCCTAATAGTTTCATTTAGTGAAATATACGACTTATTACTGCTCATCACTGGTGTTGTCACAATAGAGGTTGATGAGCAGACTATCTATTCAATCGTATTTACCTTACTGATTATGCTAATGCGGTCACTGCTACTTACCTCTGTGCTAAATTATTCATTACATATTAAATCCATATTTAAACGTATTTTTGTGTTAGCCATTTCATTAACATTAATCGTTGATGTGATTAACCTTTTTATTTTCTACTTATCAAATGTTGATATTTCACACTTTACACCTTTCCATATCATTAGAAATTCACCTAAAACATTTATATTTTTAACCGTATTATCCACTGCATTTTCTTTATTTTTAAATAAGGAGCTTTCATGGCAAAAACAAAAGCATCTTAATTTTTAGTGTGGTTTAATCGATAACCATGTATAGCTTAATTTTCTTATTTGTATAAAAAAGCCCAAGACAAATGCCTCGGGCTTGATGACAACTAAAATCTATTTTATTTAGCCGCTGGTTTGATATCTAATAATTCAACATCAAAAACTAAAGTTGAGTTAGCTGGGATACCCGGAACGCCATTTTCGCCATAGGCTAAATCAGCTGGAATTACTAACTGAATTTTGCCGCCTTTTTTCAGGTTTACTAAACCTTCAGTCCAGCCTTTAATGACTGAGTTTAATGGGATAGTCAGCGGCTCGTTACGTGAGTAAGAGCTATCGAATTCAGTACCATCAATCAGAGAGCCTTTGTAATGCACGACAACGGTTTCATCTGCTTTAGGTTTAGCGCCTGTACCGTCTTTTTCAATTTTGTACAGTAAGCCAGATTTGGTTTTCACTACGCCTTTTTCTTTAGCGTATTTTTCACGGAATTCAGCGCCTTTTTTCTCATTATTGGCGGATTCATCTTTCATTTTTTTGTCGGCGGCTGCTTTCACTTGCCCTTCGAATTGACGCAGTGTTTCTTCAACTTCTGCATCGGTCATTTTGCTTTTACCATTGAATGCATCTTGAACACCCGCCAATAATTGTGCGTTATCCAAATTAATGCCAATGGTTTTTTGTTCTTCTAAAGAATTTTGCATGTAGCGACCTAAAGAAGCGCCCAGTGCATAAGCATTACGCTCTTCTGCATTTTTAAATGCGCTACTTTGTGCTTTGGCTTCCGCTGCCATAACTTGCGGAGCAGTGAAAGTAAGTGCCAACGTTGTTGCCAGAAGACTTGCCTTAAACAGTGATTTCATCCTAATCTCCGATGATTTTAATGCCAACCTATTTGAACAGTAAACCCAATGTTTACCATTCATTTTATGATAATGACCCTAATGCTTTGGGTGCTCATTATTTATTTGTATAGAAACAGTATAATCATTTCTTCAGACAACATTAACAAAAAGAGGTTTCATCGCCTATATGTTTAACTAAAACTTATCTGTTGATTTGTAATGTTCGGTTATTATGATGGTTTGATTATGATGAAAACGCCTAAGGAGAGTCGAAAATGGACTCATCTCATTCATTTGAACAACGTTTAGAACTTTTAGAAAGCAAAGTGGCTTTCCAAGAATTAGCTATCGAACAGCTAAATCAAGTGATTACTGACCAGCAAATGCAGTTGACGCGGATGCAGGAACATTTACGCATCGTGACGGAAAGGTTGAAATCGTCGCAAGATTCCCATTTGGCGCGACCAGAAGAAGAAACACCGCCGCCACATTATTAGTCTCTCAGCCATTTGCCCTGATATGAAATTGGGAGATATCAATATCAGGCAATGCGACCTCTTCGGGCTTATCTAATTGCGGTACCCATTCATAGGGAACTCGATAAGCCCGGTAAATCATATTATCCCATGCGTATTGGTCGTCGGTATAAGGGGAAATATATTCCCAAACAATTCTATTTTCCTTAGTAACTTCAATAATTCGTCCATCTGTGCCTTCGGTAATCAATGTATTACCATTGAGTAACCGTTGTGCGCTACTGACGTGTGGACTATAAAATCGAAAACGATTGGTTGGCATTTTAAATCCCTGTTCATTTGCAGAATGCTGCCAAACAATATCCAAACTAATAGGATCTATCTCCAGAACTCGAGAATAGTCACGGCTCGCATTTTTTAATCCATAAGGTGATGTTGGTGTAGCTTGCCCATAACCTGCTTGCCAGCCATTATCAAAAAGTAGAATATTTCCTGCTCCTGGTAACCCTTGAGGAATTAGGTGTGCATGATGTTGGCCGATAATTGCCCCTAAATGCTTGAATTTTTCCTGAGTATAATCAGGCCCCATTCGCCAAACAATTTTTCCTGTTGCGCGACTAGTAATCCCAATGATATTCGCTTCCCTAGAGCTCCAAATCATATTCTCAGGATGAAAATCATTATTGCCATTATCATAATGTTTGTTGGGGCCAAGTCGAGATAAGCTATTGATATGTAAATAATCACCTACATCATCAGATGTCAGGTTTGGGTTACGATAAAAGACATTCTTTGCGGTTTCAGAAAAGCCAAGTTCTGAAAAGTGGTCACTGAGAGCCCATGTCCATACAATATTTCCTTGCCAATCTACCTCAACGAATACGTCATCAAGTAATGGTTTGTCTGATATTTGGGTATTTTTAATATTACGATGGCAAAGCAGTAGTGTTTTTCCATCATGAAGGTAGGGTGTCAGCTCTGGAGCGTAATACCCGACAGGATTTCCTTCTCGTTGAAAATCATGATGCGCTCTTGCAGACCAATACTGTTCTCCTGCATCATCCGTCAATGATTCAACACAATCAAATGACCAAACCTCGTGATTATGCCAGTCCCACTGCACCAAGCGAGTATGCTCACGATATTTATTATCATTTTTTGTTTGGTCAAAACATAGCAAGTTTCCTTCA
Organism: Providencia sp. UF-183; assembly: GCF_058246155.1. Lineage (NCBI taxonomy): Bacteria > Pseudomonadati > Pseudomonadota > Gammaproteobacteria > Enterobacterales > Morganellaceae > Providencia > Providencia sp. UF-183. Next base: position 105,779 of record NZ_JBSICD010000017.1, on the reverse strand, counting down.
GGCAACATTTTACAAGGAACCCCCGTATTTTCGGGCCAAACATGAATTTCATTGCCATTCATATCAATAAGTAAAGTTCCTTTATTCGCAACATAGAATAATGTATAGCCATTCCATGCCTCACTTGATTTATAAATAGTCGTTTTTGTAGGATAAATTGTTGGGCAACCCATTAGCGATTTCCTAAGTTATCAATTTTATGATCCATAACCAGCTCAAAGCTGTTCTCTTTGCAGACAACGAAAAGTATAAATCACGGAGATAATCTATTGGCTTACAATAAATATCATTAACTATCAGATTGGATAAAGGTGGGGATTTAACGCAGGAAATAGGCGCAATAAAAAAGCCCAACATAATGAAATGATGGGCTTTTTTTGAAACAAAAATGAACTTATTTTTTATTTCATCAATTTGTTTTAGGGATTAGTGACAACCACAACCGCCTTGTTTGTGACCATGGCCGTGACCTTCGCCACCACCACAGCAACCGCCTTCTGAACCGTGGCTATGACCGCCACCGCCACAGCAACCACCTTCGTGGTCATGGTCATGGTCGTGACCATCTGCGCCATGAACGTGGCCATGTGCGATTTCTTCTTCTGTTGCTTCACGGATGCCCATGACTTCAACATTAAATTTCAGATTTTGACCTGCTAACATGTGGTTACCATCAACGATAACTTCATCGCCTTCAATCCCTGTGATTTCAACAGGAACAGGGCCCATGTCAGTGTCAGCTAAGAAACGCATGCCAACTTCCAGCTCATCAACACCCATAAAGACGTCTTTAGGAACGCGCTGAACTAAGTTGTCATCGTATTGACCGTATGCATCGTCAGACGCCACTTCAACATCGAAGTTTTCACCAACAGAACGACCTTCTAATGCTTTTTCCAGACCAGAAATTAAAGAACCACGGCCGTGCAAGTAGTCCAGTGGCGCGCTTGCCGGGGACTCATCAACTAAAACACCGTCTTCTGTTCTTACTTGATAAGCCAAGCTTACCACCAAGTCTTTTGCTACTTTCATGACATCTCCTACTACCCGTAAGGGGAAAATTTTTTGCCAATTGTACCGAAAAACAAGGGTGATGTATTGAGAATTGACAAATTTCTCTTATTCAGGTGTAAAAATACCAATGACCTGTTCTTTTTGCCTCACATGTTCAGTGGCAACTTCCCCTGCTTGACGCTGTTGGTCACCACAATTAACGCACTCTACCACATCAATTTTATCTTCACGCCACATCATCAGCGTATCTTGTGATTGGCATTTCGGGCAGGTCGCGCCTGCAATAAAACGCTTACGTGTTGAAGCCATTTCTTACCCTTATTGTTCATTGTTCCAGCTATGTGGCTGCCGGTGTTCTCTTTGCATCTCTTTTTCAAATAGCTCATTGAGCTCACGACGCGCTTCTTTCACACGTGAAATTTGCCCGCTATCGCTGTTTTCACTTTCGGGATAAACATCCCGTAACATGCGCATATCTAAACGACGGAAATGCTGTTTTGCCCGATAAGCTTTGTGTGGATGCATACCAGTACTAATTAATGCCTTACTACCCAGTTCAAGGGCGCTAGAAAATGTTTCACGGCTAAAATCAGTCACACCACTGTGCAACAATTCATGTGCTTCCAGACGGCCTTTTGCTCGAGCAATAATATGCAAGTTAGGGAAATTTTCTTGGCAAATTTGCACAATTTCCATCACTTCCTCTGGCACATCACTGGTTATCACGATGGCTTTGGCTTTATCTGCCCCTGCTGAGCGCAGTAATTGCAGCTCCCGCGCATCGCCGTAATATACGGTATAGCCATAGCGGCGCATTGTACCAATCGCAGTCACATCTTGCTCAAGCACCGTGATTTTGACTTTATTCGCCATTAATAAACGCCCAACCACTTGCCCCATGCGTCCAAACCCAACCAAAATGACATGCGGATCGTTGTCTTCCACAAAGGGTTTTTCACTGGATGCGGGCTGCTGATTATAACGGTAGTTCAAATAGGCATCTATCAGCTGCATCACAAGTGGCGTTGTCATCATTGAAAGTGTGACCACCACCAGCAAAAGATCCATTTGGCGCTCATCAATCACACTCGCCCCAAAAGCTGTGGCATAAATGACAAAAGCAAATTCACCACCTTGGCTTAAAACCCCTGAAAATTGAGCTCGCGCACCATTACGTAATCGAGCAGCAAAACCAAGCAAGTACAGCACCAAGGCTTTAACTGCCACTAAAACCACTACCGCAATCAATACCTGAGGTAAATAGGTCCACAACACTTGTAAGTTGAGCGACATACCCACGGAGATAAAAAATAGCCCCAATAGCAAGCCCTTAAATGGCTCAATGTTGATTTCCAGTTCATGACGGAATTCTGTTTCCGCCAACATTACCCCCGCCATAAAGGTACCTAACGCCATCGAAAAACCGAGGCTTTCCATAATCAACGCAGAACCTAATACCACTAAGAGTGCGGCGGCGGTAAAAATTTCATGCACACCCGATTTTGCCGCTAACCTAAACATCGGGCGCAATAAGTAGCGCCCCACCACCCACAACCCGACAAAAGCAACAACTTTTAAGCCTATTTTTTGCCAATCACTGGTTGCCGTGTCCCCTGCCAATAAGGGGATTAATGCCATAATCGGGATCACAGCCATATCTTGGAATAACAAAACGGAAAAACCGAGCTGACCGCTTTCTTTATTGGACATGCCCTTTTCATTCATCAGTTGGAGTGCCATCGCCGTCGATGACATCGCCATCCCTAGCCCCCCAACAATAGCGGCTTGCCACGAAAATTTGGCTAAAAACAGCAGTGATGCCATGATTGCCGCAGTGACCACCACTTGAACGGTGCCAACGCCAAAAATCGAACGCCGTAGCTCCCATAACTTAGAAGGTTTTAACTCTAAGCCAATTAAGAACATAAGGAACACGACGCCCATTTCAGAGAAGTGCAAAATATCATCAACATTATGGATAAAGCCAAGGACAAACGGCCCAATCATAATCCCTGCCAATAGATACCCAAGTACCGCGCCCAAACGAATTTTCTGAGCAATAGGTACCATGATGACACCCGCACAAAGAAAAATAATGACGGATTCAAATAGCCCCATATCAGACATTAGGAAAGCCCTCCCGCACTTAGCGGTTGTTGTATCCATTGACGGTAGTCATCAATCAGCTGTTGAAAATGGGCTTTAGGCTGCCGACGTGCCGCATAAATTATGGTCGGCTCCAGCCATTGCATATCACACATCAATGCGGTCAATTCAAATGGACGAAGTATTTCTGTTAACGGATAACGGTTGTACCCATCGTGTTGGTAGGCATGGATAGGCTCACCGGTTGTAATCACTGAGCGCCAATATTTGCCTTTTAATTTTTGATACCCCATATCCGTGGCGAAACGACGCGTTAATACGCGGTCAAACCACTCTTTCAATAATGCGGGGCAACTATAAGTATAGAGGGGATGCTGAAAAACAATCACATCATACAAGCACAGCAGCTTTTGCTCCGCGGTCACATCAATAAAATAATCGGGATATGTGGCGTAGAGATCATGCACCGTGACATGCTCAAAATCGCGCACCGCATCAAGCAATGCCTTGTTGGCGATAGATTCATCAGGGTCTGGGTGGGCATAGACCACCAGCACTTTTGGTGTATTTGACATCTTTCCCTCCTCAAAGGCGTGTCAGACGGAACATTTTCCGTTACCATGCTGCCTGCTAAATAGAGTTTACGCCCTAAATATTGCAGTATTCGTATTATTATTCGAACGTATATACGTTGGTAATTTAACATATTTTTAATAGACGGTTGCTATGATTGTTTTCTCTTCACTCCAAATTCGTCGAGGCGTTCGTGTTCTTTTGGACAATGCCACGGCGACGATTAACCCCGGCCAAAAAGTTGGTTTAGTGGGTAAAAACGGCTGCGGTAAATCGACTCTGCTTGCGCTGTTAAAAGGCGAATTACAGGCTGAAGCAGGCTCGGCAACGTTTCCAAGCAACTGGTCTATGGCATGGGTCAACCAAGAAACCCCTGCATTAGATGTGCCAGCACTCGAATATGTCATTGACGGTGACCGTGAGTTTCGTGCCCTTGAGCAAAAACTGGCCCAAGCCAATGAAAAAAATGATGGTCACGCCATTGCTGTCGTCCATGGGCAATTAGATGCTATCGATGCATGGACAATCCGTTCGCGTGCATCCAGTTTGCTTCATGGTTTAGGTTTTAGCCAAGCGCAATTAGATTCCCCGGTAAAATCGTTTTCCGGTGGATGGCGTATGCGTTTGAACCTCGCGCAGGCACTACTTTGCCGCTCTGATTTACTGTTACTTGATGAGCCCACCAACCACCTTGATTTAGATGCGGTGATATGGCTGGAAAAATGGCTGAAAAGCTACCAAGGCACGTTAATTTTGATTTCCCATGATAGGGATTTCCTCGACCCAATTATTGATAAAGTGTTGCATATTGAACAGGAAACGATGTTCGAATACACGGGCAACTACTCTTCGTTTGAACGCCAGCGTGCAACGAAGCTGGCTCAGCAACAATCGCTGTATGAAAGCCAACAGGCTAAAGCGGCACACTTACAAAGCTATATTGACCGCTTTAGAGTGCAAGCCACCAAAGCAAAACAAGCACAAAGCCGTATTAAGATGTTGGAAAAAATGGAAATGGTGGCACCTGCACACGTGGATAACCCATTCCATTTTTCATTCCGTAAGCCTGAAAGTCTGCCAAACCCATTATTAAAGATGGAAAAAGTGAGCGCGGGTTACGGTGAAAAAGTCATTTTACAATCGATTAAGTTGAATCTGGTTCCGGGTTCACGTATTGGGTTACTGGGTCGCAATGGCGCAGGTAAATCTACGTTAATTAAGATGTTAGCAGGCGATTTGCCACCGCTACAGGGGGAGATTTCCCTCGCCAAAGGCATCAAGTTAGGTTATTTCGCCCAGCACCAATTGGAATACCTGCACCCAGAAGAGTCCCCATTGCAGCACCTTGCACGCCTTGCCCCTGAACAAACGGAGCAACAACTGCGTGACTATTTAGGCGGTTTTGGCTTTAAAGGTGACCAAGTGACAGACCCAAGCGGTCGTTTCTCTGGCGGGGAAAAAGCACGTTTGGTGTTAGCGCTAATTGTCTGGCAACGCCCGAACCTGTTGTTACTTGATGAGCCAACTAACCACTTGGATTTGGACATGCGCCAAGCCCTCACCGAGGCTTTGATGGCATTCGAAGGTGCATTGGTTGTCGTTTCCCATGATAGGCACTTACTGCGTACCACCACTGATGAGCTGTACTTAGTTCACGGCGGTGCGGTAGAGCAATTTGATGGCGATTTAGAAGATTACCAACAATGGCTTGCAGAGCAAAACAAGCTCGAATTACAGCAAGTGCGTGACCAGCAAGAGAAAGACAAACCCTCAGCGGCGACAACCGTCACTGCACAAGATAGAAAAGATCAAAAACGTCGCGAAGCGGAGTTCCGCCAACTGACTCAACCAATCCGTAAAAAAATCACGGAGCTGGAAAAGCAGATGGAAAAACACTCAACATCCCTGAGCGAGTTAGAAGCTAAGCTTTCTGATGCCGCTATTTATGAGCAAGATAAAAAAGCGGAGCTGACCGAGTGTTTGAAAAAACAAACGGAGCAAAAATCAGCCCTTGAAGACGTTGAAATGGAATGGATGGAACTGCAAGAAAAGCTGGAAGTGATGACCAGCGAGTTTGAGGCAGGCTAGTTCTTCTTCCACTAATTAACATGCAAAAAAGCGCTTATTTCTTGAACAGATAAGCGCTTTTTATTTACCCTAATTTTGATTATCTATCGCCCTTAATTGCACAAATGCACAGTGCAGTTGTGCAATTGAAAACATGTTGCTACAATGCCACATCTTTGCCATTTTTCAAGGAGTGAAAATGCAACAGAGTGAGGATGACTGCAAATTACAGTTTAGAGAAAAATACTTAGGTTTATTCTATCAATACGGTACGGTTCATAAGGCGATACCTTCAAACATTCAAGCTGTACTTGCTCGAAAATTGGATATGTTGAATGCAGCCATTATTTTAAATGATGTAAAAAGCCCACCAGGTAATAGGCTGAAAAAATTAAACTCACCGTTGGAAAGCTACTACTCAATAAGAGTCAATAACCAATATCGTTTAATTTTTAAATGGGAAAATGGTATCAAAGATCTATACCTAGATCCTCATAAAGACGTCTAACACCGATTGAGTGAATGGTAGCTAGGTTCTAGCACCTGCGAGCTTACCATACCTAAAAATAATTAATTTAGTTCGAAAAAGATGACAAGGAGAAAACCATGCAAGCGATGCGAAAACCCGCAAGTGTTGGTGACGTGTTACTTTATGAATATCTCATACCCACAGGTATGAAAATTAACGAGCTTTCTGAGCTACTCGGCGTTCATAGAAATACCATTAGCGCATTAGTGAATAATAATCGAAAACTATCTATCGATATGGCCTTCAAACTCGCAAAAGCTTTTAATACCAGCAAAGACTATTGGTTAAATCTTCAACAAGCTGTTGATGTTTGGGAAGTAAGAAGTGATCCTCGACTACAGGCAGAAATAAATAACATAATGTTTTATAAAGATTTTCTAAATGAAAAAGCGAAAGAAATTGCTTGATTTAGCTCCCCTCATGATGAAATGAGGGGATTTTTAGTATTAATTCGTCACACACATCACATAATACTGCCCATCGATAATTTCGGTTCCTTCGGTTTCATGTTCGAAGCCGGGGAACTCGCTATCCCACGCTTGCAGGCTGTGTAGATAACCAATATGTGGGCTATTTTTATCCCCAAAGCTTTCCCCTGATAGCAACATCGGGATACCCGGTGGATACGGAATAATCGAATTGGCGGCAATACGCCCTGCGAGTTTATCGAGCGGAACGGCTTCCACACGGTTAGCGACAATTTCTTGGTACGCATCTCGTGGGCTCATCATCACTTCAGGCAGTTGTTCATAGGCTTGGTTCAATTGCCCACCAGGGTTATTTTTTTGCAGATAAGCGAACATTTTATCGCCTAAGTCTCGTAACCCCATATGCCCATATATTTCGGGAGCGCTTTCCACCACTTCTGGCAACACCTTCTTCAACCCCGTGTTATTGTCATAATGGCGTTTAAAGGAAAGCAGCGCATTGACCAACGTCCCCCATTTCCCTTTGGTGATCCCCATAGAAAACAAAAACATAATCTGGAAATCAGTTGTCCGCGTTGGCACAATACCATAATGGTTTAGCCATGCTGTGACCAACGCTGCGGGCACACCGGTATCCAGCAACTTGCCATTATCCCCCATTCCCGGTGACAAAATACTGACTTTAATCGGGTCAAGCATCGCCCAATTTTCAGGGATATCTTTAAAACCGTGCCATTTATCCTCTGGGTTCATTACCCAGCAGCTCTGCTCTTTCATCAGCAACTCAACAGGGGCATCTTCAAAAGCATAACGTTTTCCTGTTGCAGGGTCTTTCACCATCTCCTGATTCCATGGCTTAAAGAACCATTCGTCATCATTGAGAAATTCTTTATACAAGTAACCCAGTGATTGGCGGAAATCGATAGATTCACGAATCACTTCATCGGTGAGTGAACGCCCACTATTCCCATCCATCATATCTGCCGCGATATCATTTGAGGCGCATATCGCGTATAGCGGCGAGGTGGTGGCGTGCATATGGTAAGCCTGATTAAAACGATTGAAATCAATTGAATTGCGGCCGTTTCTGATGTGAATAAATGATGCTTGAGATAACGCATTTAACAATTTATGCGTAGAGTGCGTGGCAAAGATGGTAGGTTCATCGCCATTTCTCGGTTCATCTCGCATGGCAAAATGGTCATGATAAATGGGATTAAAACGCGCGTAGCCATACCATGCCTCATCAAAATGAATTCTATCCAATGATTTATCCAGTAAATCTTGAACTTTGCGTGCATGGTAGCACACGCCATCATAGGTACAGTTCGTGACAACACTGTAGGCCGGACGTTTACCGATTTTATCCGATGTTAGTGGGTTTTTAGCGATTTTTTCTGCAATGGCTTCAGGCGTCATCTCTTTCGGATAAATGGGACCAATAATCCCATAGCGATTGCGGCTTGGTGTCATATACACAGGCTTAGCACCTGTCAGGATCAACCCTTGTTCAATCGATTTATGGCAATTTCTGTCGATGACCACAACGTCTTCATCGGTCATACAGGCTTGCATAATCGTTCGGTTAGAACCCGATGTCCCGACAACCACAGAGTAAGATTGGTCAGCACCGAAGATGCGTGCCGCATTTTTTTCACATTCGCCAAATGCCCCTGTGTGGTCAAGTAACGACCCCACCGCAACTCGCTCAATGCCGATATCTGTGCGGAATAAATTCTCACCAAAGAAATCGTGGTAAATTCGCCCCGCAGGTGTTTTGGTAAACCCAACGCCGCCTTGGTGCCCCGGTGCAGCCCACGAATATTCGTGGATATCACTGTATTTAATTAAGCTTTTCATTAATGGCGGCAGCAACTGCGCACGATAACGAATAATTGCCGCGAGGACGCGCCCTGCAATAAAGTCGGCTGAGTCCTCTAAAATCCAAGCAAACTCATCGACTTGCTCCATCATTTTGCGGTCAAAGGCGGTCAGTGCTTCTTCACGATCACTCAGTAAGAAAACAGGTACATCTTCTTGTCGACGGTGAAGCTGGGTAATTAACTGATGAGCTTGGGTTTGTTCTTGCTTGTCTGACATGTCACGACCGTATAACAAGCAATCAATACTGGTGTTTGAACGGATGTATGCCATGCCATCTTCAAAATCACGAATAATCACGGTTTCAACATGTTCATCGTTCAATTCGCTCGCAAGCCTTGCAACTGCGTGGCTAATAACGGAATCTTCGTCAGTTAACTCAGTATAAACAATGAGTGCTCTCATCAATAATTCCCCTTTGAATATTTTAAATTTAAATACTTATGACTTTAGTCTTAACGCAAATATGTATTTATTGCAAAGTTATCGATGAGCTATAAGACAAAAGGCTATTCATCCAAATTATTAATTGCCATTCTTGCATTCATAACTAAGGACTTAGCCTTGGCCTCGCGTTTTTGTAGCAATGCCATAAAAATGAGGTCGGTTATGGTGTTTTGTGCCGTTCGGGATGAAATAGAAGAACTACGCCATTCATCTTCTTCCGCAATACTTTCAAGTACGTAATCAGAGAGTTGCGCCAGCGGTGAATGCCGGTCACGCGTGATAGCAATAACCGATGCGCCCTGCTTACGCGCAATATTCGCTGCACTTAGCATATCTTTCCGCTTGCCCGTAAATGAGATCACAATCTGTACATCATTGGAATTTAACGTTAAAGCTGCTGCAATTTGCACATGATGGTCAAACTCCACCAATGTGGTGATCCCAATTTTTTGCAGCTTGTAGCTTAAGTCCTTCGCCGTTAACCCTGAGCCGCCAATACCGACTATCTGCACCCGCTGCGATTTCTCGATTAGTTCCACAACTCGTTCAAACTGTTTGAAATCAATGTGCTTTGTGGTCTCAGTAATCGAATGGTTTTTCTCCATCGCCAGTTTTTGTGCCACCACCATTAAATTATCATTCGGTGCAATGCGATTATGTAATGCCGTATGAGTTGCCCCTTCATGCAGTTTCTGACGACCAATAATTTCACTCAGTGCCAATTTTAGGGCTGGATACCCCTTAACCCCCACTTTTTGGCTGAACTTCACAATAGCAGACTGGCTAACATTTAGCCTTTCAGCCAGCTCCGATGAAGACAAACTCAGGATATGTTCTGGATTTTCGAGGATAAATTGCGCAATTTTACGTTGATTTTCCGCTAATCGCGGTAATGAATATGTAATCACGTCCAGTAATGTCATGGTGATCTCCCCAAACAGGTACTCATTTCAAGCTGTCAAAAAAAAAGAATAATAAATTATTCCTTTTACGCTTAATCGATACGTGAGAAATAACTAAATAAATTCAATGCAAAGCTATCTTTTAGCCTGATATTTTTTACAAAATATTCCTTTATATTCGCAAATTAGAATAGATATCGACGTGATCTCAATCACACCAAAGGAATAAATAATTCCTTAGTATTAGCACAATATCTGATTTAGGAGCAATTTTTATGACTATCGATTTAAGCAAAATGGTAACGGAAAGCCGTAATGCCGCAAGCACACATATCGACCAATTATCCACCTTGCAAATGCTGCAAGTGATTAACAACGAAGACAAACAAGTCCCTTTAGCGGTCGAAAAAGTGCTCCCTGAAATTGCGCAGCTGGTTGATAAAGTCGCAGACGCATTTCTAAAAGGCGGTCGATTGGTTTACTCAGGCGCAGGTACATCAGGGCGTCTAGGCATACTTGATGCCAGTGAGTGCCCACCAACTTATGGGACGCCTCATGAACAAGTCATCGGCCTTATTGCAGGTGGTCACCAAGCTATTTTTCGCGCCGTCGAAAATGCGGAAGATAAGCCTGAGTTAGGCGAACAAGACCTAAAAAATATTCAATTTAATGAAAATGATGTGCTGGTTGGCATCGCAGCAAGTGGGCGTACCCCATATGTACTAGGCGCTTTAGCCTATGCAAACTCTGTTGGCGCTACCACCGCAGCCATTAGCTGCAATCCAAATAGCCCCATCGCCAATGCGGCAGATATCGCAATCACCCCTGTCGTTGGCGCAGAAGTGGTCACGGGTTCTTCTCGAATGAAAGCAGGCACGGCTCAAAAATTAGTTCTGAATATGATCACCACAGGTGCGATGATCCGCATCGGTAAGGTATTTGGCAACTTGATGGTGGATGTTGAAGCCACGAATGCCAAATTAATTGAAAGGCAAACTAAAATTGTTATGGAGGCAACTGACTGCGACCGAACCACCGCTGAAAATGCACTTCAACAATGTGACAGACACTGTAAGACGGCCATTTTGATGGTGTTATCGGGCCTGAATGCCGATGATGCTCGTCAACTGCTCTCAAACAATAACGGTTTTATTCGTACAGCACTCAATATGGCATCCTCCGCCTAATCCGCGGATTTTAATGAGAAAAATAGTATGGCTAAAATAACAATAGAAATGATGCAGCAGATCCTGCAACAGGTTGGGGGTCGTCGCAATATAAAATTAGCGGGCAACTGCATGACTCGCTTACGACTGACACTCAACAATGAACAACTCGTCGATAAAGCCGCACTCAAGCAAATCGCAGGCGTGCTTGGCGTTATTGAAAGTGACGAACAGCTACAAATTGTTCTTGGCCCGGGCAAAGCCCAAACCGCTGCGGACTTAATGAACAAAATATTAGAGGATGAAGAAGATGAGCACGATGAACAGCCTCATCAAACCCAAGACCTCAACGAAATTGCCTCTGCCAATAAGCAGCAGCTGAAAAAGAAACAAACCAGCGCAGTGCACCGTTTTCTCTCAAAATTTGCCACTATCTTTACCCCATTAATTCCAGGGTTTATTGGGGCAGGTCTATTGATGGGGATCGCATCATTACTTGGCCTGTTAGTCGCCAATGAAAACTTGTTTCCACCTGATTCCCAGCAGTTGGGCTGGCTAAAAAGCGCCATTGCCTACCTCGCCATATTCGGTAAAGGCTTATTTACCTTTATGGGGCTATTAATTGGCTACAACGCCCAAAAAGCCTTTGGAGGAAGCGGGGTTAACGGTGCAATTATTGCGGCCTTATTTATTTTAGGTTACGACCCAGAGGCAACAAAAGGCTTCTATTCCGGGATGTCGAACTTCTTTGGTTGGCACATCGACCCTCGTGGCAACATTATTGGGATTTTAATCGCCTGTATTTTTGGTGCGTGGGTAGAAAAACAAGTTCGTAAAATTATTCCATCCAGCCTTGATATTATTCTAACCTCAACCATTACCCTCCTAATTGTTGGTGCAGCAACCTTTATCTTTATCATGCCGATTGGTGTTTGGCTGTTCGACGGAATGTCTTGGTTATTTATGCACTTAAATGGCAACCCAATTGGAACCGCAGTTTTAGCAGGGCTGTTCTTGATCGCAGTAATGTTTGGTGTTCACCAAGGGTTCATCCCTGTTTACGTTGCCTTAGTGGATGCTCAAGGGTTTAACTCTCTGTTCCCGATACTTGCAATGGCGGGTGCAGGCCAAGTCGGCGCAGCGCTTGCTTTATATGTGAAAGCGAAAAAAGGCTCAGTAACTCGTGGGCAAATTGGTGGTGCTCTGTTCCCTGGTTTCTTAGGTATTGGTGAGCCACTGATTTACGGTGTCACACTTCCCCGTGTAAAACCCTTTGTCACTGCATGTTTAGGTGGCGCCGCAGGGGGGTTCTTTATCGGCGCGGTAGCATGGATGGGACTGCCTGTCGGTTTAAATACGGTGTTTGGCCCATCAGGGTTAATTGCGATCCCCTTAATGACCTCAGGGCAAGGCGTTCTCGCGGGGATGGCGGTATACGCAGGTGGCATACTAGTTTCGTATATCTGTGGTTTCCTCTTTACTTACCTGTTTGGCAGTAAAGGCGTCGATTTAAGTTAATCTCGCTCTAAGCAAAAAAAGCAGCCTGAGGGCTGCTTTTTTTGCTTACTATTTTGTGTTCGTCGGCCAGCATCTTTCAGCGTCATAAGGAGAGCGCCGTCTCTTTATCCCTACCTAATTAAATTCCAACATAAAGCCTACGTTTTGTCAAGTTGCATATATTCCGCTATTTCAGACTCAATACCTGCCATGGACTTTTCCTTAGCAAAAGGTAGATAAAGTTGCTTAAATATGTCATCTCTTTTCTGCATATCCTCTAGCTTGGCTTTTAATTCAATGAGTTCCTTCTGAAGAGTACCATTTTGATTTTTTTGCTCTTTAATTTCTGTATTAACCGTATTCAATTCCGCCATTAAAGATATTTTCTTTTCTCTTAGTGAACCAAAGCCGATAGCAGTAAGTAGCCCTGCTTCAAGTGCATCAAAATCATTCTTGCTTAATTTACGCTTATAAGATTCGTCCCTTCGAAATTGTAGAGCCTTACTTTTCAAATCCTTAGCATTAGGTGGTAAAATTCTGCTAGGTGAAACGGTTTGTAGCATTTCGCAAAGCGCATAGCTCGTTTTATCACTTTCAAACTCGCTAATATAGCGTACTGAGTCTAATTCAAGTTGAAAAATAGCCTTATTATGCAAGTCACTAGATGGTGTTTGCGAAGTGATTGGGATAACAGTTACACCTCGCTTGTCTGCTCGAACAACTATAGCTGGGCGTCGTTTATGCATCTCACCGGATTGATGTTAGCAAGGGTATAGTGAGCTATCAGATAGTCCTGCATGAAAATTCAGCGTAAGATAAATATGACCATATTCAACAATAACAATTGTGCCTTTTTTGACTATTCCACCCGCATGGCGAATCTTTCTTTTTTGCATTGTTTGTGACAAATAAATGTCTTGCTGAACATTCTTTTCGGTCAGCCAGATCCCCCAAACATTTTTTGATATTCCGAGAACAAATTCAACTTTCCATCTCTTACAAACTTGACCAGTAAATGCTTTCGTAATAAAAAAGGAGAATGTTTTTCATTTAAAGGAACAAGAATTTCATCAATATTCTTAGTATACTCACTACCAAGAAGATATTCGTTACTTGGATTCAATTTATCAAATTTATAATACTGAATAGAAACAGTTACCATATAACTTCCCTGTTCAATTACATAACCACCTAACAATCAACTGAAAAACAAGATTGTTTTAGTTAATAAATCTATTATTCGAACCAAATCAATGGTACGCACAGTGCCGTCAGCAATCCCATCGTCCAGTTGAAGATAAACCATGCACGGCGGCTACGAAGAAACAAGCTAATTAGCGAACCAAACCCCATCCAAATAAGGCCTGCCACCAAATTCACAATCACAAAAGCAACACTCATCACAATTATAGATTGAGTAAATAACTCGCCGGGCAGGCTAAACCCGCCAACAGCCCCTAAACCCATCATCCATGCTTTTGGGTTTAAAAACTGCAATAAACCGCCCTGATACCAAGTCACGCTTTTTGCCACTTCGCTATTTTCCTTAAGTGGTGCATAATTTGCTGTTGCGGTTTTCCACGCAAGCCATAAAAGGTAAATACTCCCTGCAATCTTTAAAACGATATGAATAGCAGGATATAGCAGTAAAAGCGCAGCAATCCCAAATGCAGAGAGGTAAAGTATGGACTGCATACCTAGCATGATCCCTAGGCATAATGTGATAGTACGGCGAAAACCATAGTTTGCTGCACTTGAAGTCAGCAACATATTGTTAGGGCCGGGTGTGACTGCTGCAATGAATAGAAATGTAAAAAGTGAAAAAATCAGCCCCAGTGTCATTTATACTTTAATCCTCAAACTCAAATTTGTTTACTTGCATCACAAAAAAATAACAGTATGTTATGTGACTCACAAGAGTCCCCATTAAATAAAATAAGGCTATGTCAGAAAACTTTCGTCCGATAAGTTGGGCTAAGAATCCACACCTCCAAACGTTATTGCCAAGAATTTTTCGCAGGACACCGAAAATTAAACCTCTTTGGCAGAGACTTGAATTGCCTGATGGCGATTTTATCGATCTTGCTTGGAGCGAAAAACCTGAGCTCGCTGCACATAAGCCGCGTTTGGTCATTTTTCATGGCTTAGAAGGCAATTTCAAAAGCCCCTATGCTCACGGTATGCTAGAAAGTGCACAAAACCAAGGCTGGTTAGGTGTGATTATGCATTTTCGGGGTTGCAGCGGCGAGCCCAATCGCCAACAGCGTATCTATCACTCAGGTGAAACCAATGATGCTCGTTATTTCTTACGCTGGCTAAAACAAACTTTTGGTGATGCACCAACAGCCGCTGTCGGTTATTCCCTTGGTGGCAATATGTTAGCGTGTTATCTCGCTGAAAGCGGTCAAAATGCCGATGTAGATGCAGGCGTTGTGGTCTCCGCCCCATTAATGTTGGAAGCCTGTTCATTGCGTATGGAAAAAGGGATTTCCCAATTTTATCAACGCTATCTACTCAATGGCTTAAAGCGTAATGCGACTCGTAAACTGGTTCGCTACCCCGGTTCCTTGCCATTAAATTTGTTACAGCTAAAACAACTGAAACGTATTCGTGAATTTGATGATGTTATCACCGCTCGTATTCATGGCTTTGATGATGCAACGGATTATTATCAGAAATGTAGCGCCCTCCCTAAGCTTGCCTATATTACGAAACCAACGTTAATCATTCATGCCAAAGATGATCCTTTTATGGCACCTGAAGTCGTTCCTGATTTATCCCATTTACCTAAAAACGTGGAATATCAAATGACTGAACACGGTGGCCACGTGGGCTTTGTGAGTGGGACATTAAGAAAGCCTCAAATGTGGCTAGAAACCCGGATTCCACAATGGCTAACTCCTTATTTAAATAAGGAAAAAGAATGATTATTCCTTGGCGAGAGCTTGCGCCTGAAACACTGGATAATCTGATTGAAAGCTATGTGTTACGCGAGGGCACCGACTACGGCGCCCAAGAAAAAAGTCTGCAAGATAAAGTGAACGATGTGAAACGGCAGTTAGTTTCTGGCGAAATTGTGCTAGTCTGGTCAGAATTGCATGAATCCGTTAATTTCATGCCTAAAGCCCGCTAACCCGCTTCGTTCGCTGTTTCTGAAATAGTGGCCATAAGCGCAACACAGGGAGTCCGCTATGTCCAAAAAACACCCGATTATTGCCATCACTGGTTCAAGCGGTGCTGGCACGACCTCAACTAGCCAAGCATTCCGTAAAATATTCCATCAATTAAATATCCAATCTGCTACGCTAGAAGGTGACAGCTTTCATCGCTATACGCGTCCTGAAATGGATATGGCAATCCGTAAAGCCAGAGAACAAGGCCGCCATATTAGTTATTTTGGCCCAGAAGCCAATGACTTTGCGCTACTTGAGCAAACACTGGTGGATTACGCCAAAACGGGCTGTGGAAAATCACGAAAATACCTACACACCTACGACGAAGCCGTGCCTTATGGTTTACAACCGGGTACATTCACCCCTTGGGAATCGTTGCCAGAAAAAACGGATGTGCTGTTTTATGAAGGCTTACACGGTGGGATAGTGACACCTGAGCACAATGTTGCGCAACATGTTGATTTACTTGTCGGTGTTGTGCCTATCGTGAACTTAGAGTGGATACAAAAGCTTATCCGTGACACCACTGAGCGCGGGCACTCCCGAGAAGCGGTAATGGATTCAGTGGTACGTTCGATGGGGGATTACATTAACTACATCACGCCGCAATTTTCTCGTACCCACATTAACTTCCAACGCGTACCGACTGTGGATACCTCAAACCCGTTTTCAGCGAAAGCCATTCCTTCACAGGATGAAAGTTTTATTGTTATTCGTTTTCGTGGGCTTGAGCAGATCGATTTTCCCTACCTGCTATCAATGATATCAGGCTCTTTTATCTCTGCGATGAATACTATTGTCGTGCCTGGCGGGAAATTAGGTCTCGCGATGGAATTAATTATGACGCCAATAGTCGAAAAACTCATTAGCCAGAAACATAGCTAAATTGTTTTTTAATTATTAAACAAGATGCTTACCAATAATTAAGATAAGCATCTTTAAATTCAAATATATTAATAATAATTAAATTTATTTTTAATTTTTTATTTCAAAGCTATGGGTCACTTCGACAGTTTTTTCCAACATCAACGCGACCGAACAATATTTTTCAGCCGAAAGTTGAACGGCACGTTCAACGGCTTTATCCGTTAATTCATTCCCTGTTACAATAAAATGCAGATGGATTTTAACGAAATAACGTGGCGCCTCTTCACGGCGCTGAGAGGTTAATTTCACTTCACAGTCGGTAATATCATTACGGCCTTTTTGTAAGATGGATACCACGTCAATTGCGCTACAGCCACCCGCAGCCATTAATACCATCTCCATTGGGCTTGGTGCTTTATCGCCTGCGTTACCGTCCATCATCACTTGGTGGCCTGACGCTGACTCACCTAAAAAAGAGAGTCCTTCTACCCATTTAACTCTTGCTTCCATTTTATTCCCCTTGAAATGAAATCGATTTAAAGGCTACATTGTTCCATAGATATAATGAATGTTATATCAGCTTTATTCTGCTGAAGCGATACAGGGAAGACTTTCTGTATTGGATATGCTACAAACAATACTTAGTTGATAGGATTAAGATCAAAACTCAACGTTGTATTTGATTATATTATAGTGTTGATATCAGTTTGTTTACCCTAACCATGAAAAGCGGTTGATGCAATGTTGCTCTTCCTGTTATTTAGGGTATATAAGACAAATTAATATGCTAAGCTAGTGACTTTAAAGCCAGCCTTTCTGGTACGCTTTCCGGATGGCTGCAATAACATACAGAGGATAACGCTAATGGTTCTCGGCAAGCCACAAACAGACCCTACTCTTGAATGGTTTTTGTCACACTGCCATATTCATAAGTATCCATCCAAGAGCACACTGATCCATCAGGGTGAGAAAGCAGAAACCCTTTACTACATCGTTAAAGGTTCAGTGGCTGTTTTAATCAAAGATGAAGAAGGCAAAGAAATGATCCTCTCCTACCTGAATCAGGGGGATTTCATTGGTGAGCTTGGATTATTTGAAGAAGGGCAAGAACGTACTGCGTGGGTTAGAGCAAAAATCGCCTGCGAAGTTGCTGAAATTTCTTACAAAAAATTCCGTCAATTGATTCAGGTTAACCCTGATATCTTAATGCGCCTCTCTGCGCAAATGGCAAGCCGCCTGCAAACCACGTCAGAAAAAGTGGGCAACCTCGCCTTCTTAGACGTAACTGGCCGTATTGCACAAACGTTACTGAATCTAGCCAAACAACCTGATGCCATGACGCATCCAGACGGGATGCAAATCAAAATCACCCGTCAGGAAATTGGCCAAATCGTTGGTTGTTCCCGTGAAACTGTCGGCCGTATTTTGAAAATGCTGGAAGATCAAAACTTAATCTCTGCGCATGGTAAAACCATTGTTGTTTACGGTACACGATAATTAACCTTTCGCCTCACTCCCTTGGTGGGGCGCACACTTTCAAATAGCGTTGTATCATCGATATAACGCTATTTTCCCAAAATACGATTATTTTATATATCATTTTTTAATGAGTATCGTTTCTTTATATTTTCTCTATTTAGCTCTCTATAAAATAATAATTATAATATTAAGTAGGGTTATATTTATGAAAATTACACTTAGCAATTTGTCAGGTCATTCCGATATTTTTAAAAACATTAGTAATTCCGATGATTTTATAAAGAAAATCTTTACTGTTACTGCTTCATCGAGAAAAGAACCATTATCCACTCAGCGGCAATCTAAACCATCACATGCTTGTAGCCTAGAAAGCATTGACTCAGCTTATGAAAGTGATTCAGAAAGTATAAAGGATACTAAATTATTACACTCTGACGAATTTAAGTATAAAGTTGATCAACTGAAAGGTCGATTATATAAGTTTTATGCATCTACTTTTTATAATGAGCAAGATGCCAATTCGCTAATAAAAGAAAATCAGACAATTTTTGAAAATTTCAATCGCGCTGATGAAGAAATGCATGGATATGCCAATTTTTTATATCGGTACGTTAAAATTCCAGGGGTTAATATCAACACTCCAGAAATAAAGGATGAAATCATAAAAAACTATCATCCACCTAGGCAACTAGAAAATAAAAACGGTACTAAAATCCCCTTAATAATTCAAAGAAACACAAAAGAAATTATTAATGTTAATTCCCCATTAGAGCAAGTTAAACAAAAAACAACGCCTTTTTCTCAAAAAAAAATTACATATGTACACTATAGAGTTGCTGACAATATTCAAGAGCATTCTAAATCAACCCCTCTACCTAAAAGCACTTTTGATTTTAAGGGGAATATATTACAAACAAAAACATCAGCATTAAGAACACAATATATCAAGCAACATTACAAACTATCTAACAAATCTACGCCATTAGACCATAAAGAACGAAAACCTCACTTAAATAGGAATGTCACTTCAATTAAAAACTCTGACTTAATAAAAATAAGCAATAGCATTAAAAAAGAAAAAAGACTAATTATGGAAATGAATTCACTTAAAGATAATATCTTTGAAATACAAAAACAAATTCACATTAATGATAATTTATTGAACGAATTAAAAAAATAAATCATTCAATAAAGTGTTTTCTTTTTTCATTTAAAACCATCATTAAGTCAATGATTAATTACATCTTATCAACATAACAATGTCATAAGATAAAACCAACATATTGAATAGGTTAATAATTTCAATATTAAGCATGAATATTTAATTAATAAATTACTTTTTAGTATTAATATAGGATATGACTATGAAAACTAATCCCCAGAACAATACCACAACTAGCTCACTATACAAAGAAATTTCATCAACTGGAGCTACAAGAGAAACACCCACTATTATACAAAAAATTAAAAATATAAAAGTAAATAACCCATTCTCATCTTTTCGTTTTAACAAAAAAGATGTGGAATCAAAGTTTCACATAAACCTAACAGAAAATGAATCACAGGAAAAAGAATTAAATTTATTCCATACATTAAACTCAAACAAAAAAACAATATCCACCCTCGAAAATAAGCTAATAGAAAAATCTTTTAAGATCCCACAATTCATCAAAGATTTAACAAATAAAATAGAAAAATCCATTAATAACTTGTTAGATAAGAATAGTTTTTTTAGTGAAAATCCCGCTACAGATGAAATCATCGAAAAGCAAAATGAAACAATAGGCTACCTTAAACATTACCAAGATTTATTAGACAGAAATGAAAAATTAACAAATAAACAAGAAGAGCTAAAAAACGAAATTGATGATCTGAAATCATCCATAAGATATGAGTCAAAAATAAGAGGAATTTCACACTTAAAAAAAGAAAGTAAATACCTTTCTTCATTAGAAGAAGAAGTATCAAAAGAGATTAACATGGAAGAAAAGAATGAAAAATTGGAAAGTTTAATTAACATGCAAACGACAGTAAAAAATTTACTAACTGGTGAACTAAAAGACATAAAAAATAAAATTCACAATATTACATTGGATAAAAGTGCTCTAGAAAAAAACATTTTAGCTATAAAAAAACCAATAATGAGCGAATTTTTAGTTACTTACGATGAAGACAATACGCCTATATACCATGATGAATCTCACAACTTTGATTTTGATGATGTATTTGAAAAAAAATCGGAAGTAGAAAACACAAAAAACAATGAAAATATTGATAATTTAATATTTGAAAATAATTCATTATATAATCTAATAGATGAGTTAGTTAAAAACAAAATTAATTCAACAAGTATGTTCCATGAATTAAAGCTTAAAAATGATATAAAAGATCATGAAATTAAAGCACTAAGGGAAATACTTGCTAATAAAGAGAAAATGATGACCTCTATTAGTCTCACTTCATTATCTTCTGGTTACAGTTCCGATAATGAGGCTAATAACCTTACACCAGACACTAAGGTTAATGAGAAAAAAACAGCTCAAAAAAAAGAGAAACTAAAAAATAAATACCCTTTAGCCAAGAATAAAAAAGTAAATAAATATTCACATGAACATAAAGTTCAATGCCTAGCTGCTGGAATACCCAGTAATAGCTCAGAAGAGCAATTACAAGCACGGTTAGAGGACCAAGCTAAGATGAAAAAAATGCCATTACCAGCTCAATAGCCGTTATAAAAAACAATTTTTTAATAAGTTGCAGAAATCATTCTGCAACTTATCTTTCACTTATTTCAGCAACTTCCCGATCGCCGTCTCTAATTTCGCCATACCGCTGTTGATTTCTTCTTCAGAAATAATCAGTGAAGGCGTAAAACGCAGTACATTAGTGCCTGCATTTAACATCATTAAGCCTTCTACAGCACTGGCTTGCAAAACATCTTTCGAACGGTTTAATAGTTTGCCATCTAACTCCGCGCCGATTAATAACCCCATTCCTCTGATCTCGGAGAAAATGCCATATTTATCGTTCAGCTTATTTAAATGAGCAACGAATAGCTCGCGACGTTTTTCGACACCTTTTAACACTTCTTCAGTATTAATAATATCAAATGCCGCATTACCTACCGCGCAAGCTAATGGGTTACCACCATAAGTCGTCCCATGAGAACCGACTTCCATGGTTTTCGCGATTTCTTCTGTGGTGATCATTGCACTAATTGGAAAACCACCGCCCAATGCTTTTGCCGTAGTTAAAATATCGGGTGTCACATCATAGTGCATATATGAAAATAGTTTACCTGTACGCCCCATTCCACTTTGCACTTCATCGAAAATTAATAAGGCGTTATTTTCATCACACAGTTTACGAACACCTTGCAGAAATTCTGACGTAGCCGCAGTGACACCGCCCTCACCTTGTACAGGCTCTAAAACAACCGCACAGGTATTCTCATCTATCACTGCTTTAACCGCATCAAGGTCGTTAAAAGGCACATGGATAATGTCCGCAGGCTTTGGCCCGAAGCCATCTGCATATTTAGCTTGTCCACCGACCGAAACGGTAAATAATGTGCGCCCGTGAAACCCCTGCTTGAAGGCAATAATTTTGGTTTTATAAGGGCTGTATTTTGTGATGGCATAACGACGTGCTAGTTTAAAAGCCGCTTCATTGGCTTCGGAACCTGAGTTCACAAAAAACGCGCGATCGGCAAATGTTGCTTGGGTCATTTTTTGCGCGAGTTTAAGCGCTTGTTCATTGGTAAAGATATTACTGACGTGCCAAAGCTTCTCACTCTGTTCACGAACGGCCGCGACCAAACTTGGGTGGCAATGACCCAAGGCTAAAACCGCAATTCCGCCTGCAAAATCAATGTATTCTTTGCCTTGCTGATCCCAAACACGGCTTCCTTCGCCCTTGACTGGAATAAATTCTGCTGGCGAAAATATAGGCAACATGACTTGGTCAAAAGTCTGCCGATTTACTGATTGTTGTTCTGTCATACCCCTCACCTGCTCTAACTTGATGCTTAAGTGAAAATATAAGCATCAAATATGAATAAAAAATCACAAAAGAGCAATAGGTAAGGGTGAAATATGCATAATTAATTTATTATGAACAATATTACCAAACTAATACTTTAGGAAATTATTCAATAACTCATGACCTTGTTCACTCAGAATGCTTTCAGGGTGAAACTGAACGCCTTCGATTGGCAAGGTTTTGTGCCGTATCCCCATGATTTCATCAACATCACCGTTATTTAGTGACCAAGCTGATACATCAAAAGAAACAGGAAGTGTCTCTGCGGCAATAACCAGAGAGTGATAGCGAGTCACCGTCAGTGGCCGGTTCAAACCTTTGAACACGCCTTGATGGTTATGATGAATTGCGGATGTTTTGCCGTGCATCACTTCACGGGCTTTAACGACAGATGCGCCGAAAGCTTGGCCTATGGCTTGATGACCAAGGCAAATCCCTAAAATGGGCAGTTTGCCCGCAAAATATTTTATCGCCTCAAGGGAGATCCCTGCTTCATCTGGTGTACATGGCCCAGGTGAAATCACCAGATGCGTAGGCGAAAGCTGTTCAATTTCTTCGATGGTAATTTCGTCATTACGTTTTACAACAACCTCAGCCCCTAACTCACAAAAGTACTGGTAAAGGTTGTAAGTAAATGAATCGTAATTATCAATAAGTAGAAGCATAGTAGCCTATCCGACTGATTTTTATCATTATATGTTATATCCCATGCATACTTTTCGGATATTAGCAATCAGAACGATGATTAAAACACCACGAAAAATGACAAAGGGCGGCTATGATAGCACAGCCTTAGCAGGAAAATAGCCTATTTACGTCAAGGAATGCTTTTTACCCATAAAAATTTCCATATAAAAATCATGGAATTATATTTACACTCTCATAACAATTTCATGATGAGATTAAGAATTACTTTAAATACAAGGAAGTAAAAGTATTTACTAAAACGACAAAATTCAGACAAACTTTTCGTTGATTTAATAGACAAAAATTAAATTAGAGCTAAAATTAACACTAAAAATAGAGCTAATTATAAGGTTTAATATGTATACAGAAGCTATTCATGCAAAGAGAACCGCTTCAATAAGCGAATTCAAAAAAAATCCTGCAGCGGCGATGAAAGAATCGGAAGGGGAGCCTATCGCTATACTTAGCCACAACAAACCCGCATTCTACTGTGTTCCTCCTGCATTATTCGAGCTGATGGTAGAACAACTCAGTGATAAATTATTACTTGAAAAAGTAACTCTCCGAATGGATGAGCCAGAGTTAGGCGTTAGCTTGGATGAAATCTAATCATGGCTCGTTTCAAAGTACAATTAAAATTCAAAATTACTGCGAAGAAGGAATGGGATTCACTCAATTCAACAATAAAAGAAAAATTTAAAAAGATTTTAAAAAAGAGAATGGAGTCTTATGAATCACTAACATTGCCAAAGAATCGGCTTTCACTACAGCATAATTGCTATAAAATTAAGCTCAAGAATGATGCGTATCGTCTTGCTTATACAGTGAAAAGTGATGATTCCGGTAATATTAATGTCACCGTAACCGTTATTGCGGTAGATAGGCGTGATGAAATCTATAACGAACTTAAAAAACGACTTATTGACTAGCAAAAGTGGGTAAACGTATCCGCTTACCCACCAAACCGCATTAAGGCTTTTTAATCACTTCAGCAGAAATGATAGTGATAGGCTCTACAGGGACATTTTGGTATGGGCCGACATTCTCCGTTTTCACTTTAGAGATTTTATCTGCAACATCCATCCCTTTCACCACTTTACCAAACACGGCGTAACCAAAGTCACGCTGGCCATGATCTAAGAAGGCGTTATCAGCAACGTTAATAAAGAACTGGCTGGTTGCGCTGTCTTTATTTGCTGTACGAGCCATGGAAATGGTGCCACGTAAGTTACGCAAACCATTATCCGCTTCATTTTTGATTGGCGCACGCGTTTGTTTTTGCTGTAAATCTTTATCGAAACCGCCACCTTGGATCATGAAACCGGGGATCACACGGTGAAATGTTGTTCCGTTGTAATAACCTTCATTAACGTATTGAACAAAGTTTTCTGCCGTCACTGGCGCTTTCTTACTGTTCAATTCTAATTCGATATTACCCGCTGACGTGACTAACTTGATATAGGTTTCACCCGCGGATAATGCAAAAGATGAGGCGCTCATTGCGCAAACGGCCAAAAGTGGCACAAAAATTCGTTTTAACATGTAAGATCCCTTTCGTTATGACGCATTACTACTGCAATTAGGCAATTCTAGAGTGAAGCTGCCCAGATTGCTAAAGATTTACCTATATTTACGCCAAAAGCATGAAAATCACCAAATGCGTTAAATTGTAGACCAACTTTAATAAAAAGCTTCGCTAATTGTGGTTATATCTTCACTGACGACTTTTTCTACTCTCCCTAATCCATTCTTAATTGGATTACACGAGCGCGAATGATATTTCGAGTTGTCGGGAGAGGCTAAGCAAAGCTATAATCCCCCAGCCTTATGAGGCTAACTCAGGGAGAAAGACCAATGGCAATTAAAAATCATAACTACCAGATGGCAAAATTTGTCATCAGTGCACCTGATATCCGTCATCTTCCCAAAGATACGGGTATTGAAGTGGCTTTTGCTGGCCGCTCAAATGCGGGAAAATCCAGTGCATTAAATGCATTAACACAGCAAAAAAGCTTAGCACGCACCAGTAAAACACCGGGAAGAACGCAGCTAATCAACCTATTTGAAGTTGAAGAAGGTGTGCGCCTTGTTGACCTTCCAGGTTATGGTTATGCCGAAGTTCCTGAAGAAATGAAACGCAAATGGCAACAAGCACTTGGCGAATACTTGCAAAAAAGAGAGTGCATTAAAGGCCTCGTCGTTTTAATGGACATCCGTCACCCATTAAAAGATCTCGATATGCAGATGATTGAATGGTCTGTTGCGATGAGTGTACCCGTTTTAGTGTTGCTAACAAAAGCCGATAAGCTGGCTTCAGGAGCAAGAAAGAAACAGCTGGCAGAAGTGCGTGAAGCACTGGCACCATTAGAGGGAGATATTGAAGTTGAGTATTTCTCTGCGCTGAA
This sequence comes from Providencia sp. UF-183, assembly GCF_058246155.1. Lineage (NCBI taxonomy): Bacteria > Pseudomonadati > Pseudomonadota > Gammaproteobacteria > Enterobacterales > Morganellaceae > Providencia > Providencia sp. UF-183. The sequence goes on along the minus strand of NZ_JBSICD010000017.1, from coordinate 80,517 downwards.
AAAAATCGGCGTTGATAAACTGCGAATTAAGCTAGATAGTTGGTATAACACACCCGCTTAACCTGCCGAATAAGTGGGTCGCCGATGACTCACTTGCCCGCCTTAAGTCTAATTCACTGAATTTTAGATAAAAAAATGCTCCAGTCAAAAACTTTGACTGGAGCAGCTAATATTCAGCTAAATCCGATTACGTGAAGTAAAAGGTCTGAAAGATAGAACATCTTACCTCTGTACCCTACGCCTATTAATGTACTTTATTTTTCGTTCGAAAAAAAGTCTTTTTGTAGTTTTTTTTCAAAGCTTATATCGATTCAGCTACCTATATATTAAAATAAACATAAAAAATCGTATTTTTATTACATATTTATGAGAGCTAAGTCGCATAAAAATGTCGTTTATTTTTTTATTTTTCAAGTTAAATTCAGTGAATTATCGAGGAGTTATGTTCAATTTACAGTCAATAATACCAGACGCATAATTACCCGAAACGTATTCATAAAAAAAGCGCCTAATAAAATTTCATTAGGCGCTTCATTAAATCATGCAATCAATGGTTAGTGGGCTTCATCCCAGTTATCACCAATACCGACTTCCACTTTAAGTGGTACATCCAGCTTTAAGCTTTGCTCCATCAAGGCTTGAACCTGTGCTTGAACGCGCTCTAGCTCAGACTCTTTGACCTCAAAAACCAATTCATCGTGTACTTGCATTAACATATCTGCTTCTGGCTTTTCCGTTTGCAGCCAGTTATCAACAGCGATCATCGCTTTTTTGATGATATCCGCAGCAGTACCTTGCATTGGGGCATTGATCGCTTCACGCTCTGCCGCCTTACGGCGCATACCATTGCTGGATTTAATATCCGCTAAATACAATCTACGCCCTTCTAGCGTCTCAACATAACCCTGTTCAGATGCCTGCACACGTGTATTTTCCATGTAACGTAAAACACCTGGGTAACGTTCGAAATATAAATCCATATAACGCTGCGCTTCACCACGAGGGATGCCTAACTGGCGCGCTAAACCAAACGCACTCATGCCGTAAATCAAGCCAAAGTTAATGGCTTTTGCACTACGGCGTTGATCGCTCGTGACTTCATCAAGAGGAACACCAAATACCTCGGCCGCCGTTGCCTTGTGGATATCTTTCCCTTCTGCGAACGCAGTGAGTAAGCCTTTATCCTGTGATAAATGCGCCATAATGCGTAATTCGATTTGCGAATAGTCCGCCGCCATAACTTTATAACCGTCACGCGCCACAAACGCTTGGCGAATTCGGCGCCCTTCTTCTGTTCTCACTGGGATATTTTGTAAGTTTGGATCCCGCGAAGACAGACGCCCCGTTGCGGTCACTGCTTGATGATACGAAGTATGAACACGGCCAGTACGCGGGCTAATCATCAGTGGTAGCTTATCCGTGTAGGTCGATTTCAATTTGGCTAAGCTTCTGTGCTCTAAAAGCAATTTAGGCAGTGCATGGTTAAGTGCCAACTCTTCCAGCACTTCTTCATTCGTTGAGGCCGCACCACTTGGTGTTTTCTTAATCACGGGTAATTGCAATTTTTCAAATAAGATTGTCTGCAACTGCTTTGGTGATGCAAGGTTGAACTCTTCACCTGCCAGCTCAAACGCTTCTTTTTCTAATTCAGCTAACCGCGCCGTGATCACTTTGGATTGTGCTGCCAATGTCGCTGCATTAATTAATACCCCTTTGCGCTCCATACGGACTAACACCGGCACCAGTGGCATTTCGATATTTTCAAAAATGTGCTTCAGTTTTGGCTCAGCTTCTACCTGCGGATAAAGCGCTTGATGCAACAGCAAGGTGACATCAGCGTCTTCCGCTGCATAATTTGCCGCTTCTTCTAACGCGATTTGGTTAAATGTCAGCTGTTTTTTACCTTTACCCGCAATCTCTTCGAAACTGACCGTTTTATGGTTAAGGTGGCGGTCTGCAAGGCTATCCATATCATGGCGCCCCATGCCTGCCACGCTATTTAGCACATAAGACTCCAGCATGGTGTCATAACCAATGCCTTTGAGTTCAATATCATAGTTCTCTAAAACTTCGGCGTCATATTTTAGGTTTTGACCAATTTTGAGGATTTTTTCATTCTCAAGGATCGGTTTCATTACCTGAAGAACTTCATCCAGAGGTAACTGAACAGGCGCATCAAGGTAATCATGACCTAAAGGTAAATAGGCGGCATGCCCTGCTTCAATAGCAAAGGACATACCAACCAAACGCGCTTCTTGCGTATCTAAACTGTCAGTTTCGGTATCAAAAGCAAATAAAGAGGCTGTGCTCAGTTTTTCAACCCAGCGGTCTAAATCGGCTTTTTCTAAAATAGTTTGGTAGTTTTCAGCACTGAGTGTTGGCGTTGCAGGCACTGCGGCTTTCACTGTTGCCGTTGCAGGCGTCGGAGCAGCTTTAGTGCTGGAACCTTTGCCATCCATCCAAGAGCCGTTTTCAACATCCGCTAACCAACGTTTAAATTCATAGCGGCTAAATAACTGATGAAGCTTATCTGCATCAATCTCAGTGACTTTTAATTCCTCACATTTTTTATCTAACTCAACATCGGTTTTGATCGTCGCAAGTTGGTAAGATAAAAAGGCAAGCTCACGGTTTTCCGCCATTTTAGGGGCTAGGGTTTTTGAGCCTCTAAAACCTAATGGGGCGATAGCATCAAGGTCGTTGTAAATGGCTTCTAAGCTACCAATACCTTGTAACAGCGCTAATGCCGTTTTTTCACCAACACCGGGGACACCCGGAATGTTATCTGACGAGTCACCCATCAATGCGAGGAAATCAATAATCAGTTCAGGAGGAACTCCGTACTTATCTTTGACCTCATCAGGGCCTAAGATGGTATTGTTCATGGTATTGATTAGTGTGATATTTGGCTCAACCAATTGCGCCATATCTTTATCACCTGTGCTGATCAGAACAGGCATACCTTTACGGCTAGCCTCACGAGCTAAAGTCCCGATAACATCATCAGCCTCTACCCCTGAAACGACTAGCAATGGTAACCCCATCGCCTCAACCATTTCATGCAATGGTGCTATTTGTGCCCGTAAATCATCCGGCATCGGTGGACGGTGAGATTTATAACTTTCGAATAATTCATCACGAAACGTTTTTCCCTTCGCATCGAAGACAACCGCGACATGGCTAGGCTTATATTGTAACACTAGGCTACGCAGCATGTTGAGCACGCCATACATGGCACCTGTAGGCTCGCCTGCACTGTTTGTCAGTGGAGGGAATGCATGATAAGCACGGTATAGGTAGGAAGAACCATCAACCAAAATAAGGGGGTTTTCTGCAATCTGAGCCATAGTCTGTCATCATCTTGTTAATCGGGAATGAAGAGCCATAGGATGCCATAATGTGGCTTCGGATACATCCCAAGTTTTACATTACGTCAAGCCTTCACCGAAATTCTGTTGAAATCGAGACTAATTTCAAACAAATGATCACCAATACAAGCCAAGGGAGTGATTATTCACATCATGATTAATCACGCTACGCAAGGGAATATCCTGTGGATAACCATGTGTATATATTTATGTTATTGATTGAATTCAATAAGAAAGAGGTTGTTTGCATATAAAAACAAGAATTTAAAATCAATGAGTTAGCTAAGAAATATTTTGATTTAACACAAGATGAAGGGAGTAGTCGAATTGTGGATATTGATTCAGTCACAAAGAGAAATAACTTGATGGTGGCAAGATTTGCCACCATCAAGAAGACTTACTTTTTATTCACTAAGAAATTCACCACATTGGAAAACTCTTTGCCATAGTCTTCTGCTTTATCAGCAGAAATACCGTTGTTACGGACTTGGTATTTGCCGTCAACAAATAATGCTGGCACGCCGCGTAGTTTTAAATCTTGAGCCGCATTTTGCTGTTTTGCTACGACAGATTTAACCACGAAGCTATTTAGCGCTGCATCATACTCATCACCAGAGATACCCGCTTTGATGAAAGCATTACGGATATCGGCTTTGCTATTGATAGTTTGCGTTTTTTGGATGCCTTCAAACAGAATTGGCGTCACTTTATCTTCCGCTTTCAGTACGATAGCAACTGCCCATGCTTGAGTTAAATCTGCACCTAAAGGCCCTAAGAAATCAACGTGATAACGTTCCATTTTTACGCCTTCCGGTAAATTTGCTTCTACCGTTTGTGGCACTTTATACACACTTTCAAACTGGTAACAGTGCGGGCAGTAAAAAGAGAAAAACTCTAAAACTTGTGGCAGGTTTTGCACAGGTTTAACATCGGTATACTCTTTACCTTCCGTGTAATTTGCCGCTGCGGCACCAAAAGACATGGCAATACCAAGCAAAGCCAACATAATTTTTTTCATAGACTACATTCTCCAAAAACAAAGACTTAAATGTTAAAACTGCGGGGTTAATTGCAAAGGAACATCCTGCAACCGTTCAATTTGCTGCGCAAACTCAATGGATTGCTTTTGCCAAAAATCATCAGCTTGTAGCCACGAAAACGCCCGAGGAAACGCGGGGTCTTGCCAACGACGAATAATCCACCCGAGATAGTGAACCATGCGCATCGCCCTAAGCGGTTCAATCAGCTTTAGCTGTTTTACATCAAAATCAGAAAACTCATTATAAGTTTCTAATAGCGTATCTAATTGAATGACTTGCTCTTGGCGTGAACCATTAAGCAGCATCCATAAATCCTGAATCGCAGGGCCATTTCGCGCATCATCGAAATCCACCATCCACGCCTCATCACGCCACAAGATATTGCCCGGATGGCAATCCCCCTGCAGTCGCAAGGTGGATAACGTTGTTGGCCATTGCAGTTTGACCTGCGCAATCAGCTTATCTAACGATTCAATAAATGGCTCTTTGTCGCGTTCTTTCAACAACGAGCTTGATACAATAATATCGCGCGGCTTATCAAGATATTCATCCACACCCATTGTTGGACGAAATGCAAAGTTTTTGCGTTGCCCAATTTGGTGAATGCGCCCTAATAAATGCCCGACACTTTCAAGCTGAAATAAGTTATCTGTTTCATATTGCCGCCCACCGATACTCGGAAAAACAGCAAACATAAAGCCACCAAACTCCAATACCGTTTGCCCAGCAAACTCAAGAGGGGCAGCAACGGGCAACCCTTCATCATGTAACTCTAATGTAAAATCATGTTCTTCTTGAATTTGCGAGCGATTCCAACGCTCAGGCCGATAAAACTTCACCACATAACGTTGGCGATTTTCGTCTTGGAACTGGAAAACACGGTTTTCGTAACTATTGAGTTCTGTCAGCCCTGATTCTAGGTAAATCCCCGCTTCCATGAGCGCGTCTAAAATCAAATCCGGTGAAATTCCACTAAAATGGAAATTCGAGTGTTCTATTTCATCCATGATTTAGTCTTTTATGATCCCACGAGCACGCAAAATCGCTGTTTTAAAATCATCTTCATAATCTTTTTTCAGGCCGGGGATTGCATCGTTACTGTCTGTGCCACGCATTTTCAGATGATAAATCAATACATCATCCGTTAATTCAGATAAGCTGCCTTTAAAGCCCGCTTCATCAGCAAGTTTCTGCAATAATTCAACAAGGTTTAAATCTGAGTTATCTTTCCAAACAGGGTGCAGAAGCTCAATGACTTCATTTAAGCGATGGCATTTCATGTTTATTCCTTTATCACGAATATTCGATACAAGTTATCAATAATCATACAAGAGAAAAAGCGAACTGTTGTCAATCTACGTAAAGTTTAGCGCCAATACGTACGAATATTCATTGATTTTATAGCAAAATAGAATAAATTTTAGCAATTACTATACGCGAAAGTGTTTACAGGTAAGTTGAAACATTTTCTTGAAGATATTCAAGGATATTGAATATGTCATTTCGACAGTCAATTACAGGGGTCATACTGGCAGGTGGCCGGGGAACACGTATGGGTGGGCAAGATAAAGGCTTAGTTCCTTTGTTAGGTAAACCTTTATACCAATATATCCTTGCGCGCTTATCCCCCCAAGTTAACCAAGTGATGATTAATGCCAACCGCAATCAAGATGAATATTGTCAAAGCCAATTGGCGGTAATTACGGATTTAAATACGGATTTTTCAGGCCCATTAGCGGGGATGCAGGCCGCACTTCACCATGCAAAAACCGATTGGCTGTTATTCGTGCCTTGTGATGTGCCTTCGTTCCCCTTGAATTTAGCGGAAAAAATGTTCATGGAAAAGGGGCAGCATTTAGCCTGTTATGCGCAAGATGCAGAACGCGAGCACCCAACTTTCGCCCTATTACACCGCAGCCTTCGGTCACAACTTGATGATTATCTCGCCAGAGGTGATCGCAAACTGATGCTCTTTATGCAGGAAATCAATGCAAAAGGCATCATATTCTCGTCAGAAACTGGGTCATTCGCTAATTTGAATACACCAGAAGATAGCCGTAACTGGGAGTTACAACAAAAATAGCCATGAAGCAAAATACTCTACCCCTACTCGGAATTACCGCCTACAGTGGTACCGGTAAAACCACCTTATTAAAAAAAGTCATACCGTTACTTAGACAACGTAACGTAAGAGTCGGTTTAATCAAACACACTCACCATGATATGGAAGTGGATAAACCAGGCAAGGACAGCTTTGAATTACGCAAAGCAGGCGCTGACCAAACACTAGTCGCCAGTGAAAAACGCTGGGCGCTAATGACAGAAACACCCGAAGTCAAAGAGATGGACCTATATTATTTAGCGAGCCGTTTTGATCCCGCGTCTTTAGATCTGATCCTCGTTGAAGGGTTTAAACATGAGACGATCGATAAAATTGCTTTATTTCGCTCCGAGGTTGGAAAGCCACTGAATGGCCTGATCGATAACTATGTGGTCGCTGTCGCCAGCAATGAAATTATTGATACGCAAGTCCCGCAGCTCGATATCAATAACCCAGAACAAGTGGCAGATTACATTGTCTCTTGGTGGCAAAAAAGTAAATAACCCCTACACAGCGCCTATTTGCGACTCAAATAGGCGCTGCTAAATTAAAAAATAAGCAAAAATTTATGACTCGTACCCAACGCTTACTAACCTTATTACAAATTCTCAAAGAAAACCGTTATCCGATTAAGGCAGAAACGCTGGCTTCACAACTTGAGGTGAGTGTCCGTTCCATCTATCGGGATATTGAGTCTTTGCGCGACCAAGGGGCTGAAATTGTTGGGGAAGCGGGCATCGGTTACCAATTAAAAACAGGGTTGTTATTACCGCCGCTTGCCTTTGACGAAAATGAATTGGAAGCCTTAATTTTAGGGTTACGTTGGGTAAAAAGTAATGCGGATAGCGAATTAAAAAACTCTGCAATACGGGCTATCAGTAAGATTAACTCGGTGGTGGCAGGGCATTCCCAAAAAATTCTCAATCAAAATACCTTGTTTGCGCCTACAACCCATTTCTATGAAATTAATGACACCATTGCCAAAGACTTACGTTCAAGTTTGCGAGAAGAGTGTAAAGCCAAAATGACTTACCTTGATGCGCAAAACCAACCAACCGAACGAATCATTTGGCCGATTGCGATTGGCTATATGAAGGACTCCCAAGTCTTAGCGGCGTGGTGTGAATTACGAGAAAGCTACCGTCATTTTCGCTTGGATCGGATTCAATCGTACTTTGCACTTTCTGATAAACTACCGTATCCAAAGGAATATTTATTAACACGCTGGCAAAAAGAAGTGCTATGTGTGTCTCCTGACAATTTCTGACACTGCCCTCTCTTATAGTAAGCACTCAACTTCATATAAGGGAATAACCATGAGCGAACTCGTCCTGTTTACTAATTCAATGTCACGCGGCAATACTGTCGATTTATTATTAAAAATCTTAGATGTGCCTTACAAACGCATTGAGTTAGGTTATGGTGCAGACATGCATACTGCTGAATACCTCGCAATTAACCCAATGGCAAAAGTACCTGCGCTAGTTGATGGTGATACCGTTGTGACAGAAACTGCGGCGATTTGTACTTATTTAGCAGACAAGTTTATTGAAAAAGGCTTAGCACCTGCATTGAATGACCCAAAGCGTGGTGATTATTATCGCTGGTTCTTTTTTACGGCGGGCCCAATTGAATCTGCCTTTACCATCAGTAATTTAGACATTCAATTAAACGAAGAACAGCAAAAATCATCTGGTTTTGGTTCTGTTGAACGCACAATGGCTTGCTTAGAAGTCGGTTTAAACAGCGCTAAACCGTTTATTTGTGGTGAGCAATTTACGGCTGTGGATGTGTATGTCGGTGCATTTGTGATGTTTTTAGTCAGATACCAAATTATGGAAGCCACTCCAGCAATGAAAACTTACATGAAAAGTTTGTCGACTATTCCTGCAATTGCAGAGCTGCTGGAAAAATAATGTCAAAAAAAGCTAAGCTCATCAGAGCTTAGCTTTTAACTTTCGTTAACCATGCTTAACGCATCGTCACAAACTCTTCCGCTGCCGTTGGGTGGATTGCCACGGTATTATCGAAGTCTTTCTTGGTTGCGCCCATTTTTAATGCGACCGCAAAACCTTGAAGAATTTCATCCATACCGAAACCAATACCATGAATCCCGACAATTTTTTCATCTTCACCGACACAAACAAGCTTCATGCGGCAAGGCTGGCGATGAGAGGTGACCGCGGTATACATCGCTGTAAACGATGATTTATAACTTTTCACGTTATCCGCGCCGTATTTTTCAACCGCTTCTGGCTCGGTTAAACCGACAGTGCCAATGGGTGGATGAGAGAATACAACGGTTGGGATGTTGCTGTAATCTAAGTGCTCATCTGGCTTGTTATTAAATAAGCGCTCAGATAAACGACGACCAGCAGCGACTGCAACTGGCGTTAATTCCACAGCACCTGTGTTATCACCCACTGCGTAAACACCTGCAACGTTGGTGTTTTGGTATTTATCAACCTTGATGTAGCCTTTCTCGTTTAATGCAACACCCGTTGCTTCAAGATTCAGGTTATCTGTCATTGGCTCACGACCAATAGCCCAAATTAAGGCATCAACAGTTTGTTCATGGCCATTTTCTAATTTCAACGTTAATGAACCATCCGCATTTTTCACCACTTCTTTTGGCACCGACTCAGTGTGCAGTTTTGGCCCTTCGGTGTTCATCACTTCCACCAGCGTTTCGACAATCAGTGGGTCGAATGAACGCAGTGGTGCATGCTTGCGAACAAATAAATGTGCCTCAGCCCCTAAACCGTTTAACACACCCGCCAGCTCAACCGCAATATAACCTGCGCCAACCACCGCCACGCGTTTTGGTAAATCCGCCAACTCGAAGAAGCCATCAGATGTCATGCCATGCTCTGCCCCTGGAATCGCAGGGATCACAGGGCGGCCACCTGTTGCAATCAAAATATGATCTGCAGTATAAGTTTCGCCATTCACTTCAACAGTATGCGCATCGACAAAACGAGCAAAACCGCTGATCACATCCACTTTATTATTCCCTAATACGCGGTCATAGGATTGGTGAATACGATCAATATAAGCAGTACGACTCTCAATTAAGGTTTTCCAATCAAAACGGTTGATGGTTGTGTCGAAACCATAATCAGGGCCATAGTTGCGAATGGCTTCTGAAATCTGCGCCGCATGCCACATCACTTTTTTCGGTACACAGCCGACGTTAACGCATGTTCCGCCTAATGCTTTCGCCTCAATTAAGGCACATTTTTGTCCATACATCGCCGCACGGTTCATCGATGCAATACCACCGCTTCCGCCACCAATTGCAATATAGTCGTAATGTTTGCTCATAATTTGGTTATTCCCATTTATTGAATGACTTATTTGTTCATTTTCTCGCAGATCGCTATCCATTGTCATGAGATAAATAGCGATTTACGATAGGCCATACCAGTTATTTCAATTGGTATGACCTATTAATTAGGTGAATTACTCAGGCACAATCCACTCAACTAAGGTATGCCCTGTTCCTTCTGGAACCAGTGTTTTGTGCAACCATGGCAGCACATTTTTCATTTGCTGCTCGAGTTTCCAAGGCGGATTGATCACAATCATTCCTGATGCCGTCATACCACGTTGGTCACTGTCAGGACGCACCGCTAACTCAATTTGTAGAATTTTACGAATGCCTGTCGCTTCTAATTGGTTGACCATGCGCTTAATTTGCTGGCGCAATACCACTGGGTACCAAATCGCATAAGTACCCGTTGCGAAGCGTTTATACCCTTCCGCAACCGCTTTCACGACCGCTTCATAATCTGATTTCATCTCATAGGGCGGATCCATCAAAGCAAAACCACGACGGCTGTGCGGAGGTAATTTGGATTTCAACTGTTGATAGCCATCTTCCCGTGAAACTTGCGCACGCCTATCTTTCAAAAACTCACCACGTAATAAAGGATAGTCGCTGGTGTGTAATTCGGTTAATACCAGTTTATCGTGTTCGCGTAATAAAAATTTGGCTAATAACGGCGAACCCGGATAATAACGTAAACGCCCGCCGTCATTAAGGCGACGCACGATATTCATATACGGCAGTAATTCTTCAGGTAAATCCGGCTGCTCCCAAATACGTGCAATTCCGTCGAGGTATTCACCAGTTTTTTCTGCATGTTCACCCGTTAATTGATAACGACCCGCTCCTGAGTGCGTATCTAAATATAAAAACGGTTTTTCTTTCTCTTTCAGAGATTCGATGATCAAGCTCTGTACTGTGTGTTTTAACACATCAGCATGGTTGCCTGCGTGAAAGCTATGACGATAACTTAACATGTAACGTTTATTTCCTGAGGAAATTCAACACTAACCACCATTGTGGTTACTATTAAATAAATGCGTAAAAGAGCGCCTTTTTGAATAAAAAATAGGCCGTATTGATTCTTGTGCGCCATTATAGCGAAATTTGCTCATAATTGTCACAGTCATAAAATCAGTAAAATCCGCATGACCTAAATGCGATAAAACGCTATCCTAAACACAAATTTTGACACATTTAAGGGAAAAAAAATGAAAAAGTTACTCATCATCACCGCAATTTCTACTGTTTTTTTTACTAGCACTTCAGCAATGGCGGCTAAAAGCCAAAATGGCTGCGAAATAAAAAAACAAAATATCGAAGAACAAATTAAATACGCCAAACAACATGGCAACCAATATCGTGTTAATGGTTTAGAACAGGCGTTAAATAACGTAAATCGTTATTGCACACCGGAGTCTTTATACCGTGATAGCCAAAAAGATGTTGCTGAGAAAACTGAAAAAGTCCAAGAACGCGAAGCGGAATTACAAGAAGAAAAAATCAAAGGCAACGACCGCAGTAAAATCGAAAAACGTGAGCGTAAATTAGCCGAAGCGCAAGAAGAACTGAAACAAGCACAAGCAGAATTACAAACCTACAAAGACGCTCTTTAGCCTTTCTCATTTCATTATTAACCGCACTTCAATGCCTGTTTTCATTGAAAAATAGGCGTTGGAGTAAAGTTATCCCCAAATTTACGCTATAGTAATGGCAGGTTATCGTTAATAAACAGCAAATTGCTCGAAATACTGCACCAATTTAGCAGTAAAAATAAGAGGGACATCAATGTCAGATATGCAGGAAGACGAACAAAAAGAAACCAACAAACTGAAAGCGACACTGACAAAAAGCCTCGATGGCAGTAAAAAAGCCCTCACTTTCTCAATGCGTGTGGTGAATTTTATTACCGCTATCCCTTTTATTGCGCACTTAATTCGTACCGCACAGCGCTTTACTGACCGCATGGGCAACCAGTTTGGTGCCGCTATTACTTACTTCTCTTTTCTCTCGTTAATTCCAGTATTGATGTTCTCCTTTGCGGCTGCGGGTTTTGTGTTAGCCAGTAATCCCGAGCTCCTTGAGAAACTAGTGCGAGGGATCTCTGCCAATATTACTGACCCTACCCTCGCCAATACATTGGAAAGAACCATTGATACCGCAATTCGCCAGCGGACAACCGTCGGTTTAACCGGTTTGGCGTTAGCCGTGTACTCAGGGGTGAACTGGGTTAATAACTTGCGATTAGCCATTTTGGCGCAATCTAGGCCTGTTTGGGAGCGAAATGAAGATGAGCAAGAAAATATCGTTTTCCGCTACATTCGCGATTTTTTTGCTTTAATTGGCCTCTTAATTGCGTTGATTGTCACCATTACGCTGACATCCGTTGCAGGTTCAGCCCAAGCGACCATCGTCAGCACACTGGGTTTAGATGGCATTGAGTGGCTAAAACCAGCGTGGACGCTAATTGGTTTAGGCATTTCCATCACAGCGAACTTCCTGTTGTTTTTATGGATATTTTGGATCCTACCGCGCATGCAACACCGCCGCCGTTCCTTATTCAAAGGTACACTATTAGCCGCAATTGGCTTTGAAATTATTAAATCGGTAATGACATGGATTTTACCTAATTTGGCGTCATCACCGTCCGGCGCTGCATTTGGATCAGTACTGGGTCTGATGGCATTCTTCTACTTCTTTGCTCGCTTAACCTTATTTTGCGCGGCGTGGATTGCGACAGACGAACCTAAAGGTTCACAGCAAGAAGCCACACTTTAACCATTTATTCAGGGGGATTTCCCCCTGATTTCCCTGAACCAAATTATTCTTCTAATTCTTTAGCCAGTGTCTCGACAAGTTCAGCGGCTGGCATTTCACGTATCTTCGCGACATTTTGCCCTGCCCAATGAGCCGCATATTCGTCACTCCCTGCTTTTGTTGCGGCGGCATTAAGCTGCTTACCCACATCATAGGCGATTGGATAATCTGGCAATTTGCTCAGGTCATACTGTGCCCCTGTTTTAATAAACGAGTTAACAATTCCCCGAGCGGGACGCCCTGAAATTGCCGCCGTCAATGTCGTGTTATCTGCGGTTTGCTGTTTTAAATTGGCACGATACCCCGCATTGGTTGCAGATTCAGGGCATAACAAAAATGCGGTGCCAAGCTGTGCGGCTGCTGCGCCATTGTCTAATGCGGCTTTGACATCTTGGCCATTCATAATACCGCCCGTGGCGATAATAGGTAGATGGGTATGTTGTACCAATAATTTCACCAACGCTTGCGTCGTCAGTTCATCATCATCTGCCTGTACATCAAACATCCCACGGTGCCCGCCCGCTTCAATCCCCTGTGCAACTATCGCATCAATCCCTGCCTTTTCAATCGCCAGAGCTTCTTGCAGATTGGTTGCCGCCGCCATGGTGTAAATCCCCTGCGCTTTTAGCTGATTAATTACCTCAACCGATGGCACATTAAAGTGAAAACTTACTACGGGGGGCTTCATCTCAAGGAATAGCGCCAACATCTCGGGGTTATCAAGGAAGGAGAGGTAGATTTCCCCCAATTGTTCAGGTGGCTGAGCATTAAATTGGGAGAATTGTGGCGATAGATAATCCACCCACGCTTGCTCATTCGTCTGACTGCGCTTTGGCGTTAGATGGCAAAATACATTCACATTGAAAGCGTTATCCGTTAATGCTTGGGTTTGTGCAATAAGTTGGCGAGCTTGCTCAACAGAACTTGCCCCTAGCGCCAGTGAACCTAAACCACCCGCCTCTGAAACCGCAGCAGCCAATGCGGGAGTTGAGACAACCGCCATCGGTGCTTGAATGATTGGATAGCGTAAACCTAATCGCTGTAGAAATGCATTTGAGTTATTCATTATCTTTCCTTTATCTCAATGTCAGGGTACACTTTATATTCTTATTTAAAGAATAAACATAGCACAACATTCACATAAAAAGAAAATGAACTCTGAATCGCTAAAAATATTTTGCACTGTTGCCGCCGAACTCAGTATTACCCGTGCGGCAACCCGCTTAGGGCGCGTCCCATCAAATATCACCACTCGCATCCAACAGTTAGAAGCGGATTTGGGTGAGTCTCTTTTTATTCGCCAAAATAAGCGCTTGGAACTTTCTGAAGCAGGTAGGCAATTTCTCGATTATGCGCAGCGGTTGCTGGCTTTAGAAGAAGAGGCTCGCCATGTGATCAGTGGCGGCCAAGATGGGGGGCAATTGCGTATTGGGAGCATGGAAAGCACAGCCGCTTGTCGGTTGCCTTTACCGCTAGCGCAATTCCATCAACAAAACCCAACAACGCGATTATTATTACGTACAGGGTCTTCTCTATCACTCCTTGACCAAGTGCATACAGGGAAACTGGATTGCGCTTTTGTTGCCCTACCAGCTTCGCTCTATGAGCCTAGCCAGTTTTCGCAAATGGGTATCAAAACAGAGGTTATTTGGCAGGAAGAACTGCAATTACTGCTTCCTGAACATGACCAAAGTGCGAGCAATAATGCGGACATTAAGACACGTTCACTCGCCGCATTTACCCAAGGATGCAGCTATCGCAACATTGCCGAGCAGTGGCTGGGGATCCCCGCAAACTTGGATTGGAATATTCAAGAAATGAATTCATACCATGCCATGATTGCTTGTGTCACGGCAGGAAGTTGTGTCGCGCTGTTACCGAAACAGCTCATCGAATCAATGCCAATTTCATCATTACAATTAGGCCGTATTCCAATCACGACGTGTGACACACTGTTGATTTATCGTGAAAATTACCATGTCCCCGCATTTAGCGCATTTAAAGCGTGCATCACATCTTTGCATAATGGGTAAGATGGGAAATTCCCAATTGACCGTCTGATGAGGACTTTTGATGACAAACGTAGCCCAACAACTGGAAAGCTTATCCTGCGGGGTGGTTCTCTATTACCATAATCAACTGAAAAATAGTGTTGGTACGTTTTGCGCCAGAGGTGCATCACTGGATAACGCCCCGCTTACTGTCGATACGCCATTACGCATTGCCAGTAACAGCAAAACCTTTACCGCTGCGGCAATTTTGCGTTTAGCTGAAATGGGCAAAATTAATATTGATGAGGCAATCTCCAATCTGATTGACCCACAATATAACGTATTGCTGAGCACAAAATATGATACCCAGCAAATTACCGTTCGCCATTTGCTCAACCACAGTAGTGGGTTACTTGACCACGCGGATGCGGATTACCTCAAAGAGGTGATTAAGCGCCCAGATTACCAATGGAGCCGCCTTGAGCAGGTTGAGATGTATGTGCGCAAACAATTCCCTTTCATCCCCCCTTCTGAGTCCTTTATTTATTCAGATACTGGGTACATTTTACTCGGCGATATTATTGAGCGAATAACGGGTCAATCCCTTGGGCAAGCTGTTAGGGAGTTGCTCAAATTTGATAAAATCGGCCTAGAAAGTGCTTACTGGGAATATTTAGAACAACCACCGCAAAGTGCAGCGCCACGGGCAAAACAATACCTCGGTAAGTTCGAAGGGACACATATTCACGCCTCTATGGATGTTTATGGTGGTGGCGGGTTGATTATGTCCTCAAAACAAATGGCTCAATTTTTAGAGGCCTTATTTGAAGAAAAAATTTTTGCATCACCTAAAACACTTGAAACCATGCTAAGCGTAGGCTCCCATGAAGGTGCCGAGAGCTATCGCTTGGGTATTATGGTAAGTGAAGTTAACGGTATCACCCTTTATTCACATTTAGGTTTTTGGGGATCTGTCGCCTACTATTCACCAGCAACTAAAACCAGCGCTGCTGGCTTTGTGGATGATAAAGACTCAAGAGCCACATTGACTAGCGTGATCGAAACGCTATTCACTGAACAATAATTGGCGGGAAACAAGATAGCCTATGCATTTACACAGGCTATCTTTTTGTCGATTATTGAGCTGCTGGTGTTGCAGGTGCAACCTCAGTTGACTCTGGCGTTGCAGGGATTTGCGGCCAAAGGACTTTATTGAATTTCTGGCGAATTTGCTCTGCATCCATGGTTTGCTTATCTTTAGGCTGTGCGAGAACAAAAGCGGCCTCTTGGGACAACAAACGTCGCGCTTCCATATTCACTTGGTCAAGGCTTTGTGCTGCTAAGAAAGCCTGTCTTAAGCGTTGATATTGCTCTGGTGCGATATCCACAACGCCATTTTGCTGGGAAATCAAACGTTGGCTAATCAACACGTCAGTACTGGTGCGTGCATACGCGGCAAATAACTGGGACAACTGCACCTGTTTTTCTTTGATCATCTCATCAAACAATTCAGGGGCGATTCCATTTTGATTAATCGCAGCAAGCTCGCTAGCCACAAGGTCTGTAACTGCTGCCATCTTTTCTGGTGCTGCCGTTACTGTCAGCGTACACGTGGCCTTTTGGTATTGCACTCGGCAATCTAAGCCCGGAACGACCTCATCTTGATTGAATTTTTGGTTAAATGATTTTTGCAATGTACGGTAAACCGCTTCACGCGCTAAATCACTTGCCCAGTAACGTAATAAAACGTTTGAATCATTAATTGGTAACCAATCGATATCCCAAATTAAGGACAGCGTATCTTGCGTAGGTTGGTCTTGCAAAATATCAATAGACTGCGGTTTAACGGTAGACAACACCGCGACAGAAACAGGTTCTGAACGTCTGCCTTGCAGCCCTGAGAACGTTTGTGAGATTGTATCGGACAGCATCCGTGAATCCACGTGCCCTGCTACATATAGCGTCATCACATCTGGGGTATACCATTTTTGGTAAAAATCATTCACACCGGCAAGATCAACATTTCCATTTGGCTTCTGGCCTGGGTCATAGCCCATCATGGCAGATCCTTTCAAACGCGCACGCCAAACTGGATCATTTGCATTTAATGGCAGCGTTGCAACAGGCACATTTTGTGCTTCTAGCCCATTGTGCAACGCAGTTTCAGTGTATGTTGCACCTGCCACTGACGTCGACAGCCAACTCAGCGCCTGTTTAATTAAATCAGGGCGGTTGTTTGGTAAACTTAAGCTGTAAATCGTGTAGTCATAAGAGACCACGGCAGGGGGAATAGGCATATCAGGGTCAGTTGCCTGACGCCAAAATTCTTGTAAAGTAGCGGCTGGAAATGCTTCTGTTTGGTGAAACAACGCCATTTTAGGGATTAAATAGCTATAGCCTTTTTCGCTCGCTTTTTCGGATAATGAACCTGTTTTGATGGCTAACCTGAGCTGAATACGGTCATTCGGACGCTGTGGTGTTTGTAATAATTGCCAGCTAAAGCCATTTTCTAGCTTTCCTTGCTGCCATGCTGGATCGGGTTGCAACGGTTCAGCTTGCGCGAATTGCGCCACTGACAGTAATACAACACTGATAATATACCGAACTTTCAAGCCCTGCATGTAAACCCCTATGTGTTTTATATCTTTATATTTAACCGCAAATTACGACGAATAAATTAACGAAAAACGTGAACTTACTGGGTTAAACGATACCGTATGGCTTTATCCAATCTGTCATTGTCACCACTCTAACGATATTAGACCATAAAGCTGAGAGCATGTTCATGGCTTAGTCTGAATTTTGTTGTTTTCTTTGACGATTATAACCTTTTGCCAATAAACCGAGCTCATCATCGTGATGGTAGTGAGATACTGCCACCTGATTAACGGATTCGTTCGTCTGTAATTCAATGGCTATTTTACGCAATGGCCTCACAATCATCCTGCTGACACACCATGTCATCCCAATTGCAATAATGAGCACCAACAACAAATAGGTGGTCGTCATAAGAGCAAGGGTATTTAATGCAAACCGATAAACACGGTTTGAATCGACCTGTAACGTTAAATAGCCTTGAGGCTTAGCCTGTAGCGCAACATTACCATAGGCATATAATGGCACGGTCATTTCCACAGGAATACCCACAATATACTCTGCCCATTCAGGTATCGGCTTCGGCGTCGCAAAACTTAAATTCATAACAGTTGCGTTATCAACCGTGACAATCGCTTTACCCATAATGCCGGAGGTTTTTAAGCTCACAAGCAACCTTTTCGCTTCGTTAAGATCTGAGCTTAGCAGAGAATCTGTTAATGGTTTTTGAATTTGTATAACAGCATTACTGAGCTGATCTAAGTAGTCTTGCTTACGCTGCTCTAGTAAGTAACTGAATTGAATAGCTAAAAAAAGCGCAAGTGAGAGTAATGTAATCGCAAAAAATGCAACCATACTTTTTAATGTTAGTGAGCGTTGGACTCGTGTGTTCATTTGGCCACAACCTTCCTAATCAAGCCGCTTTTTAATAAGAACGAAAAACATCTGTCAGTATACTTGATTTTATCTGCAAAAGAGCAATTTAAAAAGAAAGATTGGATATTTAGGATAAGCGATAGTCTGAAGAGAATTAAACACTAACTCCACAAATAAAATGGCAGAAAGAGAGACTTTCTGCCATTCAAAAGGTTAACTTACAACAACTGTTTGTTTTTCGTCTTCATCGACCGCAAAACATGCGACAAGCTGTTGGTCATACTCTTTCAGCGTAGGCTGAAATTGCGTACATTGGCCAAATGCACGGCGGCAGCGTGCAGCAAAAGCACAGCCTGGTGGCGGGTTCAACGGGCTTGGTAATTCCCCCGTTAATTTAATCCGTTCACGGCGTGAATCTGGATTCAGCCTCGGCGTTGCTGAAAGCAATGCTTGTGTATAAGGATGCAGAGGATTGTTAAAAATCTGCTCTTTCGTCCCTTTTTCAACACAACGCCCCAAATACATCACCATGACCTCATCCGCAATGTGCTCTACCACCGATAAGTCATGGGAAATAAACACATAAGACAAACCTAAATCCTGTTGCAAGTCCATCATTAGGTTTAATACTTGCGCACGCACAGAAACATCCAGTGCAGAGACAGGTTCATCAGCCACCACAATATCAGGGTCAAGCATCAAGCCACGTGCGATTGCAATACGTTGGCGCTGGCCACCGGAAAACATATGTGGATAACGGCTATAATGCTCTGTTTTCAAACCGACTTTAGCCATCATCGATAATACTTTTTCTTTCCGCTCTTCTTTCGAAAGCGATGTATTAATCACTAATGGCTCTTCCAAAATTTGCCCCACTTTTTTACGTGGATTCAAAGACCCATACGGGTTTTGGAAAACAATTTGAATTTTTTGGCGGCGTAGCTTTTCAGCCACTTTATTTTTAACTAACAAGTTTTGATCTTGGTAATACAACTCGCCATCTGAAGGTTGCTCAATCATCGTTAGCAAACGACCTAATGTGGATTTACCACAACCCGACTCACCCACAACGGCTAATGTTTTGCCCCTTTCAAGTTCAAATGAAACACCATCCAGTGCTTTTAGTGTTTTTTCTGCACCAAACACACCTTTTTTAACGGAATAGTACTTTTTCAAGTCCACGGCTTTTAGCAGTGGCGCTGCATGTTTGTCACTCATAGTGTTGGCCTCCCCATATCATCCAGCGGCATATGGCATTTAACTTGGCGATCACCAACGGTCTGTAACATTGGCTCTTCTTGGCGGCATTTCTCTGTAGCGTACGGGCAACGGGGATTGAGCAAGCAACCTGTTGGCCTGTCATATTTGCCGGGAACCACGCCGGGGAGTGAAGCTAAACGTGATTTATTCATCGCAAATTCAGGGAGCGCACGTAATAGCGCTTGCGTATAAGGGTGACGAGGGTGTTTAAAAATATCACTCGCTTTTGCTGATTCAACCACTTGCCCTGCATACATCACGATAATGTGGTGAGCCGCTTCCGCAACTAACGCGAGGTCATGAGTGATAAGTACGAGAGCCATATTTTCTTGTTGCTGTAATTCCAACAATAATTCAATAATTTGAGCCTGAATAGTCACATCCAGCGCAGTTGTCGGCTCATCCGCAATCAACAATTTAGGGCGGCATGCAATCGCCATCGCAATCATTACCCGTTGGCTCATCCCACCTGATAGCTGGTGCGGGTATACATCCAAACGCGACTCGGGATCAGGAATGCCCACCATATCAAGTAGGTCAATCGCACGCTGCTTACGGGTGCCTTTGTTGCCACCTTGGTGGACCTTAAGCGCTTCCATAATTTGATAACCCACCGTAAAGCACGGGTTCAAACTGGTCATCGGGTCTTGGAAAATCATCGCAACATCGGCACCAACAATTTGCCGACGCTCTTTTTCAGGGATAGACAATAAATCGCGACCATCGAACTTTAATGAGTCCGCCATCACTTTTCCGGGATAGTCAATTAACCCCATAATGGCTAAGGAACTCACCGATTTTCCTGAACCTGATTCACCGACGATACCGACGACTTGGCCTTTTTCAACGCTATAGCTGATACGGTCAACAGCGCGAAACGGTGCTTTTTCGTCGCCGAAATGTACCGAAAGTTGTTCTACATTTAACAGTGCCATTAGATTACCTCATCACTGCTTGAGTTTTGGATCAAATGCATCACGTAAACCATCGCCCATCAGGTTAAACGCTAATACAGTTAATAAAATTGCTAATCCCGGGAACGTCACAACCCACCATGCGCTCTGTGCAAACTGCAACACATCAGACAGCATTGTTCCCCACTCTGGCGTTGGAGGCTGAGCCCCCATGCCGAGGAAACCCAAAGCAGCCATATCTAAAATAGCATTCGAAAACCCTAACGATGCCTGAACAATCAGAGGCGCTAAGCAGTTAGGTAAAATATTGACAAACATCTGGCGAATAGCCCCTGCACCCGCAACACGCGAAGCCGTCACGTAATCGCGGTTCACTTCAACCAACACCGCCGCTCGCGTCAAACGGATATAGTGAGGCAATGCCACGAATGTCAGTGCAATAGATGCATTCACAATGGATGGGCCAAAAATGGCCACCAGCACTAAGGCTAATAGCAGGCTTGGCAACGCCAACATGATATCGACAACACGCATGATCAGCGCATCAACGACACCACCGAAATAACCTGCAATTACACCAATTGTTACCCCCATGATCAGCGAAAGCACGACCACAAGACAGCCTACTAACAGGGATAAACGTGCGCCATACATCAAGCGGGATAATAAATCACGCCCAACGTCATCGGTGCCTAAAATAAATTGCCACGTTCCGCCCTCTTGCCAAACTGGTGGCGCAAGTAAAAAGTCGCGGAATTGTTCATCTGGGGCGTGAGGAGCAAGAACTCCTGCAAAAATTGCGATTAGCACCATCAGGACGATATAAAACATCCCAGCAACGGCCCCTTTGTTGCGTTTAAAATAGTGCCAAAATTCTTGTAACGGCGTCATCGGCTGCGGGGCGCTGACAACGGTTGGCTCAGTAGATTGAGACATTTAGCGCTCCTTATTTCTTATGACGAATTCTTGGGTTTACAATGCCGTACAGCACGTCGACCACTAAGTTAACGAAGATAATCAATGTGGCGACAAGCAACACACCACCTTGAACCACAGGGTAATCACGGCGTTGCAGCCCTTCGATTAACCAACGTCCCAGACCTGGCCATGAGAATATAGTTTCGGTCAAAATTGCACCCGCTAACATAACCCCAACCTGTAAGCCAATGACCGTGACAACCGGTAACAAGGCGTTACGCAGTGCGTGAATCAAGATAACGCGCGCACGACCTAAACCTTTTGCTCTCGCAGTACGAATGTAGTCTTCACCTAATACTTCCAGCATTGACGAACGCGTCATTCGCACAATCACCGCTAATGGGATCGTCCCCAGTACAATGGATGGCAAGATAAGGTGTTCTAACGCATCGATAAAATCGCCGCTCTCACCCCAAATTAGGGTATCAATAAGCATAAAACCCGTGAGTGGCTGAGAATCATCAAGGAATACCGTGTCACTCACCCGCCCTGCAACAGGCGTTAGGTCAAGCTGTACCGACACTAACATGATGAGCATGATCCCCCACCAGAAGATTGGCATTGAGTAACCCGTTAAGGAAAGGCCAATGGCGGTGTGATCAAAAATCGACCCACGCTTAACTGCGGCTAAAACCCCGACAGGGATCCCCACCGAAATCGCAAAAATCATGGCGCAGGTGGCTAATTCAACGGTCGCTAAAAAGCGTGGGACAAATTCTTCCCAAACACCAATACGACTTTTCAGGGAAATCCCTAAATCGCCATGAAATATGCCATTGATATAATGTAGATATTGTTTCCAAAGTGGCTGATCGAGCCCTAATTCAGCCATTAAATAGGCGTGTCTCTCAGGGGATAACCCTCTTTCGCCCGCCATGATCATGACAGGATCGCCTGGGATCATGTGAACAAAAGCAAATGTGAGTAATGTAATACCGATAAACGTGGGGATCACAAGCCCCAATCGTCGGAGGATAAATTGCAGCATATCCTGAATCTCTTTAATAATGCCGTTGACGGCTCTTAGTCCGTTTGGCTACTCAGAAAATTTCTTTTCCGGGTGCTCACAAACAACTGAACTTCTCTGCTTCTTTAAAGAAGAAAACGCCCTTCGTTCCAAACCAGCAACGAAGGGCATAGACAGATTAGATGCGATTACTTCTCGATGTCGACGTTTTCGAAGTGGTGTTTACCTAGTGGATCAACCACATAGCCTTTCACTTCTTTACGCACTGGTTCAAACACGGTTGAGTGAGCAATGATCAGCGCTGGCGCTTGATCATGCATGACGACTTGTGCTTGTTTGTACAGTTCAACACGTTTGTTATGATCTGCCGTCATACGAGCAGGCTGGATCAGGTTTTCAAAGCTTTCGTTACACCATTTGGAGTAGTTAGAGCCTTGTTTTTTCGCAGCGCAGCTAAATAATGTGGCAAAGAAGTTGTCTGGGTCCCCATTATCACCCGTCCAACCCATCATGACCGTTTGTGGCTCACCGTCTTTAGCACGCTTGAGGTATTCACCCCACTCATAGCTAACAACTTTTGATTTCACACCAATTTTTGACCAGTCTGCTTGGATCATTTCTGCCATGCGACGTGCATTTGGGTTATATGGGCGTTGAACTGGCATCGCCCACAGGTCAATTTCAAAACCATTCGGGAAGCCTGCTTCTGCTAACAATGCTTTGGCTTTTTCAGGATTATATTCGTAATCCTTCACTGCATCGTTGTAGCCCCACATGGTTGGTGGGATCAGGTTTTTCGCTTTTTGGCCTGCGCCTTGGTAAACCGCTTCGATGATTGCATCTTTGTTCACGGCCATTGACAGTGCTTGGCGAACTTTTTGGTTATCCAGTGGTTTTTTCTCTACGTTATAAGAGAGATAACCCACGTTCAGACCCGGCTGCTCTAACAAGGTAATGTCTTTATCTTGTTTCATGCGCTCTAAGTCAGCTGGGTTTGGATACGGCATGACTTGGCATTCATTTTTTTGCAGCTTCGCATAACGCACAGACGCATCAGGCGTGATTGAGAACACTAAACGCTCAAGTTTTGGCTTAGTTCCCCAATATTGGTCATTAGCTTTGTACAGAATACGGGAGTCTTTTTGGTACTGTTGCAGAACAAAAGGACCTGTACCGATAGGGTTTAAGTCAACTTTTTCTGGTGTACCCGCTTTCAACATTTGGTCAGCATATTCCGCAGACAGGATGGAAGCGAAGTCCATTGCCATATCCGCTAAGAATGGTGATTCTGGGCGAGTCAGTGTAATTTTCACAGTGTTATCATCGACTTTCTCAACTTTGTCGATAATTTTATCCATGTCCATCCCCATGAAGTATTCATAGCTACCGCCAGACACTTTATGGTATGGGTGGTTTGCATCTTTTTGACGCATGAAAGTGTAAATTACGTCATCCGCATTAAGGTCGCGGGTTGGTTTAAATTCTTTGTTTGAGTGCCATTTCACGCCTTTGCGCAGGTGGAAGGTATACACTTTACCGTCATCACTCACTTCCCAGCTTTCAGCTAAGCCTGGCTCAATCTCAGTTGTGCCTAATTTAAACTCGACTAAACGGTTATACAGTGGAATTGAGCTTGCATCGTATGTTGTGCCCGACGTAAATAATTGAGGGTTAAAGCCTTCTGGCGAACCTTCTGAACAGTATACTAATGTTTTAGCTTGTACTGATGCCGACACCGCTAATGCTGCGAGCGTTAATCCTACGGAAAGTAGACCTGTTTTTTTAATAGAGCGCATCTGTATGCTCCTGTGGTGTTCATGTTGTTTTTGCTCGATGACTAACCCCGTCATTAAAATGACAGAAGTAGTATCTGTATTTTTTGTTATTCATTGAGCAATTAATCAACTGTCACCCACTTCGTCAATAGTCACATTGACGTAGAACATACAAATCTCGTAACATATTAGAAACAATTAGCATGCTAACTTAGGCTAAAATATCAATGAGCAGAGCAATTAGTAGGCGTTATAACCATATTGTTAGTGTTGATTAGTGTTTTATGCTTAGATTATTTATTTTTATATTTGTGATTAAGTGCTGAATTACTGAACGAATATAGCGTTTTATCCAACGGCTGCTGAAATAAAACACTAAAGGAAATGAGGATTGAAATTATTTTAGCATGTTATTATTTAGTTTATTTTTTATCCATATTAAAAACATTCGCCTGCTCACACTAAACATAATTTTAACCAACTGATAACTTAAAGAATAAAATAATTTTTATCCGTTCTTTTTAATCAATTAGGCTGTATGCATAAAATTCTATAATATTGTTGTTAAAAGCTACAATTGGCTAAGACGCTCAACACGCTCTCTCATACTACTGCGAAGCTATTGATTAATAACTTATACTGGCTTGGAAACCTGAATGAAGGTTATTCGCAACAACCTGATTGGCCTGCCAAATAGGCACCTCAATGAAAGCATGATAATTAATTGCTTTTATAGTACCCCTCACGCCAGCCTTGCAGCCCAATACGGCATTTTTTCGCCAAAATGTTGCTCTATTATTTCCCGTTACTCCCATCCCAATCGAACTGTATAACTGAATGAATTTCCATGGCATGTCCCAACTAACCTCATTGTGCAGCTTTAAGCTATTGTCTCCCATCTCAATATTATCGGAGCTTGAAAAGCCCTGTATACCACCGTTTCCAATAAAAGTGTCTCGCTCTAACAGAGAATCGAGTTTAGAACGGCTCAATTGGATATCGACACTATTCTGATAATAAATTGGGGTACTTCCCCAAGCTGATGAAAATGATAACTGGTAAATCTGAGGGCGTTCTAGCCCCGTGATTTGAACTGCATTGGCACCAAACCAACTATTCCCTTGCTTATATCCCAAAGATGCTGTCACTTGACCTTGTGAAAAAACCTGCTGGTAAACAAACTCACCAGACAGATAACTCGCTAACCGCCTTTGCGTCATCAACCGTTGCCCAGCTAAAAAAGTATCAAGGGTTTGAATTTGCGAGCTAATACTGAATGAAGTAACGCTATTTTCAGTGCGATTAAGAATATATTGAGAGGTGAGTAATAATGCTCGCAGACGTTGCTGCATATCCAGTGCGATACCATTAATTGGTATCTTTGTTTGGTAATTTTGATAATGGCTATAAATAGAAAGCAACCAATAGCGGTATGGCGCCGAATAACCAAGCGCGATGGCTTGTCGTTTATTTCTTTTCGAAGAACCTAAAGAATGATTTACATTTAAATAAAGTAGGTCATTTATCTGTAATGGATTAGCAAAAATAGCATCATGGGAGATGATAGCCTTAGGTTGTTCATCAAAAGGACGAGACTCAATTGACAGCACGCCTCTTTGGTCGCGTGTAACCCCGCCAACAACAACAATTTCAGTCGCCTGAGGATCCAAACTATCAGACACTAAATCAATATGATAAGGAACCCAAGCTGCATTTTGTAGATTGTACAAACCCTGTTCAATATGTCGTAAATTGAAAACATCACCAATTTCGAAAGGAAGAATATTGGTCACTCCCTGGTAGTGAATATTCGAAATTGTCCCTGTAATGACTTCTGCCTGCAAACGACCCAAAAATAATGCTTGTGCGGGATAAGATAAATAAGATGTCAAATAACCAGCTTGAATGAGTTCTGTATTTATATAATCAGCATAGGTAAGTAACTCAGGCTGAGTCATACATTGGCCTTCAATCATTCCACGCCATGTTTTTATTTGTTTAGATTTAATCTTGGGCAGCCGCTCTATGCCCCTTAAATCCAATGCATTAATAACAATACAGAGCTGAGGGGTGAGCTGATTGATATCCGTGTTTTGCTGATTTACCATCGCAAAACTCTTCGGCATCACAGCTATCAATGCCGCTAAATAAACGATAAGAAAAATAGAGGGGTTAACACGTTTGGTTTTCATTAACGAGTCCTTGTCATGAAAAGTACCTTTATTCGCACCGTAAACAACTTGAGCTAATAAATAAGCTTTACTGCTGCCAATACGTAATTCATGAGAAAAACTCAAACCGTAGATGGGTATAACACCAAATACAGCAATAGGTTGCAACCAAAGTTAGTCTGAAAATAACGGTCGAAAAGTTTTAATTTGAGGGGGACTAAAACGAGAAAACCCACCTCAATGAGGTGGGTTTTGGAATTTGGTCGGCGAGAGAGGATTCGAACCTCCGACCCACTGGTCCCAAACCAGTTGCGCTACCAAGCTGCGCTACTCGCCGAAAACGGTGTGAATAATACTGCCAAGAATGGGGATCGTCAACCCATTTTTATCGAATTCAGTTCGTTTGCTGATAAAACCATCAAAAAGGTAAGGTTTCTTAGCCTTTTTACAAAACTCACTAAAAAAATAAGCGCTAAATACAATTTAGCGCTTATTTATCAAACAGATTAACTTTTTATAAAAAGACATTTAATTGAGTATTAAACGTGCAATTTAGCCTTATTGCAGCAAAGAAATATCTGCCACTTTTAAAAATAGCTCACGTAATTGGCTTAAAAGCGTTAAACGGTTTACTCGAACCGCTTGGTCTTCATCCATTACCATGACATTTTCAA
The DNA here is from genome assembly GCF_058246155.1 of Providencia sp. UF-183. Taxonomy (NCBI): domain Bacteria; kingdom Pseudomonadati; phylum Pseudomonadota; class Gammaproteobacteria; order Enterobacterales; family Morganellaceae; genus Providencia; species Providencia sp. UF-183. The sequence goes on along the minus strand of NZ_JBSICD010000017.1, from coordinate 53,662 downwards.
AGAATTCATCGACAACATCACGCAAAGAAGCTAGCTCAGCAAGTGCTTCTTGGTAGTTTCTTTCTGCAAACATTGGCGCCAGCTTATCTTGCAGGACAACAACGTGCGTTGCCAGTTTCACTTCTTCTGGTGTTTTAAGTACAGATGCTAAAACAGTATCAGAGAGTTTTTCATCTGATTTACTCAGAATGTTTGAAACACGTTTATTTGCTGCTGCAAGTGCCTGAGCTTCTTCCAATGTACGGAAATGAGTTACCGCTTTCACTCGCGCATCAAAGTCCGCAGGCTGCGTTGGGCGACGAGCTAACACTGCTTGGATTGTATCGATGCTGTAACCCAATTCTTGGTACCAAGAACGGAAGCGACCCAGCATAAATTCAACCACGTCATTCACAACATCTTTGTTGGTTAGTTTATCACCGTATAAACGTGCAGCTTCTTCAGTCATTTCAACTAAATCAAGCTGGTAACCTTTTTCTACAATAATACGTAGAACACCTAATGCCGCACGACGCAGAGCGAATGGGTCTTTATCCCCTTTCGGGTGCTGACCAATACCAAATATGCCAGCTAAGGTATCCATTTTCTCAGCGAGTGCTAACGCTGCTGAAACGTCAGTGGAAGGCAGCTCATCACCCGCAAAACGCGGTTGGTACTGTTCTTTAAGTGCTAATGCGACATCTTCTGATTCACCGTCGTGGCGTGCATAATGCATCCCCATGACACCTTGTGTATCTGTAAACTCAAAGACCATATTGGTCATTAGGTCACATTTCGCTAATAGCCCTGCACGAGTTGCATGGTTAACATCTGCACCAATTTTACTTGCAATCCAACCCGCTAACGCTTCTAAACGATCCGTTTTATCACGCAATGTCCCTAATTGCTTTTGGAACAAGACTGTTTCTAGGCGTGGTAAATTATCTTCTAAACGTTGCTTACGGTCGGTTTTAAAGAAAAACTCCGCATCCGCTAAACGAGGGCGAACGACTTTTTCGTTACCCGAAATAATCTGTTGTGGGTCAGAAGATTCAATATTCGCCACGAAAATGAAATTCGGCATCAAATTGCCGGCGTTATCATAAACAGGGAAATATTTTTGGTCACCTTTCATAGTATAAACCAGCGCCTCTGAAGGAACTTCTAAGAATTTCTCTTCAAATTTAGCCGTTAATACCACTGGCCATTCAACCAATGAAGCAACTTCTTCTAATAAGCTTTCGGTTAAGTCTGCTTTACCACCCAACGCTTGCGCCGCTTTTTCTGCGCCAGCTTTGATAACCGCTTTACGCTCTTCGTAATCCGCCATGACTTTACCGCGTTCGCGTAAAATAGCCGGATATTGCTCAGCATTATCAATCGTAAACTCAGGTTCGCCCATAAAGCGGTGACCGCGAATAGTACGATCACTCTTGATGCCTAAAATCTCACCGTCAATAACATCGCTGCCTAGTAGCAATGTGACAGTATGAACAGGACGCACAAATTGCGTGTCTTTATCTGCCCAGCGCATCAATTTTGGAATAGGTAGTTTTGCTAATGAACGACTGACCATATCGACCAGCAATTCACTGACAGCTTGGCCTTTCATTTGCGCACGATACAGTAACCACTCACCTTTATCTGTCGTCAAACGCTCTGCTTGATCAACGGTAATGCCACAACCACGGGCCCAGCCCTCAGCCGCTTTAGTCGGCTGGCCGTCAGCACCAAATGCTTGAGCAATAGCAGGGCCGCGTTTTTCAACTTCGCGGTCAGGTTGCGATGCTGCTAAATCAGCAACTTTAAGCGCCAAACGACGCGGAGCAGCAAACCAAGTTACTGCGCCGTGAGCAATGTCAGCTCCATCAAGCTCTGCAGTAAAGTTTGCAGCGAATGATTCAGCTAATGAACGAAGAGCCTTCGGCGGTAACTCTTCGGTGCCGATTTCCACAAGGAAAGTCTGTTGAGTCATGACAGCCTCTTAGTTCTTATGACACATAGGGAATCCAAGCGCTTCACGTGAAGCATAATACGCTTCAGCAACCCCTTTAGTGAGGGTACGAATTCGTAAAATATAGCGTTGGCGTTCAGTAACAGAAATGGCTTTACGCGCATCCAGTAAGTTGAAAGTATGAGCGGCTTTTAAGATGCGTTCATAAGCAGGCAATGGAAGAGGAGTTTCCAATGCTAACAAATGTTGTGCTTCTTTCTCATATTCTTCGAAGCATTTGAAGAGAAAATCAACATTTGCATATTCGAAGTTATAGGTAGACTGCTCAACTTCATTTTGGTGATAAATATCACCGTAAGTGGTTTTGCCTAACGGGCCATCACACCACACAAGATCGTACACACTGTCGACACCTTGGATGTACATTGCCAAACGTTCTAAACCATAAGTGATTTCACCCGTTACAGGTTTACATTCAAGCCCACCAACTTGTTGGAAGTAGGTAAACTGAGTGACTTCCATCCCGTTTAACCACACTTCCCAACCCAGTCCCCAAGCACCGAGTGTTGGGTTTTCCCAGTTATCTTCAACAAAGCGGATATCATGGACAGTTGGGTCTACCCCTAACTCTTTCAACGAGCCGAGGTACAGTTCTTGGATGTTGTCTGGTGATGGTTTGATGATCACCTGAAACTGATAATAGTGTTGCAGACGGTTTGGGTTCTCACCATAGCGACCATCAGTTGGCCTACGAGAAGGTTGAACATAAGCCGCAGCAATAGGCTCAGGGCCTAATGCACGCAAACACGTCATTGGATGGGAGGTTCCTGCGCCGACTTCCATGTCCAGTGGTTGAACAATGGTACAGCCTTGACGCGCCCAATAATCCTGTAATGTCAGGATAAGACCTTGGAAGGTTTTGGTATCAAACTTTTGCATGTTAGATCCGCACGCGATACGTTAAATTTAATGAAAGTACGCCAGTATACCCTTTGACCGACAGATATACAGCATTGAATATGTCTGTATTTATTCTAAAAATAAAAAAATATCCTTTCATCCCTTTTAAACTGGTTATATATACAGTATAAATATTGTGTTTTTTGCGGCAAGTTAATTGTGATTGGAAAAAGGATGAAAAATGGATACATCACCGACACGTTGTCATTGGGTCAATCAAGATCCTGAATATATTGCCTACCATGACAATGAATGGGGCAAACCGAATCATGATAACCAGCATTTATTTGAAATGATCTGTTTAGAAGGGCAGCAAGCAGGGTTATCTTGGTACACAATTTTAAAAAAACGCCAAAACTATCGGGAGCTATTCTACCAATTTGATCCTCAACGTATCGCATTGATGGGTGAAGACGATGTTGAGCGACTAATGCAAGACTCACGAATTATTCGTAACCGCTTAAAGATCAATGCGATAATTGCAAATGCAAACGCTTATTTAGCAATGCAAAAAAATGGAGAAGACTTCTCAACTTTTCTATGGGAATTTGTCGACGGGCAGCCAATAATCAACCGCTGGGAAAGTTCGTCCCAAGTCCCCGCAGAAACAGAACTTTCCAAAAAACTCTCCAACGCACTCAAAAAACGGGGATTTAAATTTGTTGGCTCAATCACCTGTTATGCCTTCATGCAAGCCACTGGCATGATAAATGACCACTTAATTAGTTGTTACCAATTTAAATGATTCAGAATTTATAGATGGATCATGCAGTTGGGAAAGAAAAATAAACTATCAAAACATTAACATCAAAAACTATATGTCTGTTTATTTATTTATTTGCAATATTTTAAATTAAAAATAAATAAAAATAAGCGGTTGAACTCTAGGATAGGGCAGAGTATGTTTTAAATTCCATTAACAACCTAATAGACATATGTGAATAAATGCAATGATATTTTCTAAATTTGGTAATAAGTTCGCTCAAAACTCGGGTATTTCATTATTAATGAAAGACCTGAATGAGGGCATCAGAACCCCTGGCTCGATCATGCTTGGTGGTGGTAATCCAGCTCATATTCCTGAGATGGATAAATACTTCCAAGAATTATTAACTGAAATGTGTGCAAACGGTCAATTGACGGACACCTTATGTAACTATGATGGTCCTCAAGGCAAAGATGCCATGTTGAAAGCGCTTGCGGCAACGCTAAAAGCAAAACTAGGCTGGAATATCAGTGCGAAAAACATTTCGCTAACCAATGGCAGCCAAAGTGCTTTTTTCTACCTATTTAACCTGCTAGCCGGTCGCTTTGAAGATGGTATCACTCGTAAAGTTCTCTTTCCTCTTGCCCCTGAATATGTCGGCTATGCGGATTCAGGTCTTGATGATGACCTGTTTGTTGCGAATAAACCGCAAATCGAACATTTGCCTAATGGCCAATTTAAATATCGCGTTGACTTTAATACATTAGAAGTCACTGACGATATTGGTGTTATTTGTGTTTCTCGCCCAACTAACCCGACAGGGAATGTGATTACGGATGAAGAAGTTGAGCACTTAGATCAATTAGCTAAGCAACATAACATCCCGCTACTGATAGATAATGCGTATGGCGTTCCTTTCCCAGGTATTATCTTTAGTGAAGCAACGCCATTTTGGAATGAAAATGTCGTTCTTTGCATGAGTCTATCTAAACTTGGTTTACCTGGTACACGTTGCGGTATCATTATCGCCAATGAAGAAATCATTGAAGCTGTCAGTAATATGAACGGCATTATTAGCCTTGCCCCTGGCGGGGTTGGTCCTGCATTAGCGCTCGAAATGCTGAAAAGGGATGATCTAATCTCACTTTCTAAGAATGTTATTGGTCCTTTCTACAAACAACGCGTTGAAGAAGCTATCGAGATCATTCGCCGTTACATACCCGAAGATAAATGTCTTATTCACAAACCGGAAGGCGCTATTTTCTTATGGCTGTGGTTTAAAGACTTACCAATTAATAGCTTAGAGCTATACCAACGTTTGAAAAAACGTGGTGTTTTGATGGTTCCTGGCCACTATTTCTTCCCAGGCATTGAACAAGATTGGCCACATGCACACCAATGTATGCGAATGAATTATGTCCCTGAGCCCGAAGTCATTGAGCAAGGGATCAAAATATTAGCGGAAGAGTTAGAAAAGGCATATCAAGAAGTAACTTGTTAGTTTTGTAGAAGAACAACGTATAGATTACCTTTGACTCGCGAATTTTAAGTAAAAAAAAGCCCTTTCAAATAGAAAGGGCGAAAAATTAGCGAGAACTCCGTAATTGAAATCAAATAATTTTTTCAATACGAATATCATTCAAATCTATTAGAACATCTTTTTTGTTTGGTTATAGCTTGAACAAAAGCACTTTTAGCCGCTATATGTTCCGATACCTTATTTTGCTATATTAGCCCTTAACCTACCGATACCTCTCTATCCAATTGAAATATTAAATATTTTTAATGTTGAAATATAAAAATAAAACGCCCTCCAGAAAAATTAGAGAGCGAAATTATCGTAAGACTTAAATAGTCCAAAATAGGATCGCGAGCAATTGTGGTGAAATAATCCGTAAAAACATCGCTAATGGGTATACGGTTGCATAGGACAATGCAGGAGCACCACTCGTTGGGTGAATATTATTGGCGAATGCAAGTGCAGGAGGGTCTGTCATTGAGCCTGCTAATACACCGCATAGACTCAAATAATTCATTTTACCAAATACTCTTGCCACGATACCGGTAATAAATAAGGGAACGAACGTAATCAGTAGACCGTAACCAATCCACGTTAATCCATCACCTTTTATCAGTGTTTCAATAAAATCACCGCCAGAGTTGAGCCCAACAACCGCAAGGAACATCACAATACCAAGCTCTCTTAATGCAAGGTTAGCACTTGGTGGCATAAACCAATACAGGCGACCAATCGTACCAATCCGCCCTAAAATAAGAGCAACAACCAGCGGCCCCCCAGCTAGCCCCAATTTTAATGCAGCAGGAAAACCGGGGACAAAAACAGGAATCGACCCAAGAACCACACCAAGCCCAATACCTAAAAAGACGGGTAGCATTTGCACTTGCTGTAATTTTTGTTTGGCATTTCCTAGTAACGCAGTGACAGCCTCAATAGATTCAGGCCGCCCAACAATATTTAAAATATCACCAAATTGCAGCACTGAATTATTATTCGCAACTAAATCAATCCCTGTTCGGTTTAACCGAGTGACAACAACATCATATTTTTGTTTTAAGTTTAGGTCCTTAAGCCTTTTACTCAATACCGCATCATTCGTAATCACTACGCGAACAGAATGTAAAATGGAACTTGATGTAGATAAAGAAGCATCAACCTCCTCCCCTAATATCAAGCGCACTTTATTTAAGTCGTCTTTTTGCCCAACAACGTGGAGCAAATCACCTAAATGAATTTCCGTCGTTGGCTGAGGAACAACCAACATGTCTCCACGCTTTAGCCTTGAGCACACAATCGCTTCACTACCAAGTAATGGAATATCTTGCATCATCAAGCCATCAAGGTTGGCATTACGGATCGCAATATTCATGGTTTGCAGTGCATCGCGCTGTTGGAAATTGGTACTATTAAAGGCAGAATCTTCTTTATCTACTGAAATTCTGAAGATGATCCGTACTAACCACATCACCAGTAATATTCCGCAAATTCCCATTGGATAAGCCATTGCGTATCCCATCCCCATTTGACCAACAAGGTTTGGGTCCGAGCCTAAATCGGTCAGAATTTGCTGACCTGCCCCTAATGATGGGGTGTTTGTAACTGCACCTGAAAAAATACCAAGAATAATAGGGAGTGGAATATTGGCAACTTTATAAATAATGGCAGTCACTATCGCACCTAAAGCCACTATCATTAACGCGAAACCGTTAAGTTTCAGTCCAGAAACACGAAGAGAGGAGAAAAAACCGGGGCCAACTTGAATACCAATAGTATAAACGAACAAAATTAAGCCAAATTCTTGAATAAAATGCAGCATATCCTTATTGAGCTGTAACCCATAACGTTGAGCAAAGTGCCCAACAATGATCCCCCCAAAAAGAACACCACCGATCCCCAATCCAACATTACGGATTTTCCAGTTTCCTATCCATAACCCTAGAGCGGCAGCCAACGCCAACAAACTTACAGTAAGAGCTAATTCACTCATAGACCGCATCCTTTTGACGACAAGTTACCCATAAACCAAGCCTAAATCGGCGATAAAACATACTACTGAATCGATTATGCCAAATAGCAAAAGAGTAAGATGTGTCATAGAGCACACTTTAGAACGAATTAAAATCTCTATGTCTTTGAATTTTCAGATTGATAACAAATATCAAAATAATTATTCTTTATTTTTTTAAGTCCTTCACAACTCATAAGAATAAATACAAAAAAGAAACAATCTTCCTCAATAAGATATAATTAAATATTCATTAAAAGAATATATGTCATTTAATTAAATAATAATGCAACACTGAGATTGTGAATTTTTTGTTTTTCGATATGATGAATGAAAGTTAGTAATAATTAGCAAAATATAGGTTAACCACCGTATGCCGAGTTTAAATACCGCACAAATAATTGCTCTTATCACACCGTTATTTTTAAGCGGTTGTTCTAGTATTATGACTCATGCAGGCCCTTCAGATGGTTATTATCCAGGTTCTAAAAATAGCATCAAGATGATTAAAGATGATGAAACAGGCTGGGTAGTTAGGCCACTTCTTGCAATTGACCTCCCATTTTCAGTTGTAATGGATACGTTTTTAATCCCTTTAGACTATGCAAGATCAGGCAATGATGGAAAAGAAGATTCGCCTAAAAAACGTTTAGAAGAGATTGATAAAAAAGAAAAAACAGAAAAGAAAGAATAGTATTCATTTAGGCTAAAATTTTTTCTTATTCTCTCATTTAAAAGGGAATAAATAATGACTGAGCGAGTTTCTATTTATTAACTATGCCCGTTTTTATTGTTATTTCTCAGAATAAGTAATATGCCGCCATAACTTAACTAAAATCCCCATGTTGAATATCTAATTTTAAACATTATATTGTTAAAACCTAAAATCGTTAGCATATCATTCAGAATAAAATAAAGTCTTTTATGAATAAAAGAGCTTACTACTTCTCTTTTATTCATCATTATAGTGATTTACTAATAAAACGCTAATAATGTAGACCCGTTTCCACGGTATAAAGTTGCCTGAACCCATCAACATCCCGCATAAATGCAATAAGCTTATCATTCGGTGAGAATACAACCGCATCAGCGCTAGGAGCTTGCTCAGTACGCTCAGTTAATCTAATTAATGTTTTTGTCGCAATATGGCAAATGGTCACACTATTATCGTAAATGAAACAAATATGCTCACCTTGGCTATCCCAATTAAACGCAGATTGTATCGAAGAATCACCATGAGTAAGCTGATTTAATTTTCCCGTTAATATATCGACTAACCATAACTGCACATTGCCAAAATCATCATGCATCAAGCAGGCGATTGATTTACCATCTGGCGATGTACGTAACCAATGCCTCGGTTGTTTGGCTAAACCTGGATATTTACGTTGATGTGTATAAGTAAGCCGCTTTTGGTATACACCTTTTGGTGGAGCGGGTAGAGTCAATTCTGTTCCCTGAAGTGGTTTCTCCCCTGCAACCATGCAAAGTTGAGGCTGTGAAGGTAAATCCACAATAAAAATTTCAGGGATTACCTCACCATTTTGAGTATGTGTATCCCCAATAAAAACAAGTGCCCTTTCTTGCCACTGGCCACCTTGCTTTTGGTAACCTCGTTGCCCAACCCAACCTTCCTCATACGCACGGCTAATTTCATCACTATCAGGTTTTGGCTCTACTGTTGTCTGAGTTACAACACAACAAAAGTAGTCACCATTATATTCTCGGTTATGCTTTTTCGGCTCAATATTAACAGCCCCCGCAGGTACAGCAATAGCAACATTCCGCTGATCCAGCTTCACATCTAATTCATGCATCACATGGTCGTTATAAGTAAAACTTAACCATTTACCATCAGGGCTATATACATGAACATGAGTTCCCCCTCTAAGAGCACCAGCAATGTAGGGAGGTGAAATACACATCGCATCAATAGGACTGGCCACATTCATTTGATCATCATGAACGTATACGCCACGACGATGGTGAAAATCATAATGCCATTGCTCATCGGGATATTCTGGGCCATGTATAAATGCATATTGAGGAGGTTGCTGTGAACTCACTGTAACAACACCAACATGCGCACCATGGTTAGCTCGGTAGATTTCAACCTCTTGCAATGTATTTACATGAATTTTTTCTATCGATAAGCCAGTAAATGAACTGCCATTTGGTCGAACATCATAAGCTACCCACTGACTATCAGGTGTCCACACATTAATATTAGTAAGTTGGTGGCTGCGCTTATCGTTCGTTAAACGTGTTTCTTTATAAGGCAATTTACTATTCAATCTGTTATCCTTTCACATCATTTAATATAGCTATCGGATTACTTTAACTAATCTACTTTACATGGTACTAGAAAATCTCAGTCGAGAAATTTCAAAAGTAATATTACCCTTTAGCAATAACTTTAATATTGAATAAAACCATTATGTTATTAAGTGTGCTTTATATTATTGGTATCACCGCTGAAGCCATGACCGGCGCGCTTGCCGCTGGTAGACGTAAAATGGATGTCTTCGGTGTCATTATTATTGCCTCTGCAACCGCGATAGGCGGTGGCTCTGTACGAGATATCTTACTTGGGCACTATCCATTAGGTTGGGTTGCGCACCCTGAATATATCCTAACTGTTGCTGGCGCCGCTGTTGTTACAATCTGGATAGCTCCCATGATGAAACACTTGCGCCGCTTGTTTCTTATTTTGGATGCCATTGGGTTAATCGTTTTCTCTATTCTTGGTGCTCAAATTGCACTTGATATGAATTATAGCCCTATTATTGCCGCAATTGCTGCCGTTATTACCGGTGTATTTGGTGGAGTCCTTAGGGACATGCTGTGTAATACCATCCCTTTGGTTTTCCAAAAAGAAGTCTATGCTGGAGTCTCTTTTGCTGCCGCATGGATTTATATTGGCCTATTGCAAACTCCACTTCCACAAGACATCGTCGTTATCATTACCCTTGTAGTCGGATTAAGTGCACGATTAATTGCAATTCGCTACCGCCTCGGATTGCCGATATTCAACTACGAAAACCAAGATTAGCTTTCATCTTATTGAGTCATTAATTATTCAATTAATGACTCATTTTCTTTTAATTTCTGTATATCCTGCAACGCAAGTTGAATCTCTGGCGTAGCTAACCATTTTTCTAACTTTTCCTTTTGCTTTCGAGTTAAGCTCAACCGCTCAATTTCAACGCTATCATGAAGCCCCTCTAACCTCATGATTTGTTCAATTTTTGTTTTTGGCAAAGGGATACCTAAACCTTTTAACCATAAAGGTGTTAATTGAAATTTAACTGATTGAAATTGTTTGATTGAAGAAGCATTTTTTTTATTTTTCGGTAATGCGTTTTGCCAATCCTGCCGTAACCAAGTCGTTAACTCTGTTAGCTGATAATTTTCGACCCAATCTCGCCATGTAGCCTCACTGACTCCTTTGATTTTTAAGCTTTTGCCTAGCCAAGTTAAACGAGCCACAAATTGTTGTAGGCAGTGTTCTGTATAGGTGAGACAAGTGAGCGAGTTGAAACTACCAAAGGTAGAAAGATCCGGATAGACCCGTGTTTCAAGTCGCCAAATGACATCTTCTATTTTTGGTGTTCCTAAACCTGAAAGAGAAACAGTGACTTTATCCCCCTCAATTACATCTTTCTTTTCCCATGATGCTAATGACCCAACACTCACTTTGGATATATTTTTCCCCTCAAGATTGATTGGGTTAATTGTTGCAACCACGCTCACTCTCCCTGTGCGGCCAACTTTAAATTGCAAATGCTTGACCTCTGAAACTACCCGACGCAATGGGTATTTCCATGCCACAGCCCAGCTATTTTGATTTGGTTGCCATGCAAACACATCTGGAAATGGATAACTTTTTAGTACGATGCCATCCGTAGCAAAAGGCAGGTTACGTTGATAATAGTGCTCACGCCATTGCTTTACTTGGCCTTTATTTTCAATTTTGTGGCTATGTTTTTTTACTAAGGGAAATCCTAGCTGAGCTAGATACTCAAATTGCTTTTTAGGTTCTGATTCACCACCTGGCCATGCCCAAATAAAGATTCCGATATTGGGTTCCACTTTTTTGGGGCTTTTCTTGCGCATTAGCCAACCTGCTATCTTATTACGGGCGTTTACTCCCCCATCCTTTGCTTGTATGTGTTCACTCAGTTGCCAAAAAAGCTCACCTTGTAAAATAACCTCGTTTTGTAAATTAATTTGCTTTGGTATAGCCGAAATAAAGTCTGCTTTACCGCGCCACTCAAGGCCTTCGGTGCCGTTTCCACGGCTGATCATGGAAACGAGATTGCCATTTTGATAGACAAGAGTAACTGCCACACCATCAACTTTCGGCTGTAACCAAATTTCACGACGAGAGTCGACCCATTCATATACCTTAGATTCTGTGAGTTTTTTCAACCCTGTATGGGGAATAGGATGCTTCGTCAGCTGTACCTTTTTAGGTAGCACAACGTCGGGAAGTTCTTCAGAGAGTCTCAGGCAACGACGTAAAGATTGCCACTGATAAAGTAATTGGTCATAAGCTTCATCACTTATTTGGCTATTTCCAGATAACCGATAAACCTGATTCCATTGCTGTAGCTGAGCGCCTAGCCGATGGCTTTCTTGCTCAATTTTACTCCTACCACCTAATTTGCAGCGCTTATCTAATTCAATATTACTGGAAGCAAAGGCTGCACCACCAATCCATAAAAAACCAATAATCCAGGTGCTTACAATCAATGCTAATTTATCCATAAAATATGTCATAACAATTCCTTGTGAATAACTAACTACTCCATATACCCACCACGCTTTATATCTTGAAGCATGAAAGCATTCTTCTTAACTCTCACACTAAAATGTGTTTTTTTGCGAAAAGCTTCGCAAGACAAATAAGATTTGCAGGAATAAACAATTAATTTCTGGAAGCGGCTCGCAAATTACTCATAGATCAAATTTCTATTCTCTGTTATTCATGTTTTATTGATATCGCTGCATGTTGATGGAAGTATGTGTATACTATGTGGGGTTTATCACCATCTTTTATGTTTAACCCTCGACTATTCAAGAAATCATCATGATACAAGGTACGTTATATATTGTTTCTGCGCCTAGTGGTGCGGGTAAATCAAGCCTCATTCAGGCTCTATTGAAAACACAACCGTTGTATGACACGCAAGTTTCTGTTTCTCATACAACACGAGCTGCACGCCCTGGTGAAGTTCATGGTGAGCACTATTTCTTTGTATCAGAGACTGATTTCTTACAAATGGTCGAAAATGGTGACTTTTTAGAGCACGCTTGTGTCTTTGGAAATTACTATGGGACGTCTAAACCTATCATTGAAGACGTTTTAAAAAGCGGTGTGGATGTTTTTCTCGATATAGATTGGCAGGGAGCGCAACAAATCAGGGCTAGAATGCCAGAAGCGCGCAGTATTTTTATTCTCCCACCATCAAAAGACGAACTTTATCGCAGACTACGCGGCCGAGGCCAAGATAGTGATGAAGTAATTGAAAAACGAATGTCACAAGCAGTAGGTGAAATCGAGCACTTCAACGAGTATGATTACCTTATCGTTAATGATGATTTCAACACTGCATTAGGCGATTTACAATCCATTATCCGCACTGAACGCTTGAGATTAGGGCGCCAAGTTCAGAGACATGATGCTTTAATCAGCAAATTACTAGCAGACTGAGAATAGTTTCAGTATCATATCAGGTCATTTTTTTATTTCTTTTGGAGTAGCACACTTATGGCACGCGTAACTGTTCAAGACGCAGTAGAAAAAATTGGTAACCGCTTTGACCTCGTATTGGTCGCAGCACGCAGAGCTCGCCAGTTACAAACCGGTGGAAAAGATCCTTTAGTTCCTGAAGAAAACGATAAACACACAGTTATCGCGCTACGTGAAGTAGAAGAAGGTTTAATTAACGGTCACATTTTGGATGTGCGTGAACGCCAAGAACAGCAAGAGCAAGAAGCGGCTGAAATGCAGGCAGTTTCTGCTATTGCTGAAGGTCGTCGCTAATTACTAAGGTGGGTCTGCCTTGTATCTGTTTGAAAGCCTTAATTTAGTTATTCAAAAGTACCTCCCTAAAGAGCAAATTGAATTACTAAAACAAGCCTATGTTGTCGCACGGGATGCCCATGAAGGACAGACCCGTTCAAGTGGTGAGCCTTATATTACTCACCCTGTTGCTGTTGCTTGTATTCTTGCTGAAATGCGTCTGGACCATGAAACATTAATGGCGGCGCTACTTCATGATGTGATAGAAGATACTCCAGCTACATTTCAGGACATAGAAGAATTATTTGGAACAACCGTCGCAGGTCTTGTTGAAGGTGTTTCCAAACTTGATAAGCTCAACTTTCGCGACAAAAAAGAAGCTCAAGCAGAAAACTTCCGCAAAATGATTATGGCGATGGTCAAAGACATTCGCGTCATTTTGATAAAACTGGCAGACCGCACTCACAACATGCGCACTTTAGGCTCCTTAAGGCCAGATAAGCGTCGTCGCATCGCTCGTGAGACCCTTGAGATTTATAGCCCGCTGGCACATCGGCTGGGCATACATCATATAAAAACTGAGCTTGAAGAGCTTGGTTTTGAAGCCCTTTACCCTAACCGTTACCGAGTTATCAAAGAAGTCGTTAAAGCGGCTCGTGGTAACCGCAAAGAGATGATCCAAAAAATTCTCTCTGAGATTGACGGTCGACTTACTGAAGCAGGTGTTCCTTGTCGTGTTAGTGGTCGAGAAAAACACTTATATTCTATCTACCGCAAGATGCACCAAAAAGAGCAGCGTTTCCATTCCATCATGGATATCTATGCTTTTAGGGTCATCGTCAAAGATGTAGATACTTGCTACCGTGTTTTAGGCCAGATGCATAGCTTATACAAACCGCGTCCGGGGCGTATTAAAGACTATATTGCCATTCCTAAAGCCAATGGCTATCAATCCCTACATACCTCCTTAATTGGGCCCCATGGCGTGCCAGTTGAAGTCCAAATTCGTACAGAAGATATGGACCAAATGGCAGAGATGGGGGTTGCTGCTCACTGGGCTTATAAAGAGCAAGGTGAGCAAGGCACGACCGCCCAAGTCAGGGCGCAGCGCTGGATGCAAAGCCTGCTTGAATTACAGCAAAGTGCGGGGAGTTCATTCGAATTTATCGAAAGCGTGAAATCAGACCTCTTCCCTGATGAAATTTACGTTTTCACTCCTGAAGGTCGTATTGTTGAATTGCCAACGGGTGCAACCCCTGTTGATTTCGCTTATGCAGTGCATACCGATATTGGGCATGCCTGTGTTGGTGCGCGTGTTGACCGCCAACCGTATCCACTTTCGCAATCATTAACAAGTGGCCAAACTGTTGAAATTATTACTGCACCGGGTGCGCGTCCAAATGCCGCTTGGCTTAATTTTGTCGTCAGCTCAAAAGCTCGCGCCAAAATTCGCCAATTACTGAAGAACTTAAAACGCGAAGACTCGATTAACCTTGGTCGCCGGCTGCTTAATCATGCCCTAGGAGCTGGTAATAAACTCACCGATATTCCACAAAGTAATATTGATGCAGAACTGGCGCGTATGAAGCTCAACTCGATTGATGACCTACTCGCCGAAATTGGCTTAGGCAATGCAATGAGTGTGGTTGTCGCAAGGAACTTGCAAAACAACCCACAAAGCACACCTGAAGATCAGGTTGTCGTTGAGAGCCGCAATAAGCTTTCTATTAAAGGTGCAGATGGCGTCTTAATCACTTTTGCAAAATGTTGTCGCCCAATTCCTGGTGACCCTATCGTGGCGCATATTAGCCCCGGTAAAGGGCTAGTTATCCACCATGAATCTTGCCGTAATATCCGTGGCTACCAAAAAGAGCCTGATAAATTTATGGCCGTTGAATGGGATAACGAAACAGACGCCGATTTCATCGCTGAAATCAAGGTAGATATGATTAACCATCAAGGTGCATTAGCAAACCTTACGGCTGCAATTAATGATGCAAACTCAAGCATTCAGAGCATGAATACTGAGGAAAAAGATGGCCGCGTATACTGCGCCTTTATCCGCCTTACCACTAAAAACCGTGTTCAGCTGGCAAATGTTATGCGCAAAATACGTATCATGCCAGATGTTCTACGCGTAAGCCGAAACCGTAACTAACGAATATGAATGAACGCCGCTATCGCCGCATTTGCCAAATGATGGCGATGCGGCAGCCAGACCTCACAATTTGCCTTGAAGAAATCCATAAACCCCATAATGTTTCTGCGATAGTCCGCAGTGCTGATGCTGTAGGGATTCACCAAATCCATGCTATTTGGCCAGATCAACACGTCAAGTTATCCGTCTCTTCCGCCGCTGGCAGTAACAGTTGGGTAAAAGTTATCTCTCATCAGTCAACTGAAGAGGCTATTTCACAAATAAAATCGCAAAACATGCAGGTATTAGCGACAAACTTGTCCGAACATGCCGTTGATTTTCGTGAAATTGATTACACCCGCCCAACGTGTATTATGATGGGGCAAGAGAAAAAAGGCATTTCACAAAAAGCGCTCGCACTGGCAGATAAGCACATTATCATTCCCATGGCAGGCATGGTTCAATCATTGAATGTTTCCGTCGCCTCTGCCTTAATACTCTATGAAGCGCAAAGACAACGGCAGTTAGCGGGAATGTATGATCGCGAACATAGCGTTTTATCTGAACAAGAACAGCAAGAATGGCTGTTTGAAGGGGGTTACCCCGTGCTCGCCGAAGTGGCTAAACGCAAAGGTTTACCGCGCCCGCATATCAATGAACAAGGGCAAATTGAAGCCACTGAGGATTGGTGGGTACAAATGCAACTAACTGAAAAAATGAAAAGACAACAATTTGGTTAAGGAAAAGGAAAGAACATGAATAATGGGTTACTTGATACCATTTCACTGACTTCTCTACATGGAATTGGTGCTAGCCAGTCAGAAAAAATGCGTAAAATCGGTTTGAACACCGTTCAAGACCTACTTCTTCATTTTCCTCTGCGCTACGAAGACCATACCCGTTTGTACCAAATCAAAGACCTTCTACCTGGAACAACTGCCACCATTACTGGTGAAGTACTCCAAACAAAAGTGGTTTTTGGCCGAAAGCGCATGATGACCTGCCTCATAACTGATGGCACTGGCAACTTAACATTGCGCTTTTTTAATTTCTCTGCTGCGATGAAAAACAACTTAGCAGAAGGCCGGCAAGTTACCGCCTATGGTGAAATTCGCAGAGGTAATACAGGCCCTGAAATTATTCACCCTGAATATAAAGTCTCCCAAGATACGGGCAACATCGCATTACAAGAAAACCTTACGCCAGTTTACCCTACAACTGAAGGCGTTCGCCAAGCCACGTTACGTAAAGTCATGGATCAAGCTCTGACCATGCTTGATAACGGAAAGATTAAAGAGTTACTTCCTGAAGAGCTGAGTCGTGGCATGATAAGCCTGCCTGATGCAATACGGCTTCTTCATAATCCACCACCGAATGTGGCACTCAGTGAGCTAGAAAAAGGCCATCACCCCGCGCAGAAACGTTTGGTACTTGAAGAATTATTAGCTCACCACTTAAGCATGTTGGCGATCCGAGCAGGTAACGAACGTTTGTATGCACAGCGGCTCACCTCTAGCGGTAAACTAAAAGCACAGTTACTCGCACAGCTGCCTTTCTCACCGACCAATGCACAGAACCGTGTGGTGGGGGAAATTGAAGCTGATCTTGCGAAAGATGCACCAATGATGCGCCTAATCCAAGGGGATGTGGGATCGGGGAAAACCCTTGTCGCTGCACTAGCCGCAGTCTGTGCTATCGAGAATGGTAAACAAGTCGCCTTAATGGCACCGACTGAAATTTTAGCGGAACAACATGCTAACACCTTCAAACAATGGCTCGAGCCATTAGGCATCAAAGTCGGCTGGCTTGCAGGCAAACAAAAGGGCAAAGCACGGGAACAACAGCAAGAAGCTATTGCAAACGGCGACGTTTCGATGGTGGTTGGTACACATGCCATTTTTCAGGAGCAAGTGAAGTTTAATGCTCTTGGGCTGGTTATCATTGATGAACAACACCGTTTTGGTGTTCACCAGCGCCTCGCTCTGCGTGAAAAAGGTGAACAACAAGGGTTCCACCCTCATCAACTCATTATGACCGCTACGCCAATCCCACGTACATTGGCGATGACAGCCTATGCGGACTTAGATACTTCGGTGATTGATGAACTCCCGCCGGGACGAACGCCCGTAACGACCGTCGCCATCCCGGATACACGACGTAATGATATTATCGAACGTGTACGCCAAGCCTGTATTGATGAAGGTCGCCAAGCCTATTGGGTATGTACGCTTATCGAAGATTCCGAGCTATTAGAAGCGCAAGCGGCTCAGGTAACCAGTGAAGAATTGGCGCTTGCACTCCCTGAACTTAAAGTGGGTTTAGTCCACGGGCGAATGAAGCCTGCGGAAAAGCAAAGCATTATGGCGGCATTCAAAAATAATGAAATTCAGCTACTTGTCGCAACAACCGTGATTGAGGTTGGGGTTGATGTCCCGAATGCCAGTCTAATGATTATCGATAACCCTGAACGTTTAGGTCTTGCTCAACTTCACCAGTTAAGAGGCCGCGTAGGTCGTGGCGCGATTGCTTCTCACTGCGTACTGTTGTACAAAACACCTCTCACACATACTGCAAAACAGCGCCTACAAGTGTTACGTGATAGCAATGATGGGTTCGTCATCGCCCAGAAGGACTTAGAAATTCGTGGGCCGGGGGAGTTATTAGGCACAAGGCAAACAGGTAATGCGGAATTTAAAGTGGCAGACTTACTTCGTGACCAATATATGTTGCCAGAAGTGCAACGGATCGCCCGCCATATTCAACAGCAATACCCTGAGAATGCACAACAAATTATTGAACGTTGGCTACCTGAGCGTGAACAATATGGGCATGCTTAAGCCCATAATCAAACCTCTGAACACTTCCCTTTAAACGAAAATTGCCGTGAATTTATTCACGGCAATACCTGTTTTACTATCAATGATTAGAATATAAATTATCCCGCAATCGTCGGGAAAACGGGTAACATTAAATACAATTTGATGACAATAGCATTCACGATATCAATAAAGAATGCACCAACCATTGGCACAACTAAGAATGCTAAGTGGGATGGTCCCAATCTATCCGTTACGGCTTGCATGTTGGCAATCGCCGTTGGTGTCGCACCTAAACCAAAACCACAATGCCCCGCCGCTAAAATAGCAGCATCGTAGTTTTTACCCATCACTCGGAAGGTGACAAAAATCGCATATCCTGCCATTACGCACGCTTGTACCGCAAGAATGACAATCATTGGAATTGCTAATGATGCTAATTCCCATAATTTTAAGCTCATTAATGCCATGGCTAAAAACAGCGATAAACTGACGTTACCTAATACGGAAACTGCACGGTCAAATACCCGATAAAAACCCAGTATGGATAAGCCATTACTGAGGATCACACCAACAAAAAGAACACACACAAATTTTGGTAAAGCGAAAACTGTTTCCGCTAATAAACCCGAAAGGTAGCTACCGACCAGTAAACAAATTGCGATTAAAGCGATAGTTTCAATGAGCACCATTGAGCTTATCATACGACCTGACTGTGGCTTTTCAAACGCGGTGGGTACGTCTTTATCGTCTTCTAAGGTACCTGGCGTAGGGATATTTCGCGTTAGGAAACGTGCAACAGGGCCACCAATCAACCCACCTAAGACCAATCCAAATGTTGCACAGGCCATTGCAACTTCGGTTGCACTTTTAAAACCATAGCTCTCGGAGAAAATTTTTCCCCATGCTGCGCCTGTACCATGACCACCAGACAGCGTGATTGAACCAGCAAGTAACCCCATTAATGGGTCTAGTCCCAGCAATTTAGCGAGGGCGATCCCCACTGTATTCTGAACAAGTAATAAGCCGACAACCACAAAAATAAAGATAAACAGGGCTTTACCACCTGCTTTCAAACTCGCTAGGTTGGCATTTAAACCAATGGTGGCAAAGAAAGCCAACATCATCGGTTCTTGCAGTGATAAGTCGAAAGATAAGCTCCAGTCAAACATTTGCTTCAGCAAAAGTAGACTAAAAGCAACTAACAATCCGCCTGCAACAGGCTCTGGAATTGTATATTTTTCTAAAAAAGGAACGGTTTTAACGAGTTTCCGCCCAAGCAATAGTACTAGTGTTGCTGCTACCAAAGTCCCGTAGACATCAAGATGATACATTTACGTACCTCGTCTGTTGTTAAAATTATAAAATATTAGTAAGACGTTAATATCTTCCTTAAAACGCCAAAAACAGGTGAACAGATTAGAAAAAAAAACTGTTATAAATACAAGTTAAAAGATATAAAAATGTGATGAACTTAGTTTAACTATTTACAATATTTATTTTGCGCAAACGATTGCTTTTTAATTTGATCGCTTTACAATGCGTTTTTTGTTGGTGGGAAATGAAGGCAATGAATACAGCAACGTCTGAAAAACAAAATACAGAATCAACCATAAATACCCAGAGCGAGCTCATCTATAAATTAGAAGACAGGCCACCGCTTCCCCAAGCCCTGTTTGCGGCTGGGCAGCATCTCCTCGCGATGTTTGTTGCTGTTATCACCCCCGCCATGCTGATTTGCCAAGCCCTCGGCTTGCCTGCACACGATACCCAACGCATTATTAGCATGTCTTTATTTGCCTCTGGTGTTGCCTCTTTAATTCAAATCAGAGCATGGGGGCCGATTGGTTCAGGGTTGTTATCTATTCAAGGAACCAGTTTCAACTTTGTTGCACCTTTAATCATGGGCGGTGTTGCACTCAAGCAAGGCGGGGCGGATATTCCATCCATGATGGCAGCACTATTTGGTACATTATTAGTCGCTGCACTCACTGAAGTCATTTTATCTCGCTTCTTGCATTTAGCACGTCGCGTCATTACCCCGCTGGTGTCTGGTGTGGTCGTGATGATTATTGGGTTATCGCTGATCCAAGTCGGGCTAACCTCCATTGGCGGTGGCTATAGCGCAATTAGTGATAACACCTTCGGTTCCCCCGACTATTTAATTTTGGCGGGCATCGTTCTTGCGGTCATTATTTTACTCAATCGCCAAAAAAACCCGTATTTGCGCGTTGCCTCTTTGGTGATTGCAATGGCTGTGGGCTACCTTGCAGCGTGGTGGATGGATATGTTGCCAAATGCGCAGCCGACTGAGCCAAACCAATCCTTTATTACTGTTCCGGAGCCTTTTTATTACGGGCTGTCATTTGACTGGAACCTGTTAGTCCCACTGATTTTAATCTTTATGGTGACCTCTTTGGAAACCATTGGTGATATTACCGCAACCTCTGACGTTTCAGAGCAACCTGTCCGCGGCCCACTTTATATGAAACGCATTAAGGGCGGTGTATTAGCAAATGGCTTAAACTCAATGGTTTCTGCCGTATTTAATACTTTCCCTAATTCCTGTTTTGGTCAGAACAACGGGGTTATTCAGTTAACGGGTGTGGCTAGCCGCTATGTGGGTTATATCGTCGCATTAATGCTTGTTTTGCTGGGGCTATTCCCTGCTGTTGCTGGGTTTGTACAGCAAATCCCTGAGCCTGTTCTTGGCGGTGCAACTATTGTGATGTTTGGTACCATTGCAGCATCTGGCGTGCGTATTGTTTCCCGTGAGCCACTCAACCGCCGAGCGATTATGATTATCGCGCTGTCCCTTGCCGTTGGCATGGGCGTTTCACAACAGCCGTTAATTCTGCAATTTGCCCCTGATTGGCTGAAAACCTTATTCTCTTCTGGTATTGCCGCAGGCGGATTAACGGCAATTGTGCTGAATTTAGTTTTCCCACTCGAAAAATAATCTTTTATCTAAACCGCTAGAGTTGAATATTCTGGCGGTTCTTCTGTATGCTATCCTTAAATTGTCGCGATATTAAACGCATTCCCCCGCAAATTTGAGGAGCAGTTAGCTGTGAAATGGTTAATTAAATTTGTTACCTACGCATTCTTGCTACTGCTGCTATTGTTTATCGCCGCCTACATAGGATTACAAACGCGCTGGGGCGCTTCCTATTCGAGCCAATTCCTTAGCAAATTTACTGACTACGATATCCATGTAGGGATTATGGGCCATGAATTTTCCAATCCCGGGGAATTCATCTTCCAAGATGTTAAATTAGCGTCACAAAACAAAGATTTGTCCTTAGATGCACGCCAAATCGTGGTTGATGTGAATTGGCGCAATATCTTCAGCGGCACAGCAATTCACCGCTTCGTCATCACACAAGGTGAGCTTTCCACCACCGTATCCCCTGAATCAACACCACTGCCTATTTCGGCGAGTATTCTGCAATTTGAAAATAGCCAATTAACCCTTAAACAAGGTGATGAAACCATTTCCGCCACGGGCTTTACTGGTGGGATCACGCCATGGAAACCAACAGTTAATCACCCGTTTGGCTATGGTGATTTTCGGTTTACCGCTAACCAGTTAAAAATTAATGAATTACCATTTAAAAATGTCGCGCTGACTGGAAAATTGCAAGAGCAAGTCACTGAAATCAGCAAAGCAAGTGCCTACCTGAATAACGGTTATATTGTGGGTGAAGGAAAAGTGTTTACTGATGGGGCAATAACCATTGATTCCTTGGCAATGAATAAGGTTGGCTGGGAAAACAATGTTGATTTCGATACATTATTTGATGCGATTAATAGTGATAGAACCATTCAAATCAAAAATCTTGAATTAACCAATATTGATATTCAAGGAAAAGACTGGGCGCTTTCAGGGCTGAGTACACAAATCGATCAACTCAGTTTGGTCAGAGGCAGTTGGACAAGCCCTAAAAGTAAAATCAGCTTTAACGTTGACCAGTTGGTCATCAAAGATCAGCAACTTAGTACACTAATTGGTGACCTAAATATTGATGGAGACAAACTCAACATCAATAAATTATCAGGCTACTACAACAAAGGCGTATTTAATTTAAGTGGTGCTTGGCAACGTAATGACCAACTTCTTACCATTAATGAAGGTAAATTAGGTGGCATTTTATATACCTTGCCAGAAACATGGCTGACCTTTTTTGCTGAGCCCGCGCCATCTTGGCTGTCTGGCTTATCCATCAAAAAATTTACTGTCACTCAATCTTTATTAATGAATATCCAGCCAGAGTTCCCGTTCGAATTCACAGCATTAAGCGCCAATATTGAAGATGTTGACCTCATTAAGCAAAAGCAGTGGGGTGTTTGGAGCGGCAAAGCGACATTCAATGCCGATAGCGGCACAATTAACCAAGTTTTAGTTCGCCGCCCATTCTTAGAAGTACGTCAAAGCGGGAAATCTTCTGCAGCAGCGAGTTTGACAGTCAGTACTGACAGAGGGATCAGTAAAATTGGCGTATTGGTGAAACAAGAACCGAAAAAAGTGCCGTTTTTATTGCGGGCCTCTGGGACTAACATTGATTTAATCGATTTAAACCAATGGGGATGGTCAGGTTTCCCAGCACAAGTTGTCGGGGATTTTGATGCAACACTACAGGGCGATTTTCTTGCACCTTCCGTCGCCAAAAGTTTAAATGGCGAACTGATGGCGATGCCACTTCAAGGTAAGCGCTTATATCGCACGGTAGTAAAAGGGGTTGTAACTTCTTCGGTGGAAACACAAGAAGGCATACCAAATATGGAAACAACGCCAGTGCCACAAGATGCAACACCACAAGTTCCAGCTTTAATAACACAATAGTGAACAAGTAAAAGGCAGGTCACATGACCTGCCTCTTCATATTATTCAACCGACAATAATATGTTCTACTTTGTTTTTTCGACTGGCAACACCATATACACCCCACTGAATACTGCACCAACTTGGTTGTCTGGGTTGCTCACTTCAACTTTCAGTTTTACGCGTGCTTTACTGCCCCGCGCTAAGCGATCGAGGTCACCACTCATATTCGCTAAATCTGCAATCGCTGTTGGCCTACCACTAACGGGTTTACCATAGCGGATGTTGGCATCCACTAACACAATGTCGCCACCAAGTTGATGCTCTTGCATTAACAGCCAAATCAACCCCCAGCCTGTTAATGTGGCAAGGGAAAACTGGCTACCTGCAAAAATAGTCTCATGAGGATTTTGGTTGCCGGCTTCTGGCATCGTCGTAATAAAACGGGTGCCTGTGTATTGTTCAATGCGAACACCCATTTTTTCGCTTAACGGAATGTATTTATACCACGCTTGCTGTAACTCACCACACCAGTCAGGGCGATGCAGAATTTGGTCTAGGGTTTCAATCGGCTTGATCATCAAATAGTGGCGAACAGGTGTTTTAAGCTGCCCTGCAACTTGTCCCCTATTTTCAAACCCCATTTTGTTAAAGAAAGGAACGGCTTCTTCGCGTACACTGGAAACAATACGTTTTACGCCTTCTTGCCGAGCAACAGACTCCAGCGCCATAATAATCAGCTTACCCAGCCCTTTGCCTTGCATGACAGGGTTTACGGCGAGGAAGCGAATTGCACCTTCGTTATCAGCATTAATATATAAACGGCCAATCGCCAAAATACGGTTTTTATCATCCACCACCATTTGGTGATGAGCCGTTAAATCATAACCGTCTTTTTCAGAACCAAGGGGTTGGTTGAAGGGTTTTCGCAACATTTCCCAACGAAAGTGGTAGTAAGTCGCAAATTCAATTTCATCTTTCGGTGTACGTAAATGGTACATCGGCTCCCCCTTTAAAAATGGAATCACACTTGCAGCCAGAAGGTCACAGGGCCGTCATTGGTTAAGCTCACTTGCATATCCGCAGCAAATTGCCCTGTTTGGGTCATGACACCCTGCTGACGGCTTTGTTCCACAAAATATTGGTACAACTTGTCAGCTTTTTCAGGCTCTGCTCCCCCAGAAAAACTGGGTCTCATGCCTTTTTTGGTGTCCGCCGCTAACGTGAATTGTGAAACAACCAGTAAACTGCCTCCCGCTTGCTGAACATTCAGGTTCATTTTCCCTTGTTCATCACTGAAAATACGGTAGCCCAGTACCTTTTCACATAAGCGTTTAGCTTTTTGCTCGTCATCGTCTTTTTCGACGCCAAGCAGAACCAATAAACCGGAGTCTATTTGCCCAACTGTTTTTTCATCAACAACAACACTCGCGTGAGTGACTCTCTGGATTAATGCAATCATGATTACTCTGCACAAAAAGATGGAGCAACGTTAACCGTTGCTCCATCATCAATATCAAATGTTATTCAACTTCAGCACTAAAATCGTAAGTACGGAAATATTCAGGAACGGTATCTTTATCCACAACATGAACAGCACGGATACCTAGGGCTTGCGCTGCCTTGACATTTTCCTCTACATCATCGAAGAAAACCGCATCTGCCGCGTCAAACTCTTCAGATTGCAGAACATATTTGAAGATTTCAGGGTCCGGCTTACGCATACCTAAATCTTGGGATAAATAGAGAAAATCGGAGGATGCTGCAATTTCTGGGTAGTGTTCTGGCCAGTAGTCTAAATGTAGACGATTGGTATTCGATAAGACGACAACACGGTGGCCTTGCTCACGCAGGCGCTCCATAATATCAATCACTTCCGGTCTTAACGAAATAAAAATAGCGTGCCAGCCTTCAGCGAAATCTTCAAAGCTCAGCGTGATCCCCATTTCTTCACAAAGCAGCTCTGCAAACTCTATATCTGAAATTTTCCCACACTCATGTAATTGAAAGATATTGCCAAAAGTAAACCGTGATTTGATTTCTTCACTTGGCGTCCCGCTCAGTTCAGACCATTTATCAAACACACGATTAAAGTCGATATCAATAATCACATTACCCATATCGAAGATATACAGCATAAATTTTCCTCTTTGTTATTCACTAAATTTACTTTAATCATTATTCGTCCAACTGAACAGCCCTAATTGGTGATAATTCACGTTATTTTGTCAATTTATCGATTGAGCAAAGTTGAATTACTTGAACATTTCTAGCTCACACTTTGAGTGTGCTACTCTGATTTTTTAGTTTAAAGATGGAGATATCTATTTCCAACCAACCAATCGAGTAATATTATACTCAATGAAGCTTGATCAGCTTTCGCTTGAGCCATATACTACTCAATCGAGGTATTCCAGCATTTTTGGGAGAAAGTCTTGTGGATGATTTAGACAAAATAACCATTGAAGCCTATATCAATCAAAATTGGATAGATATCGCATCTATTGAATTTTCAAATAGCTATGAACTATCACGAGTTAATTACAATTTTGATTATGCTTTAGATAATTTAGATTTATGTGATAACCACGCTGTATCAATAAATTATCCAATCCAACTGTTTCCTTATGATCCTGCAAAAGACAACTACTTTTTAGATGACCTCATTCCCAGTGGAGCAAGTCGTCGTTTTTGGGTACAACATCTTGATATAAGAAGTTTAAGCTATAAAGCTCAAAACTTTATCTTACTTAAATATGCAACTGTTGCACCAATTGGTAATTTACGCGTTCAGGAATCTATTGATAATCAGCTGGAAAATAAAGAAATATTTTTTAAATTAAGTGATGTTGCTGAAAGGTCTTCAGATTTTTTAGATTATGCCAATGAAAAAGGTGGTGTTGCTGGCGGAGCAACTGGAGCCGGAGGGGAAGCCCCTAAACTGTTACTTCGTTATGCAGATGATGACCATATCTGGATAGACTATTATCAAGATTATTCATATAGGCCAAACGACCTTGCTTATTTAGTGAAATATCCAAGAGGAAAACGCAGTAATGATGACTGTGATATCCTGCGAACGGAATACCATTATTACCATGAATTAGAATCCCTCGGTTTTGAAACCATCGAAACCGCGACAATGAAACTCATTGAGAATAGCAACCAGATACCCTCTTTATGGCTACCTCGATTTGATATACTGCATTCAAACGGTATAACCTACAAACCTTCTGTGCAATCTGTCTATTCCATTTTAAATATGGGGCCTGGTGCGAGTTTGCATAATGAAAAAATGATCAGGGACTTACTTCAGATTTTTGAAACTAGCCACATTGAACCTCTATTTACCCGAGAAGAATTTATAACGGAATGGATAAATAGAGATTTGCTGAATGTTATTTTTGGTAATAGTGATAATCATGGCCGTAATACTGCCTTTATGCTATTCAATAACCAAATAAAATTTGCACCCATTTATGATTTTGCCCCAATGAAAGCTGACCCTGAAGGCATACCTCGTACAGCAAAATGGTCAGCTCAATATGAGCAAGGTGGAGATTTTGATTATATTGGTATTATAGAATCATTTTCCGATCTGGCCGATACCAATATGATTATTGAAAATATAAAAACGACTGCGACAAAATTAGTCGGTCTTAAAGAGCGGTTAAGTAATCGAGGCGTTCCTGAGCGCATCATTAATATGAATACATTTGGTTTTGATTTTATCCCTGAGAAATTAGCAAAATGGGGTCTACTATGAAAGATAAAAGACTCGAAATGTTTAATGATATTGAACGAATAAAATCACAAGAATTAAAAAATAATATTAATTTAGATAAAAAAATAAATTATTTAGAAAATAATATCTCGCTGCTTCAGCACAATTTATCTTTAATAAAAAACCAATTAGAAAATTACAAAAAAAACATATTTCTTATTCAAAAACAAAAGGATACAAACGAATCACGCATAAGAGAAATACTAAGAGAATTACAGAAAATAATGCATGAAAAATCTATTACTCACAGTAAAATAGAAAAAATCACACAGGCCATCAATGAGAGCTCTACCCATAACTCTCAATCTGCAATCTCCATTGAACAAGAAAAATCTTTACATAGCGAAAGGTTAGCTTTATTTCATAGTTTAAATGAATTTCGATTAATAGAATCAAACTTAGAAAGCAGACTGACTCATGAACAAAATCATAGCTTTGATTTAGAGAATAAATTAAAAGAATCAACGTCAAAATACGATGAGCTTAATCACCATTCTAACCGATTAGAACTGGAAATCGCTCAGTTAAATCAAGAAAAAAATTCTATTTATACGCAGCGGTTTTCACATAAAAATACTGACGGAATGACTGTTTCTCAGCAGAATACAATTAGGTTAGATGAAAATGAAAGCCAAATGCTTGATATTTTAACGGCGCTTTTTCTAAACAAAATTTCTATCGGTAATACAATAAAAAAACTCAGAGTTAATATATTAAAAATTAATCAAGAACAGTTTGGTAAACTTGTTGGTATTTCACGAAAAACTATTTCTGAGATAGAAAATGACCGAGGTAATTTATCTGCGGACTCACTCAGTGCCATAATGAAACCGTTCAACCTCAGATTAACACTATTACCAACGTCAAATGATCTTCTCGAACAGTTTAAAAATAGAATAAACCAATAAAAAAGCCAACCTAGATAGGTTCTAGATTAGCTTTTATTGCGAATAATTTTTATCTTGAGGCACCACTAATCGGTGCCTCATTATTTAAAAATTAGTCATCTTTAGAACGGCTTGCACGACGGCGATCGTTCTCAGTCAGGTGACGTTTACGCAGACGGATAGACTGCGGAGTCACTTCAACTAATTCGTCATCATCAATAAACTCAAGCGCTTGTTCCAGAGTCATTTTAATTGGTGGTGACAGTGTTGTTGCTTCATCGGTACCTGACGCACGCATGTTAGTCAGTTTTTTACCGGTTAAGCAGTTAACGGTTAAGTCGTTAGAACGTGAGTGAATACCGATGATTTGGCCTTCATACACTTCAGCACCGTGACCTAAGAACAGTTTACCGCGATCTTGCAGGCTGTACAGTGCGTAAGCAACTGCTTTACCTTGACCGTTAGAGATCAGAACACCGTTTTGACGACCACCGATTTCGCCTGGGCGAACATCGTCGTAATGGCTGAATGTTGAGTACAGTAAGCCAGTACCTGAAGTCATTGTCATGAACTCAGTACGGAAGCCAATCAGACCACGGCTTGGGATGATGTAGTCAAGACGCACACGGCCTTTACCGTCTGGCATCATGTCACGCAGGTCGCCTTTACGCTCACCTAACGCTTTCATCACATCACCTTGGTTTTGTTCTTCAACGTCTAAAGTCACTTGTTCGAACGGCTCTTGTTTACGACCATCGATTTCACGAATGATAACTTTTGGACGAGATACAGCCAGCTCGAAGCCTTCACGACGCATGTTTTCGATCAGAACAGATAAGTGCAGCTCACCACGACCTGATACACGGAATGCGTCTGGGTCTTGAGTTTCTTCAACACGCAATGCAACGTTGTGAACCAGTTCTTTATTCAGGCGGTCAAGGATTTGACGTGAAGTCACGAATTTACCTTCTTTACCGCAGAATGGTGAGGTGTTAACACAATAGAACATGCTAACTGTTGGCTCATCAACTGCTAACGCAGGCAATGCTTCAACGCTACCCACTTGGCAGATAGTGTCAGAAATGTTCAGTTCACCCAAACCTGTCAGTGCAACGATATCGCCCGCTTCAGCTTGTTGTGAATCGATACGCTCTAAACCTAAGTGCGTTAATACTTTACCGATTTTACCGTTGCGAGTTTTACCTTCGCTATCGATAACAGTCACTTGTTGGTTAGGTTTAACTACACCGCGTTTAATACGGCCGATACCGATAACGCCTAAGTAGCTGTTGTAATCCAACTGCGAAACTTGCATTTGGAAAGGACCATCGACATCAACGGCTGGTGGCGCGACGTGCTCTACGATAGCTTCGTACAGCGGAGTCATATCTTCAGCCATTTCAGTGTGGTCAAGACCTGCGATACCGTTTAATGCAGATGCGTAAACGATAGGGAAATCGAGTTGCTCATCCGTTGCACCTAAGTTCACGAATAAGTCGAATACTTGGTCAACAACCCAATCAGGACGTGCGCCTGGGCGGTCAACTTTATTAATAACAACAATTGGACGTAAACCGTGGTCGAACGCTTTTTGCGTTACGAAACGTGTTTGTGGCATTGGGCCATCCATCGCATCAACAACCAGCAGAACGCAGTCAACCATAGACATTACGCGCTCAACCTCACCACCGAAATCGGCGTGGCCTGGGGTGTCTACGATATTGATGTGATAACCATTCCATTGGATTGCCGTATTTTTAGCAAGAATGGTAATACCGCGCTCTTTCTCCAAGTCGTTGGAGTCCATAACACGCTCATCGACAGTTTCACGTTCGCCGAACGTACCTGACTGTTGCAATAATTTACCAACCAGTGTTGTCTTGCCATGGTCAACGTGAGCGATGATGGCGATGTTTCTTAAGTTTTGAATTGACAAGGATTTTTACCGTTTAATTGACAGGAAAGGAATATGTTTTTTGCGGTATTCTAATTACCCAAACATACTTTCTACGTTAATTTGCTGTTATTTTACACGTTTTTCCGCACAAGTGGAATAAATGTGAAACCCATCACTGTATAAAAAGTTTTTAACGAAAAAACATTCAGTTGCGTAACAGTGCCAGATTCCCTCATAAAATAATGAGCATCATCTCTGCGAAACCACGAAGTGACAGAATAATACGCTAAAAACTTAATATTAGCAGCCCAAAAAAAGAACAAAAAATAGACTTTCTTTCTTAACCGCCATTTTTAATGTCTTTTTATGTTATTTAGATATATCTAAATTGACTGATTAGATATATCTAAATATAGTAGAGCCATAAAATAAATTCGATATATCTAAAGTTACAAACTAAGGAGTAACTATATGCTAATTAAATCTTGTCGTCATGTATATTATGCGCGCCATGACGAAAATCAGCGCGGTCACCACGATGGCTGTTGCCATGGCGAAAGTCGTCACGGTCACAATGAACGTCGTCATGGCCATGATGAATGTTGCCACGGAGGCGAACGCCGCAGCCACGATGACCATTATTACGGTGATGACCGTCATGGGCATGGGCACGGCGAACGTTGCCATGGCAAAGGCCGTCATGGGCACGGGCACAGCGAGTGTTGCCACGGCGAAGGCCGTCATGGGCACGGGCACGGCGAACGCTGCCACGGTGAAGGCCGTCATGGACACGGGCACGGCGAACGCTGCCACGGTGAAGGCCGTCATGGACACGGCAATGAACGCCAAAAAGGTCGTGGTAGAGGCAAAGGCCTGCGTCGTTTATTCGACCATGGCGATCTTCACATTATGGTGCTTTCATTAGTTGCGAAAAAACCGAGCTATGGCTATGAAATTATTAAAGACATTCAAGAAGCCTCAAACGGCCTCTATGTCCCAAGCCCGGGTGTTATTTATCCAACACTAACACTGTTGGAAGAACAAGGCTTTTTAGAGTCTCAAATTGTTGAGCGCAATCGCAAAAGTTTTACGATTACGCCGGAAGGCGCTACGCACTTAGCGCAGAATAAAGAAACGGAAGCGGTAATTGCTCGTAAGCTGGCAAAAGCACGTGATATGCAGCAAGGTAGCAATTTAGCAGAAGACATCGAAATGGCAGTCAGCCGTTTTAAAGCCCTGCTGCGCCACAAAATGGTTCTAAAGCAACTGAATGAAGAACAAACGCGCCAAATTGCTTCCATCATTAATGATGCAGTGAAACAAATTGAAGAAGTGAATACATTATTAACCAACAGTGATGATGAATAACATCTCCTCGCGCGTTAAATAATGTCTGCCAATTCAGCTTTGGGCTTATTATTAAGCACAAAGCTGGCCTTTTTTCTCTATCCCCTGGCTTAGATGCACCAAAATAATGCAGACCATTACAATATTGCACCATAAAAGTGCAAATTACACCTGTTTTTAACTCAATCGATTGACATTCCTTCGTAACAATCAGTATTTACTCTTCTTTTAAAAGTTGGCACGCTTTTCGCTTATAGTATTCATAGTGAGCGAGCAACGTGTATTAATGTGATTCATCACCGCCGCCACGCCAGACAAACCAACAAACGCAAAATATGATGCAATTTGTTGATTAGACCCGACCAGGAGAGCCGAGAATGTCCGCTGAACATGTTTTATCGTTAATTAAAGAGCACAATGTAAGATTTATTGATCTGCGTTTTACCGACACTAAAGGTAAAGAGCAACATATCACTATCCCTGCTCACCAAGTTGACGAAGACTTCTTTGAAGAAGGCCAGATGTTCGACGGTTCATCAATTGGTGGCTGGAAAGGCATCAACGAATCTGACATGGTACTGATGCCTGATGCATCTACCGCAATGTTAGACCCATTCTTTGCTGATGTGACCTTAATTATCCGTTGCGATATTTTAGAGCCGGGTACCATGCAAGGTTACGACAGAGACCCTCGTTCCATTTCCAAACGTGCGGAAGATTTCCTGCGTTCAAGTGGTATCGCTGACATCGTGTTATTTGGCCCAGAACCTGAATTCTTCGTTTTTGACGATATTCGTTTTGGTAACAACATGCACGGCAGCTACTACCATATCGATGATATCGAAGCAGCATGGAACACAGGCACAAAATACGAAGGCGGCAACAAAGGCCACCGTCCAGCAGTTAAAGGCGGTTACTTCCCAGTGCCACCGGTTGACTCATCACAAGACCTGCGCTCTGCAATGTGTACCACAATGGAAGAGATGGGCTTAGTTGTTGAAGCTCACCACCATGAAGTGGCAACTGCAGGCCAAAACGAAGTCGCTACCCGCTTTAATACCATGACCAAAAAAGCGGATGAAACTCAGATTTATAAATATGTCGTTCACAACGTTGCACATGCCTACGGCAAAACAGCGACCTTTATGCCGAAACCATTAGTAGGTGATAACGGTTCAGGTATGCACTGCCACATGTCTTTATCAAAAGATGGCGTGAACCTGTTTGCGGGTGACAAATACGGCGGTTTATCTGAAATGGCGCTGTACTACATCGGCGGTATCATTAAACACGCACGTGCACTGAACGCATTTACTAACCCAACAACTAACTCATACAAACGTTTAGTTCCGGGCTTTGAAGCACCCGTTATGCTGGCTTACTCAGCGCGTAACCGCTCTGCATCTATCCGTATCCCTGTGGTTGCAAGCACCAAAGCACGTCGTATTGAAGTGCGCTTCCCAGACCCAGCGGCTAACCCATACTTGGCGTTTGCTGCGCAGTTAATGGCGGGTCTTGATGGCATCATCAATAAGATTCACCCAGGTGATGCAATGGACAAAAACCTGTATGACTTACCACCAGAAGAAGCGAAAGAAATCCCGACTGTAGCAGGTTCTTTAGACGAAGCGCTGGCTGAGCTGGATAAAAATCGCGAGTTCTTAACCCGTGGTGGTGTGTTTACGAATGACGCTATCGATGCATACATTGAATTAACTCGTGCCGACATCCAACGTGTTCGTATGGCACCGCACCCTCTCGAATTTGAAATGTACTACAGTGTGTAACACGCCGTTCCACTGATAGTCTTTGTTGCCGTGAAGCACTTGCCCCATCTTTTGATGGGGCCTTTTCTCTCTACTGCACCAAAGAGGCAAAATCAAATATCGGTTGTTTGGTCTATCAGGTATAATGCACCAAAATAGTGCAGGAGCAACATTACATGAAAACCGAACATTTGCCAGCACCCGAACAAATTCTCGACTCCCTCATTAATAGCGTGCTTATTTTGGATTACGATTTGGTTATCCATTACGCCAATCATGCTGCATTGCAAATCCTAACCCAAAGCCAGCGCAAACTATACGGAACCCCTCTTCCACTGTTATTTAGCTATTGCTCGCTCAATGATGAATTGATGCTCAGTAGCTTAAAAGAAGGCCACAGTTTTACGGAAAACGAAGTCACGTTAGTGTTTAATAACCATTCCCATGTGATGTCCTTCAGCGCACAGCCATTTTCAGAACAATTTATTTTAGTCGAGTTATCACAACTCGATAGCCAGCGGCGCCTTAGCCAAGAGTTGGTGCAAAATGCACAACAGCTTGCTGCACGTGAACTTATTCGTGGACTCGCCCATGAAATCAAAAACCCATTAGGCGGTTTACGAGGCGCTGCGCAATTGTTGTCTAAGGCACTACCTGACCCGCAACTAAATGAATATACTCAAGTTATAATCGAACAAGCTGACCGTTTAAGGGCTTTAGTCGATAGATTACTGGGACCGCAATATCCGGGGCCCAAAACCCAGCAAAGCATCCACCATATAATGGAAAATGTCACTCGCTTGGTTTCCCTCGAAAAACCCGATAACGTCACATTGACTCGTGACTATGACCCGAGTTTGCCCGATTTAGAATATTACCCCGACCAAATTGAGCAAGTATTGTTGAACGTCACCCGTAACGCGCTGCAAGCCCTCGCCGATACGGGTGGTCATATCACGCTACGCACACGTACCGCATTTCAAGTCATGTTACAAGGAGAGCGTTATCGGTTAGCTGCGCGTATTGATATCGAAGATAACGGCCCAGGTATTCCATTGGCTATTCAAGATACGCTTTTCTACCCAATGGTAAGTGGACGACCTGATGGGACAGGACTTGGCCTGTCAATTGCGCGAAGTTTAGTGGATCAACACGCAGGGAAAATCGAGTTTACCAGTTGGCCGGGGCACACTGAGTTTTCTATTTATCTACCCATCAAAAAATAGGGGATAACCATGTCACAGGGAAAAATTTGGGTCGTAGATGACGACAGTTCCATTCGCTGGGTTCTAGAGCGGGCACTCAACAATGCAGAATTTGTCTGCACCTGTTTTGACAGTGCTGATGCGGTACTTGCTGCATTGGAAAACGCCCTCCCTGATGTTTTGTTATCCGATATTCGCATGCCCGGAACCAATGGTATTGAGCTACTCAATACCATTAAGCAATCACACCCCCTTTTACCGATCATCATTATGACGGCTCACTCAGACCTCGATGCTGCCGTAAATGCCTATCAGTCAGGTGCCTTTGATTACTTACCTAAACCGTTTGATATCGATGAAACCGTGGCATTGGTTGAACGAGCGTTAAATCATAGCCGTGAACAGAACCATACGGGACGCGAAACAAAGCAAAAAGCGCCGATTGTTTCATCCACCATGATTGGTGAAGCACCTGCAATGCAGGAGGTATACCGCATTATCGGCCGTTTATCTCGCTCATCAATTAGCGTACTGATTAACGGTGAATCAGGCACAGGGAAAGAGCTCGTTGCTCACGCTTTGCACCAACATAGCCCACGAGTTAACGAGCCCTTTATTGCCTTGAACATGGCGGCTATTCCAAAAGATCTCATCGAATCAGAACTTTTTGGCCATGAAAAAGGGGCGTTCACGGGGGCAACCCAAGTTCGCCAAGGGCGCTTTGAACAAGCCAACCGCGGCTCATTATTTTTAGATGAAATTGGCGATATGCCCCTTGATGTACAAACACGGTTATTGCGCGTGCTTGCTGAGGGGCAATTTTACCGTATTGGTGGCTATACCCCTGTAAAAGTGGATGTACGAATTATTGCCGCTACCCACCAAGATCTTGAAAAACGGGTCAAAGAAGGTTTATTCCGTGAGGATTTATTTCACCGATTAAACGTAATTCGAGTGCAACTCCCCCCATTGCGGGAACGCACGGAAGACATCCCACGCCTCGCACACTATTTTTTACAAAATACCGCAAAAGAGTTAGGGGTAGAAAGCAAGGTATTGCACCCAGATAGTGAAAAAATTCTGCAACGCTATTATTGGTCAGGAAATGTACGTCAATTGGAAAACGTCTGCCGCTGGCTGACTGTCATGGCGGCAAGCCAAGAAATTTTACCGCAAGATTTGCC
Organism: Providencia sp. UF-183; assembly: GCF_058246155.1. Classification (NCBI taxonomy): domain Bacteria; kingdom Pseudomonadati; phylum Pseudomonadota; class Gammaproteobacteria; order Enterobacterales; family Morganellaceae; genus Providencia; species Providencia sp. UF-183. The sequence goes on along the minus strand of NZ_JBSICD010000017.1, from coordinate 18,666 downwards.
CGATGATTTATTGGAAGAGCACCCGATACAAAAAACGGAAGTCAGCAAACCGACAGCCAATGAACCCGTCACTTTGCCAGTGCATCAAACCAACTCAGATGTACAATGGTTTGAATTATTGGAAAAGTGGGCTGATCATGCGTTATCCGCAGGTAAAGACGATTTATTAACACAAACAGTCCCACTATTAGAGCGCACTCTGCTTAACTGCGCACTGAAACATACTGATGGGCATAAACAAGAGGCGGCTCGCCTATTAGGCTGGGGGCGAAATACCCTAACCCGTAAATTAAAAGAACTCGGCATTGAATAAACCACAATAAAATTAAGTCACTTCACTTGATTTTGGTGATTATTTAAAAAGGCGTAGAGGAAAACTCTACGCCTTTTTATTAGTTAAAAATTAAAGTTATTGCCGAGTTATATTAAGGTTTCATATTAGAACAAATAAACACCCTCTATTTTAGATAATCCAGCTCCAACTTCATTCCTTATATTGAGCATTGAAATAAGATATTCAATTTAATGCAATACATTAATGATTCCTTTCAACAAAACCACTCATCTTATTTAGCTCAGCGTAATTATTAAATCCCCCACGAACACATTATGCGTGAAATATAAAATGTAAATATCAATTTAAAATTAGTTTAAATATTTAATATTTATTTTCATTACAGCCTTAACAATAAAAAACATAAAAATTGAACTTTGAGAAACTTAGTTAAAAACCACCCAACCCATAATGTGAATACCAAACAAACCTCCCGTAAATATTAAAAACAAAATAATTAAACCTAAATTACTCGCATATTGTTTATTATAAAAATAAACGACAAAATACATACCAATTGAGAAAGGCGATATTTACCCCCCTCAATAACATCAAATAAAATATCTTTATTGGAGAGTCATAAATGAAAAAGAATATTATCGCAACGTTAATTGCGACGTCGTCTATTTTTGCTATTAATAATGTATTAGCCGCTGACGGTACTATCGAATTTACCGGTGAAATCACAGATCAAGCATGTGAACTGGCAACAGGCTCAGATGTATTTACAGTGAACTTAGGTAAAGTGTCAAAAACAACTTTACCAAGTACAGGAAGTACAGCTGCCGCGACTAAATTCACCATTAAATTAGAAAATTGCCCACAAACAGTCACAAGTGCAACCGTTAAGTTTGATGCTATTAGCTACGCAGGAGACAACAATGTGCTCCAGCTAACTGACCCTACGGCAAATACAACCGCTAAAAATGTCGGTATTCAAATTCAAGATGTAACCGGTGCAACCGTTCCACTGTTTGCTGAGTCTAGTGCTTATGCATTAAAACAAAATACAGTCAACAATTTGGATTTTACGGCGCGCTATATTGCGATGTCTGATACGGTCGGTGTCGGTCAAGCAAATTCAACAGCAACGTTCACAATCAATTATAACTAATTGGAATTTAAGGTTTAAACGGACTTAAACCTTATTCCTGTATTACTGGGTGATAATATGAAACGCTTAATTTGTTTTTTTATGTCTTTATTCTTATTTATGCAAACAGCTAACGCTGGCGTCATTATTGGCGGCACTCGCGTTATTTATAATGAAGGGAATAAAGATGTCAGTATCAGTGTCGAAAACCCCGATAAAATCCCCTATTTAATTCAATCGTGGATTGATGGTATCGACGAGAAAAAACAATCGGATTTTACTATTACACCGCCATTATTTAGGCTAAATGCCGATAAAACCAATGCATTGCGGATCTTTTTAACCGCGAACACCTTACCTAAAGATAAAGAGTCTTTATTTTGGCTGAATATTAAAACCATTCCTGCCACCGAACGCACAGAAAACTCGTTGCAGATTGCCTTTAAAACACAAATGAAATTGATTTACCGCCCCTCAGCAATTAAAGGCGTGAACTTTGAAGAACAACAAAAAAAGCTGACATGGTCTAAATCGGGTAACCAATTAACGGTGAATAACCCAACACCCTATTTTATGAATTTCCAAAGCATTACCTTTAATGGCAAAAAAGTGAGTGATGTGTCTTATGCTACCCCATTATCCAGTACAACTTTTGAGCTGAAGGATAGCGCCACCCACGGTACCGTGAAATGGGAAGTAATTAATGATTATGGCTCTGCCTCTGAGGCGTCTGAAGCAAAAATATAGCCCAAAAATTTTTAGGTTCTAAACATGAAAATAAATAAAATATGCCTTAGCCTATTCATTTATTTAGGCTATACAGTACCTTTGTACGCGGAAAACCCTACAGGTAATAATTCGGTAGAAGGAGGCGCGTATTTTGACCCTGACTTTTTAGAATTGCCAAATAAAGATGCAGTGGATTTAAGTCAATTTGAAAATAACCAACAATTGGCAGGAAGCTATTATGTCGATATTTATGTGAACACCAATTTAATTGGCGCAAAAAATTTAAAGTTCGATAAAAATAGCGACAATAAATTAGCGCCTTGTTTAACACTGGACGATTTAAAAAGTTTTGATATTAAAGTTGCAGATTATCCTGAATTAAATAATAGTCAAAATAACTGTGTTAATTTGGCTGCTATTCCCGATGCCAAAAGCAACTTTGATTTTGACTCTCAACGTTTATATTTAAGCATTCCACAAATCGCACTGGCGAAAAACCCGCGGGGTTACGTGGACTTAGCCGATATCGACAATGGGATCACCGCTCTGCTGCTTAATTACAGCTACAGCGGGTCGAAAAACCATGACCGCCAAGGCGGTGACGACACGACGTCAAACTACGTTAACCTGCGCCCGGGTATTAACATTGGGGCATGGCGCCTGCGCAACTACACCACATGGTCAAACAGCAGCGGGCAACCCAATAAATGGGACACCATTTACACCTATGCTTCCCGAGGGATCAATAGCCTAAAAAGCCAATTGATTTTAGGGGATAGCACATCGCCATCCCAAGTATTTGACAGCGTGCCATTTCGTGGGGCACAGCTCGCCACTGATGACGATATGTACCCCGAAAGTTTACGTGGTTATGCCCCCGTCGTACGCGGAATAGCACGCAGCAATGCACAAGTTACCATTCGCCAAAATGGGTATACCATCTACCAAACGGACGTGGCTGCGGGGCCGTTTGAAATCAGCGATCTGTACCCAACAGGGAGCAGCGGTGACTTGCATGTGACGATAAAAGAGTCGAACGGCAGCGAACAAGTACAAATTGTGCCGTTTGCGTCACTCCCTGTATTACAGCGCGAAGGGTATTTAGCCTATAGCGCCACCGCTGGGGAATACCGCTCATATGATAAAAGCGTGGATAAAACCAAATTTGGTCAATTTACACTGATTTATGGCTTACCCCATGGCACCACTGTTTTTGGCGGCAGTCAGTTAAGTGACGATTACCAATCCTACTCCATCGGGGCAGGAAAGAATTTGGGCGTATTAGGTGCCATTTCCATTGATGTCACCCAATCCCAAGCGAAGCTGCGCGATGACACTAAAAAGCGCGGGCAGTCTTATCGTTTTCGCTATAACAAAAATCTGAATGATATCGGCACCAATATTGCGCTCGCGGGTTACCGTTATTCCACTGAAGGGTTTTACAGCTTATCAGAAGTGTTCGATACCTTCCGTGACGACACTTACACCCCAACTATTGAGCGCCGCCGTAATCGTGGGGAAATCACATTGAGCCAAAACTTAGGGGATACCTATGGCTCCGTGTCCGCGGGTTTTATCAGTGAAGACTATTGGAACAGTGACCGAAAAACGCAGTCCGCAACACTGGGTTATAACAATAGCTGGCAGGGTATCAGTTACGGCATAAATTATACCTATAACAAGAACACCAGCAGCTATTCATACAGTGCGAACAGTAAAAAGCAGAGTGAAGATGACCATCAGTTCTCGCTTTCACTCAATATTCCGTTCAGTTTCTTCGAAGATACGGCTTATATCAATTTAAACAGCAATTACAGCAGTGAAGGTGCTCGTTCGGCCAGCGTGGGGGTTTCTGCCTCGCAACTGAATAACCGCTTAAATTGGGGCATGCAGCAAAGTGTAGCAAACCAAGGGCAAGGTGGATCGGGGAATGCTAATGCCTCTTACAAAGGGCGATATGGTGAAATATCCGGTGGAACAGGTTACAGCAAAAGTAACTACAACCTGTATTACGGTGTAAATGGCAGCCTCGTCGCACACTCTGGCGGGTTAGTGTTAGGCCAACAATTGGGTGAGACTGCGGCTATTGTGGAAATCCCTGATGCAGGGGATGTGCCAATTATGAACCAAGCGGGCGTGGTAACCAATAACCAAGGTTATGCGTTAATGCCATACGTGACGGCTTACCGTAAAAATACCGTGGATATTGATACCTCGGCGTTACCCAATAATACCGAAATGGAGTTAACCAGCCAAACCGTCGCACCAAGCCGAGGCGCTCTCGTCAAAGCCAGCTTTGCAGCGAATGTCGGTTACCGCGCGATTATGACGCTAACCTTTGCAGACGGAAAGCCAGTGCCATTTGGGGCACAGGCCATATTTAATAATAACAACCAATTAAATAGCCTTGTCGGTAATGACGGTGAAGTGTATTTATCCGGCTTAGCGGAAAGTGGGCAGTTTATTATTCAATATAACGAGAAACAACAATGCCAAGTAAATTATAACTTAGCAGGGATTTCGGATTATATGGGGTTATATAAAACTCAAGGAGTTTGTCAGTGAAAAAGAGACTCATAATAAAGATTTTTTTATTATCGTTAGGGTTATTTATTGTTAACAATAAAGCCAATGCCTATGATTGTTATAATGGACAACCTGTTCGTGCCGCATACATTAATGGAACAAATAAAATTGATGTTCCATTCGACAGTAATTTCACTGGTGATTTAAAGACAATAATAGCAACTTCAAGCGTACCTCTTGATATGTATGTAAATAATGACGGTAAAGATTATAATAGCCAATGTAAAAATATCTCTACTACAAATAGTAATATTGGGAATGTCTATTTTCAATATCTATATGCAAATGGTCAAACATCTCAATCACCTTTAAAAACAAATATATCAGGCGTTTCACAATATGTTAGATTTGTTGCAAATAATTGCCCAACATGCTCTTCATCCATTAATTTCCCTTATGTGGGCTATATCAATGGTACATATAATTCAATGCCTTGGGTTCCAGCATATTTCACCTTAACCTTAACACAAACTGGTAAGGTAACAAAATCTGGATATATTGATAGTGGATTAATTGCCACAAAAGGTAATCGTAATGCGGCGGCAGGCGCGGCTTATCATTTAAATACCACACTAACTATTCAACCTAACTCTATCTATATTAATGTGCTTAATTGCTCGTTAAATCAGAGTGTTTACAATATTAATTTAGGTGACTGGTACGATACTCAATTTAAAAATATTGGGAATACTAGTGATATGGTTGATATTCCAATTTCACTAAAATGTAACCCTGAGACAAACATCAATGTAACCGTGAAAAGTACCAATGGTTCGTCCTCTCCGACAGCAGGCTGGCTTAACATAGCCACCGAAGAAAATAGTGCAAAAGGTATCGCTGTACAGCTACTCGATAACAATAATAACCCAATAACGTTGGATAAAAAATTTAATCAAGCAAAATCAGTTTCAGAAGGCGATTATATTTTCAATTGGAAAGCCCGTTATATTAAAACAGCAGATAAGATCACACCAGGCTCTGCAAATGCCTCAGCCACTGTTAATATTCGTTATGAATAGGATTAAATAATGAAAAATTTAATTAACACCTTATTGATAATAAATAGTTTACTCACGAGTTTTTATACATACGCTGAAGATAATGTCATATTAAATTTCACCGGCAATATTAAAGCGGCCACCTGTAATATTTCTGGCGGTAACAATATTGACATTGATTTAAAGCGTTTGCCCATTGATGTTTTTAATGGTGCACAAACAGGTTCTACTTGGAATACGTTTAATATTAACTTAAATAACTGCTCGGCATTTGTGAACCAAATCAAACTGACCTTTACAGGTACGGCGGAAACTGGGGATGCCACCAGTAGTTTATATAAAAACTTAGGTACTGCAAAAAATGTCGCCGTGCAATTACAAAGTGATGATGGGGCAACGCCCTTAGGCAATTTAAAAGTTTTACAGGTACCACTTAATGGGCAATCAGATATTGCGATTCCATTGCGTACCCGTGCTTACAGCGCCGTGGGCAATGTGGTTCCGGGGTCAATTTTAGCCAATATTACCGCCACCATTACCTATTTATAAGAAAAGGAAAGAGATAGTGAAAAAAATCGCGCTTTCATTATTGTTGATATCTGGCCCCCTGTTTGCCGCCGACCAACAAATTTCAATCAATGTTCATGGTTATGTTACGGCAATGCCTTGTGAACTCGAAACCACAAACTACGTTATTGACCTGAAAAAAATTAATATCTGGAATATTCGGGATAGCCAACAATCCCCATGGGTGGATTTTTCGGTAAAATTAAAAAACTGCCCTGTTGCTACTAAAGAAGCCATTATGACCTTATCAGGTACGCCAGATACCACTATGCCAGACTATTTTATTAATAATGGTACAGCAAAAAATGTGGCATTAAATTTAACCGATAGGACCAATAAAACCACTATCAAAGATGGCTCTAAAATCACTATTCCTGTGAACAGCCAAACTCGCAGTGTGGAGTTTCCATTTTCTGCTCGTGTAGCGGGTTATGGCAGTGGTATGGAGCCCGGTTCATTTCGTAGCCATTTAGAGTTTAATTTTATCTACCATTAATTATTAATCGTAGTTTTAATATCCATTTAATTTTGATGTTCATTTAAAGATATATAATCTGTAGTCTGATCAATAAATTCATCAATATTTAAATTGATTTATTATCACTACTGTATATTAATAAACACCTAAATTTATATTTACGCCAACTAAGTAAATATAACTAAATAGCACCAATATATCAGGAGTTAGATTATGCCTCGTTGTTATCCTGTATCTGAAGTCATTGGTCATAAAATAAGAACATTAAGAAAAGAACAAGGACTTTCATTAATTAATGTTGCTCAAGAAATCGGCATTAGTGAACAACAGCAACTACGTTATGAGAAAGGTATTAATCGCATTTCGATTGACAGATTAAAGCAATATTCTGATTTTTTCGAAGTCAATATAATTTTATTTTTTCATTTTAGTGAACATGATAAAGAAAAGATAAAAAATATAGTTACTAATAAATTCTAAACTTATTTTCCGTCTGAACAACAAACAAATTAATCACATCAGGTAAGAACAGTTAATGAATAAAAAAACATCAAAAGTTATTGGCACTAAGATCCGCTTACTACGAAAAAACCACCAAATGAGTATTCAAGAGTTAAGTCAGCGATTAGGGATCAGCCAACAGCACCAATCACGTCATGAACTGGGGGAAATACGCATTCATGTTGATACGTTATTTCGTATTGCTGAAATCTTTGAGGTCAGCGTAGAAGAGCTCATGTCTGATTTTATCCCTCCGCCTGAAGAGCAAAGCCCTAAGTGCCAGTTCATCAATAAACAACTTATTGAAGCAGAGCTATTATTATCGCCTGAACCGCACTACTTCCTCTACAAATAGGTTAATTTCTCTTTATGATTAAAACCTAAAAATTAACGACTAAAATAAACATCTTCTATATCGTGATTTTTTTATTCTATAACCGTAATTATTTTTAGCAATAACGAAGATGTTTTTATAAAAACAATGTAATTAGACTATACTATTTTGAGCAACCATTTCAGATATTACAATATCAATTATTGATTTTCGTTATTTAGCTCGCTTTTCAAACAAAACCAAAATTTAACTTAAGATTAAAAACCCAAAAATCACATTATGCGAGAGGAATAAAATTTAAAAATCACGCTAAAATTATTACTGGGTTTTTATTTTTATTTAACTTTAGTAAATCATTAATGAAAAAATAAAATCATTCGATTTCATAATATAATTTCATTTCCTAACACATAATGTGTTTTCTGTTATAAAAAAACCAAAAATATAATTAAACCATTATTTAACACTATTTATTCGTTGACTTGTTTATTTGAAAAAATAACCACAAAATACTCTCCAATTGAGTACGCGGATATTTATCCCGCTCTCAATAACATCAAATAAAATATCTTCCTTGGAGAGTCATGAATGAAAAAGAATATCATCGCAACGTTAATTGCAGCGTCATCTATTTTTGCTATTAATAATGCATTGGCCGCTGACGGTACTATCGATTTTACTGGTGAAATCACAGATCAAGCATGTGAATTAGCCGCGGGTTCTGATGCATTAAAAGTAAACTTAGGGAAAGTTTCTAAAACGGCATTACCAAGCGCAGGAAGCACTGCTGCTGCCACTAAATTCACCATCAAATTAATTAACTGCCCAGCGACCGTCACAACTGCGTCAGTAAAATTCGATGCAGACTCCTATTTAGGTGATGACACCGTCATCAAACTGAAAGAAGAAGCGGGTGTAGCAACAGGCGTGGGTATCCAAATTACCGATGATGTGAACGCGATTGTCCCACTGTTTACTGCCTCTAAAAACTATCCTTTACAGCAAAATGTGGAAAATAATTTAGATTTTAGAGCGCGTTATATTGCTAAGTCTGACACTGTGACAACAGGTCCTGCTAACGGCACAGCAACGTTCACAATCAATTATAACTAATTGGACTTTAAGGTTTAAACGGACTTAAACCTTATTCCTGTATTACTGGGTGATAATATGAAACGCTTAATTTGTTTTTTTATGTCTTTATTCTTATTTATGCAAACAGCTAACGCGGGTGTGATTATTGGCGGTACTCGCGTTATTTATAATGAAGGGAATAAAGATGTCAGTATTAGTGTCGAAAACCCCGATAAAATTCCTTATTTAATTCAATCGTGGATTGATGGTATCGACGAGAAAAAACAATCAGATTTTACTATTACACCGCCATTATTTAGGTTAAATGCTGATAAAACCAATGCACTGCGTATCTTTTTAACGGCAAATACCTTACCCAAAGATAAAGAGTCTTTATTTTGGCTGAATATTAAAACCATTCCTGCCACCGAACGCACAGAAAACTCGTTGCAGATTGCCTTTAAAACACAAATGAAATTGATTTACCGCCCCTCAGCAATTAAAGATGTGAACTTTGAAGAACAACAAAAAAAGCTGATATGGTCTAAATCGGGTAATCAATTAACGGTAAAAAACCCAACACCGTATTTTATGAATTTCCAAAGCATCTCATTTAATGGCAAAAAAGCCAATGATGTTTCCTACGCTGCGCCCTTTTCTAGCGCGACTTTCGACATCAATGACAGCGCCGCTCACGGCACCGTGAAATGGGAAGTGATCAATGATTATGGCTCTGCCGCTGAGGCGTCTGAAGCAAAAATATAGCCCAATATCTTTGTAGGTTGTGAACATGAAAATAAATAAAATATGCCTTAGCCTATTCATTTATTTAGGCTATACGGTACCTTTGTACGCGGAAAACCCGGCCAACAATAATACGGCTGAGGGAAAAACATATTTTGACCCCGACTTTTTAGAGCTGCCCAATAAAGATGCGGTAGATTTAAGCCAATTTGAAAATAACCAACAATTAGCCGGCAGCTATTATGTCGATATTTATGTGAACACCAATTTAATTGGCGCAAAAAATTTAAAGTTCGATAAAAATAGTGACAATAAATTAGCCCCTTGTTTAACACTGGACGATTTAAAAAGTTTTGATATTAAAATTGCGGATTACCCTGAATTAAGTAACACACAAAATGGCTGTGTCAATTTAGCCATTATTCCTGATGCAAAAAGTGAATTTGATTTTGATTCTCAACGTTTATATCTGAGCATTCCACAAATCGCACTGGCGAAAAACCCACGGGGTTACGTGGACTTAGCGGATATTGATAATGGCATTACCGCCCTGCTGCTTAATTACAGCTACAGCGGGTCGAAAAATACTGACCGTAAAGGCGGCGAAGATACCACATCAAACTATGTGAACCTACGCCCAGGTATTAATATTGGGGCATGGCGCCTGCGTAACTACACCACATGGTCAAATAGCAGCGGGCAATCCAATAAGTGGGACACGATTTATACCTATGCTTCCCGAGGGATCAATAGCCTAAAAAGCCAGTTAACTCTTGGTGATAGTATATCGCCATCACAAGTGTTTGATAGCGTGCCATTTCGTGGTGCGCAGCTTGCCACTGATGACGATATGTACCCCGAAAGTTTACGTGGTTATGCCCCCGTCGTACGCGGAATAGCACGCAGCAATGCACAAGTTACCATTCGCCAAAATGGGTATACCATCTACCAAACGGACGTGGCTGCGGGGCCGTTTGAAATCAGCGATCTGTACCCAACAGGAAGCAGCGGTGACTTGCATGTGACGATAAAAGAGTCGAACGGCAGCGAGCAAGTACAAATCGTGCCATTTGCGTCACTCCCTGTATTACAACGCGAAGGGTATTTAGCTTACAGTGCTACCGCGGGGCAATATCGCTCTTATGATAGCAATGTAGATAAAACCAAATTTGGTCAATTTACTGTGGTTTATGGCTTACCCCATGGCGTGACTGCCTACGGTGGTAGCCAGTTAAGCGAAGATTATCAATCCTATTCAGTAGGTGCGGGGCAAAACTTAGGTCAATTTGGTGCGGTGTCTATTGACGTTACCCAGTCCTACGCTAAGTTGCGTAGTGACATCAAAGAACGCGGGCAATCCTACCGTTTTCGCTATAACAAAAACCTAAATGATATCGGTACCAATATAGCCTTAGCAGGTTATCGCTATTCCACAGAAGGGTTTTACAGCTTATCGGAAGTATTCGATACCTTCCGTGATACCAACTATGTACCTGAAATCGAACGCCGTCGTAATCGTGGTGAAATTACCTTGAGCCAAAATCTGGGGGATACTTACGGGTCAATTTCAGCGGGGTACGTCAACGAAGATTATTGGAACAGCGATCGAAAAACACAGTCTGCTACGCTGGGTTATAACAATAGCTGGCAAGGGATCAGCTATGGGCTGAACTATACCTATAACAAAAACACCAGCAGCTATTCATACACTACGGGAACGAAAAACCAGAGTGATGAAGACCACTTATTCACGTTCTCAGTCAATATTCCGTTTAGCTTGTTTGATGACACGGCGTACATCAACTTTGTCAGCAATCATAGCAGCCGTGACTCTAGCACAGGCAGCATGGGCGTTTCTGCATCTCAGCTTAACAATCGTTTGAATTGGAGTATGCAACAAGGCTTTACCAACCAAGAAACGGGAACAACAGGTAACTTGAATGCCTCCTATAAAGGGCAATACGGTGAAGTTTCTGGTGGTTCGGGTTACAGCAAAGATAACTATAACCTGTATTATGGGGTAAACGGCAGCTTAGTCGCACACTCGAACGGGTTAGTATTAGGGCAGCAGTTGGGTGAGACCGCCGCTATTGTGGAAATCCCGAATGCAGGGGATGTACCGATTATGAACCAAGCGGGCGTGGTGACGAATAACCAAGGTTATGCGTTAGTGCCGTACGTGACGGCTTACCGTAAAAATACCGTGGATATTGATACCTCAGCGTTACCCGACAATACCGAAATGGAGTTAACCAGCCAAACTGTCGCACCGAGCCGTGGTGCCTTAGTGAAAGCCAGCTTTGCGGCGAATGTTGGTTACCGTGCGATTATAGCGCTAACCTTTGCAAACGGTAAGCCAGTGCCATTTGGGGCGCAAGCCATCTTTAACGATAACAACCAATTAAATAGCTTAGTCGGCAATGACGGTGAAGTGTATTTATCCGGTTTAGCGGAAAGTGGCAACTTTATTATTCAATATAATGAGAAACAACAATGCCAAGTGAATTATAACTTAGCCGGTATTTCAGATTATATGGGTTTATATAAAACCACTGCAGTTTGCCGATAATAAGGAAATAGGTTATGAGAAAATTACTTTATCAATCAATATTAGCGGCTAGCTGTGTATATTTATATTCAGGGTATGCGAGTGCGGCTTGTACGCAAAATCCTAATTTCAGAAATATACAGGCTAATGTTCCATCTGCAACCTATAACCTTCAATATGATGATACTGCAGCGAGAGATCTTGGTTCGTTCAATGTACGTTACTTATCCGCTTCATCCACAAATACTTATGGTGAAAATACCAGTTGTGGTAATTCCTATTTACAAGGAAATTTTATCAATAGTTGGACGCCTAATAATTATATCGCACCTTCAAATATACCCGGAATTGGCATTACAGTTGCAACAGGGGGTATTGGTGGAGATTTTAATCGCCAGTTTGGACCTCAAGGTTCAGGGCAGTTAGGTTGGATTATCTATGATACTGTTTGGCATATTACAATCAAAAAAACTGGGCAAGTGACTAGCTCGGGTACAATTCGCTCAGGAAGCATTGCACAGCTAACCCAAACTAATAGTGGAGTATCAGGTACATGGTATTTAACAACTCTAAACATGCCTGCTAATGCCATTCGTATAAATGTATTAAGCTGCTCATTAAAAAGCCCTGTTCCGACAATTAACTTAGGTGATTGGTATGATACTCAATTCCCTACAGTTGGTAGCACCAGTACAGAAGTCGATATCCCCATTACTTTAACCTGTCTGGCAGGCACCAATATTAAAGCAACCATCAATGCAACCAGCGGTACCATTAATGCAGCACAAGGCCAATTAGCCTTGTCAGGGGGAGCAGATAAAGCCACAGGGGTTGCTATACAGATTGTCGATACCAATAAAAACCCTATCCCTTTAAACAGTAAACGAACCATCAGGGATAATGTCGCCGCAGGCGATTATATTTTCGGCTGGAAAGCGCGGTATATTAAAACTACCGATAAAATCACTCCAGGCCCTGCAAATGGCACTGCCACTATTAATATTCGCTATGAGTAGGAATAATTGTATGAAAAAAATATTACTCACTATTTTATCGATAAACTTACTTACCGTGCATTTATCCTCTTTTGCAGGTACGAATATTACTGTTAATTTCACCGGTAATATTAAAGCCGCTACCTGTAATATTTCTGGCGGTAATAATATTGATATTGATTTAAAGCAATTACCTGTAGATACATTTAATAATCCTCAAACAGGTTCTGCTTGGAAAAGCTTTAATATTAATTTAAATAACTGCTCGTCATTTGTAAACCAAATCAAACTGACCTTTACTGGCACTGCTGAAACAGGGGATACCACCAGTAGTTTATATAAAAACTTAGGTACCGCAAAAAATGTTGCTGTGCAATTACAAAGTAATAACGGTGTAACGCCCTTAGGTAATTTAAAAGTATTGCAGGTACCGCTAAATGGACAACCTGATATTGCAATCCCATTACGTACCCGTGCTTACAGTGCTGTGGGCAATGTGGTTCCGGGGTCAATTTTAGCCAATATTACCGCCACGATTACCTACTTATAAGTAAAGGAAGAAAATCATGAAAAAAATGATGCTTTCATTATTGCTGGTATCTAGCCCCTTGTTTGCAGCCGACCAGCAAATCAATATTAATGTTCATGGATATGTCACGGCAATGCCGTGTGAATTAGAAACCACAAACTATGTGATTGACCTGAAAAAAATTAATATCTGGAATATTCGTGATAGCCAGAAATCCCCTTGGGTCGATTTTTCAGTGAAATTAAAAAACTGCCCTGTGGCAACGAAAGAAGCAGTGATGACGTTATCTGGCACGCCAGATACCACCACTCCTGACTATTTTATTAATAATGGCACGGCAAAAAATGTTGCTTTAAATTTGGCTGGTGGCACCAGTAAAAACACCCTTAAAAATGGTGAAAAAATCACTATTCCTGTGAACAGCCAAACTCGCAGTGTGGAATTTCCTTTTTCCGCTCGTGTAGCTGGTTATGGCAGTGGTATGGAGCCAGGATCTTTTCGAAGTCATTTAGAATTTAATTTCACTTACAATTAACAACGTTAATGAATAATACGTTGTTATATTCCAAAGTAGAGGTGATAAATGCCTGAATATTATCCAGTATCTAGAATTATTGGAAATAAAATAACTTATTATCGAAAAATGAAAGGCATGTCCCTGCATGAACTTGCCAAAATAATTGGCGTTAGCGAACAGCAGCAGTCCCGTTATGAAAGAGGTGTTAATCGAATTAATCTGGATAGATTAAACCAATATGCAAATTTTTTCGAAACAGAACTCATTAATTTCTTTGATTTTTCAAATGAAGAAAAAATGAAAATAACTGAAACTTACTCATTAATGTATAAATAGCAATGAAAATCAAAAAAAGAATATTTAACTATAAAATACTGCCTACATTAATATTATTAAATGCAGGTTACGCGAATGCTGCTTGTATTCAAAACCCTAATTTAAACAATGTTGTGGTTAATGTGCCAGCAAGAACATATTCACTCCAATATGATGATACAGGAGCTCGCGATTTAGCGACTATTCAAGTCAATTTTAAGAGCTCACGAGTCAATACATTTTCTGGCCCAACGAGTAATGGTAAATGCGGGAATGCCTATTTATATGCTGATTATCTCAATGGTTGGGTACCAAATGGGAATAAAATTGCCGCCAGTAATATACCTGGCATCAGTATTCAAGTGAAAGCAACAGAAATCGGCCTCTTAAATACACGCTATGGGCCACCCACTGCAGACAACCCAGCCGCTTGGAGCCTCCCTAATCCATATTGGACGATTACTATCAAAAAAACAGGGCAAGTCACGCAAGCAGGTAGCTTAAAATCAGGGCTTGTTGGTAGATTAACACAGCGAAATCCAGCGCCACATAACAGTACTTGGAATCTCACATCGTTAAATATTCCGGCAAACGCAATAAAAATTAATGTATTACGGTGTTCGACAAAAGCCAACAGTTACAATGTTAACTTAGGGACGTGGCATGATACACAGTTTTCCAGCATTGGTAGTTTTAGCAACAGCTACAACATCCCTGTCACGCTAAGTTGTGCTGCGGGTACAAATCTAAAAGTCACTGTCTCAAGTAGTGCTGGGTATGTTGATACCAACACTGGGAAAATAAAGCTATCTGGTCAAGGCCAAGCAACAGGTGTGGCAATCCAGTTATTAGACAAAAATAGTAATCCGATAAAACTTAATTCAAAATTCACGTTACAAAACAATGTTGCAAATGGCGATTATAACTTCAATTGGAAAGCACGCTATGTTAAAACTGCAAATAAAATAACACCAGGCACGGCGAATAGCACAGCGACTATAAACATCATATATGAATAATCGAAATTATGCTCAATCTCTATTTGATTATTAATAAAAATTTTTTATATGATTCAAATAGTGAGCATTATGTTTCAAATTGGAATTAATTAAGTTAAATTTTAATATCAAGTTAGTTTTTTTTGAATTTTAATAATGAAAGCCTATTCTAATACCAATTACTCTTTGTTAGAGTAATAAATTAATATAAAAACCAATTTTATTTAAAATTCTTTTTTATGTCAAACTAGTCATTTTTTAATAGTCTTATCGATATAAAAGGAGTTTACTATGCAGAAAAATTACCCTGCATCAAAATTAGTCGGTCGTAAAATAACTTATTATCGAAAAATGAAAGGTATTCCATTATCTAAAATGGCTAATGATTTTGGAATTAGCGAACAACAACAATCAAGATACGAACGGGGAATCAATCGTATTAATTTAGATCGATTGGAACAATATGTTAATTACTTTGAAATTAACTTTTATGATTTAATTTCTAATAAAGATATAAAAGAATTAACGGAATTGGAATAAGTAAAAACATCCAACAGAATATTAATTAACTCTTTATTAAGGCACATTATGAGCAAAAAAATATCCACATCAGTAGGTGTAAAAATTAGGTCATTAAGGGAAAGTTACGGCATGAGTGGCAAAGAGCTCAGTGCTTTGTTAGGTATTAGCCAACAACATCAATCTCGCTATGAAAATGGGGAAGTAAATATCCATGTTGATACGCTATTCCAACTTTGCCAAATATTCGATATTGACCCTGCTTACTTTTTCTCTGACTATAACCCATTACATCATGCCAATAACGTTATTCATGACAAAAAAAGTTTCTATGAGGCCGAAACGCTTGTGTTTTAAAGCATGGCATTCAGATAAACTGCAAAATAACCCCGCCTAAGCCAGCTACATCATTGTACTGGCTTAACAATGTTGAGCCTCTTCTAATATCCATTGCTGGAAAATATTCATTGCTGAAGTCATCGGCTTTGACTTTAAACGGCTTAGCCAATAACCGCCCAATGTGACCCCAATATCAAAAGGTTGTACCAGTGTTCCCGCGCTAATTTCGTGCTCAAACATACAGCTTGGCACTAATGCAACACTATCCGTTAATATTGCAGCCTCAACCATTAAGCGCGAGGAGTCAAACACGGGCCCTTTCACTCGCCATGGCTCGACTTGTGCAGTAAGAAACCACTTTTCCCACTCATCTTTACGATAAGAGCGCAGTAAATTGTGATCTTTTAAATCCAGTGGTGATGCTAAATTGACAGCGACTTTTTCTGTGCATAGCACTGTATGGGAAGTCGAAAATAAAGGTGTATTTTCCACTAATGGCCATAAGCCTTCCCCAAAGCGGATGGCAAAATCAACACCCTCTGCCGCCAAATTGACCACGTTATTGTGGGTCATAATACGCAAATCAATATAGGGATATAAGTTAGAAAACTTGCTTAAACGGGGTAACAACCAGCCGACAGCAAAGGTACCTACCACCGAAATACTCAGCACTTCATGGTAATGGCCATCTTCAAATTGCGTTAGCAATGACTCAATTTGATCAAAAGAACGGCTCAATACGGGTAAAAGTGCCAAGCCCTCATCTGTCAGCGCTAAGCCTCGTGATAAGCGAATAAATAATTCCAAACCTAATTGCTCTTCTAACAAGCGAACTTGCTGGCTCACCGCAGCTTGGGTCACATTCAATTCCAGCCCCGCTCGCGTAAAACTTAAATGCCGCGCAGACGCTTCAAATGCGCGAAGTGCATTCAGTGGAAGGCGATGACGATAATTTCCTGACATAAGATTTTCTTTTAGCTCATCGAATTTTATATCGTTTTAAAAAGTAATTTAAAACACGCATACTCTTGCTCAATAACTACTTGAGCGGGGTAATTGTGATATTACGGCAGTTATCCGTCACACAGAAGTACTTTTCAAAATCGGTTAGCAATAACTTAAACTTTTACTTAATTGGACAACTCTATGAAAAATATTCTTCGTCAGGGGCGGATTTTTGTCGCTCTTAGTTTGGCTTTTACAACTCTTTCAGCGAACGCATTAAGCCAACAGGATGTCGATAGCATCATTAAACCGTTGATGAAACAACAAGGTATTCCGGGGATGTCCGTTGCTATCTCTATGGAGGGCAAACGCTATATTTACCACTATGGCGTACAATCCAAACAAAACCAAGAACCTGTCAACGATAATACACTATTTGAAATTGGCTCTTTGTCTAAAACCTTCACCGCGACTTTGGCTGCTTATGCACAAGTACAGGGTAAATTAGATTTTTCACAAAAAGTAAGCCACTATCTGCCTGAATTAAAAGGCTCTGCATTTGACCATATTACGGTAATGAACCTTGCAACCCATACATCAGGTTTATCCTTGTTTGTTCCTGATACAATTACAAATTTAACGGAATTAACCCATTATTACCAAAATTGGATCCCTGAAAAAGCGATTGGCCAGTTTCGTTCATACTCTAATTTAGGGACCGGTTTATTAGGTATTGTGACAGCAAAACAGTTAAAAATGCCTTTCGAACAAGCCATGGAAAAATTGATGCTGCCTTCCCTTGGCCTCAAGCACACGTATATTCATGTGCCAAAGAACCAGCAAAAAAATTATGCACAAGGCTACAATAAAAAAGACCAACCTGTACGAGTCACTCCGCAAATTTTAGATGCGCAAGCTTATGGTTTAAAATCAAACGCGAAGGATTTAATTCGTTTTCTTGAAATTAATATGCAAACGGTAAAAGTGGCAAAATCGTGGCAAGAAGCGGTGGAAGATACCCATACTGGGTTATATTTAACCGATTCATTTGTACAAGATATGATGTGGGAAAGCTACCCATGGCCAGTATCGCTTTCGCAATTACAGCAAGGCAACCGCGATGAGATGGCATTACAGCCACAAAAAGTGGACGCTATTCAGCCCGCATTACCACCAGAAACCCGTGCTTTTTATAATAAAACGGGCTCAACCAATGGCTTTGCCACTTACGCGGTATTTATCCCTGAAGAGCAAGTCGCGGTGGTGCTCCTTGCCAATAAATGGTATCCGATCCCTGACCGCATTAATGCCGTTTATCAGCTAATTGAAAAGATTGATAACCAGAATTGATGCGGTAATTCAATTACCTGAATAGTTCAAGTGGTGGCTAGGCGGCAATGGGAAGCATACATAAATATGTGACCCAAGTAGCCGAGTACAGCCAACCCCCCACCGCATGAAGGATAACAACCATTTAATTTTCTAAATCATTCGCGCTGTGGCTAGGCGGCAAAATGAGGATA
>NZ_JBSICD010000113.1:0-251 GCF_058246155.1 Providencia sp. UF-183 | reverse complement strand
AGTAATTGGCTCTGTAAGCATTCCATATTCAGGCCA
Source organism: Providencia sp. UF-183 (assembly GCF_058246155.1). Lineage (NCBI taxonomy): Bacteria > Pseudomonadati > Pseudomonadota > Gammaproteobacteria > Enterobacterales > Morganellaceae > Providencia > Providencia sp. UF-183. The sequence goes on along the minus strand of NZ_JBSICD010000113.1, from coordinate 215 downwards.
AAATTCTCGAACTTGTATATACCTATTTAGGGGACCGCGCAGGGGTACCAATTCCATTATACTCTTATGATTGGTTCCCCAAAAGCCTTGCTTCCGATTTGGCAGGAAAAGGATTCAGGGTCCTCCTGACGCAATCCTTACTTTGTTCTTAATCTACAAATGTGACGACAAAATCACGTTTCAACCAAGAATCCTATTAAGAGATCGTTCTAGAC
>NZ_JBSICD010000112.1:0-252 GCF_058246155.1 Providencia sp. UF-183 | reverse complement strand
ACAAAACGCATAATACAGCTCAATGGTTCACGCATGAAGAGAAAACGGTATGTGCGCCTCTTGAGCGATGAAGGGTTAACTGCAGCATCACCTTTTCCTGGGGGTGAACGTGGCATCGCGCTTGGGTGGCTTCTCGTTATCTTTCGGCAGAATTCGATACCCTCTCAGGAGCATGACCGCATTCCAAGCCCAAGCCCAAGCCCAAGCCCAAGCAGACATTCTTTATGAATCAAATAAAAAACAAGTAAACAC
>NZ_JBSICD010000111.1:0-253 GCF_058246155.1 Providencia sp. UF-183 | reverse complement strand
ATGTTGTAACGCTCAGCCAGCGGGCGAATGCGCGCCAGCGAAGGGCTGCTCACGATCGGCTCCGCCAGCGCCCGCACTTCGGCGTCGGACAGATGGCGCACGTGCCAATAGCCGGTGACGCACATTTCCGGGAAGGCCAGCAGCTGTATCTGTTGTTCGGCCGCTTCCGCGATAAAGCGTTCCATGGTCGACAGGTTGTAATTCTTGTCATTCGCATGATGCTGGAATTGCACCGTGGCGGCGCGTAATGAGG
>NZ_JBSICD010000110.1:0-253 GCF_058246155.1 Providencia sp. UF-183 | reverse complement strand
CTCCAAGACAAAAGATTTCCCAACTGATGTTGGAGCAGAAACACTGATCCAAGAATTCTCTACCGCGCTATCCCAAAAATTCGACTGAAATCTATTCCCGACAATTTTAGTTTCATCAGCTAAATTAATTGTATGTAAAATTCTTCGTTTGGTTGACTCTAGCTGAGCACTTAATGGAAGCCTACTTTCGTATCCTCCATCAATCATATCCCTTTTCTCTGCCAATCTAATAGTTGCATCATTTGCTAAAGCA